>JAWUVT010000156.1:0-8101 GCA_034112225.1 Flavobacteriales bacterium | reverse complement strand
AAAGCCATCATCAGCACCAATGTTGTCACGAACAGTAATTTTCCAATCTCCATTTAAGGGGCAACCAATAAAGCTAGCAAAAGAAGTTTCTGGTAAGTAAACCCCATTTGGGTTCATTGCATTTCCTGGAGATGGTATTGTTCCACCACCAGTAACAGGAATTGTATTTCCATTCGCATGTTCAGTAGCCATTGTTCCAAAGGTAGCATTTGAGGTAGACCATGAATAGTCAATTCCCTCTCCAGGAACACCAATATTATCATCATAAGCATCCCCTAAAAATGTACTCCCTCCACCAAATCCTCCAGGGAATAGTTCTCCTGTACCGCCGCTAAAACTATTAAAAATATTTACTTGAACACCACTAGGGCAGGTTAGCATCAATTCTAAATCACCCAAGAAAGAGTGCTCAATGTTAAGGGAGAACAGTTCAATATCTGAGGCTGCTGTTACTAGCTGACCAGAAGGAAAACCACTAATGCCAATAATATCGTCATGATTTACGCCATTTCCATCAGGTAAATAAACTTGACCCGCTACAGTTCCTCCCAATTGAAAACTTGAACTTGTAGCAGTAACACCAGAGGTATCAGTACTGGTTACTCCGCCCAGAATAGTTGAGCTATCTCCATGACAAACATTCTCTGGGCTTATAAGAAGAGTAGAGAAGTTGGGGACAGTAGATACTCGAACTTTAGAAATGATCGATTGAATTTGACCAAATGAATCTGTAATCTTTAATTCAATTAAGTATCCATTTCTCGCCGGAGCAATAAACCAAAGACTGTCGTTTGTTGAAGTAGTTCCATCACTAACGTTCCATTCATAAGTTATGCTAGAACTGTCTTGAGGATACCCATGGCCTGCAACTATTGAGTCATAAGGGAAGTTTCCAAATCCAGAAAACAAAATAGAATCTCCTAAACAAATGTCAATGTAACCCGTATCGGAAGGAGAGATAACATCTGGACCAGTTCCTGCCATTTGCCCTATCATATGGGCTGTAAATGGTTGGAATAATGTTAAACAAGAGATATTCGCTTCCCACCCTGTACTGTCCCTTGTTCCGTCTGATTTACAGGCAAAAGTCAAGCACCCTGTAGGGTTTGCGGCAAATGTTGCTTGATGGGTAAATCCCGTAGGGTCAGTGTCGCTATTGTGCGCTCCAAGCAATGGAAATGTTGTGTTAGGCCCATCGTAAACAAAAAACGTGTCTGAAGCATGAACACCAAAAACTAAACCAGTGTTTGTTCCAAAAGTTACACCTAGTTTATTGGATCCATTTGAATAATCAGGACAAACAGTGATGTCTTCGTCTTCATTATTTCCGTAGTTACTTCCTGAATTTCCAGTGTCAAAAAAATTCGCTATTGGGCCAGCATTTGCGGCACAATCCAGAGGAGATGCGACATCTAAATCAGCATCTGTAATCAGTATTTGAGCAGAATACGAAAAAGAAAACACTAGGGCAATTGATAATAATATAATTTTTTTTGTCAACATAATTATTTTTTAAGTTCTTGTAAGAGTTGTTCTTTAGATTTTACAATCAGAAGTTGGTCAGATTCATTGACAATAAAATACTGAGTAATGTGCTCTAAGATTTTTATATCGAGCTCATAAAAGTTATCAATTGAAGTGTTTTGTAAGGTGATTTTTTTAAAATTTTCAGGACTAAGCGCTACTTTTTCTTGGGGAACAATCCCCCAAGAAAATGAATTTTCAATGCAATGAGTTAAATATTGAAGTTCTTCAGGGTTTTCAGCTTGCAAGGTTTTTAGTTCTTTTGTTTTGTACTCGACTAGTAATCGTTCATCTATGGTGCTTTTTTGAGCGAACAAAGAGCCGGTGGTTACAGAAAATAAAAGGATGAAGAAGATGTGTTTCATAAATGTAAGTTGTTAAATAAGCCACGATACAAGTTCGTATTGCTTGATTCGCTTGTTGATAGATTAGTTGAATTTAAAAATTGTTTCATTTCTTATTGAGCAGACGTAAGCTGTTAGGAAAAAGTTGCATCAGTCTGCAAAGTTAAATAAATTAACAACTTTATCGATTATTGTTAGTTTTTATCTCAGCCCCGTTGGTGTTTAGAGCGCAGAAAGGCGCTTAGAAGTAAAGAAGCGACTAGTAGGTTCTACTTTATTAAAACAAATGGTAACTTTGTATACCTAATTGTCAAAGTTAATCTTGTGAAAAAAACAGTTGCTATCGTATTCGTCTTTACCCTGATCAATAGCCTTTTAGGTCAGGTTGTCTTTAATACTTCCTACCACAACCTAGGGGGAATTAATAAAGAAGATCAAAAATATTTTGACTTCACATTAACCAATGCGGGAATCAAAACGGCTTTTCTTTTAAGAATTGAAGAACCGTACGGAATAGATGTTAAATTTTCTAAAAAAGAAATCGCCCCAGACAGTACCATTATTGTTCGAGTAAAATATACGCCAAAGAAAAAAGGAAAGTTTAAAAAAGACATTCCTGTTTGGGTAAGTGTGAACAACGAGCCCATAATATTGACAATTGAAGGGGATGCAAAAACTTTTGACATTGAGGAGTCGCTTCAATGCCCTGATTTTAAATCAAAAAGACAGCCTAAAGCCTTAAAAACAGCATTAGCAATAAAAGTGGTGGATGTCAACACCAAAAAACCAATTAAAAATGCAAAGGTTCAAGTAATTTGGGATGGACTCAATTATAAACAGCTGACTACCGATAAAAATGGAGTGATTTCTCAAGATTTGAAATGGGACATGTATTATTTTGTGGTTAATGCAGAAGGGTATGGCACCAAAGAACAAGATTTTTATGTGAATCAGAAAAATAATTTCATACAATTTGAGTTGGGAGCACCTACTGAAGAAGAGCTGCTTGTTGTTCAAGAAGATACCGTCATAGAAAAGGTGGTGATGATCGCAAAAGAAGATACCGTTTCTACTAAAGAATTGCCTGTCAATTTATATGCGCCAAACAATGTGGTATTCTGCATCGATGTTTCGGTTTCTATGAAACAAAAAGGTCGATTAGATTTGTTAAAAGCCTCTATGATAGAGTTGTTAAATGGGCTTCGTCCTATTGATAAGTTAGCAATAGTAACTTATGCTTCCTCTACAGATGTGGTGTTAGCCTCTCAATTTGTTACCGACAAGGCCAGTATTATGGAGTTAATAAAAGAGTTGACTGCTGGAGGTTACACGGCTGGAGGAAAAGGAATTAAAAAAGCGTATCAAGTTGCACGAGAAAATAAGATTGAAGGAGGAAATAATCAAGTAATTATTGCTACAGATGGTGCATTTAATTTAGACAGAGGACGCGATAAAGGGATTTTAAGAAATGTAGCCGCCAACTTAAATAAAGGAGTAACGATCTCTGTTGTTGGGGTAAAGAATGAAAGGTGGACGGTAAAATCGATGTCTTCTATCGCTAAAACAGGAGACGGGCATTACCTCCACATTAAATCTTACGAACAAGCAAAAAGTGTTTTAATGGATGAAATTAAAACGAACTCAAGAAAAAAATAATTCAAACAGAACTCATTGTGAGTGAAACGCAGTGAATTGAAGTAACCTCACATTGAATGACAGAAATCATAAAGAAAAAAATTGCAATACTAGGATCAACAGGATCTATCGGAACTCAAGCTTTAGAAGTAATAGAGGAGCATTCAGATAAATTTGAAGTAGAGGTGTTAACTGCCAATACCAATGCAGAGTTACTTATAGAACAAGCCATAAAGTTTAAACCCAATGCTGTGGTTATTGTTGATGAATCTCGTTTTGAGGAGGTTTCAGGAAAACTTTGGGAGTACGGTATTAAAACATTTACTGGAAAAGAAGCTTTGGCTCAGGTGGTAGAGATGGAGGAGATTCATCTTGTTTTAACCGCCCTCGTTGGTTATGCCGGTTTACTTCCTACAATAAATGCCATAAAAGCAAAGAAGACAATTGCCTTAGCCAATAAAGAAACCTTAGTTGTTGCTGGAGCATTAATTACCCAATTGGCCAGAGAAAATGGGGTAGCTATTTTACCAGTAGATTCTGAACATGGAGCCATCTTCCAATGTTTAACAGGAGAGGCTCAAAACAAAATTGAGAAAATTTATTTAACCGCTTCAGGAGGTCCTTTTAGAGGAAAGAAAAGAGAAGATTTGTTAGCCATCACTAAAGAACAAGCTTTAAAACATCCGAATTGGGAGATGGGAGCCAAGATTACCATCGATTCTGCCACTTTAATGAATAAAGGGTTAGAGGTGATTGAAGCCAAGTGGTTGTTTGATTTACAGCCTCATCAAATTGATGTGATTGTGCACCCTCAATCAATTATCCACTCTATTGTTCAGTTTGAGGATGGAAGTATGAAAGCCCAAATGGGGTTGCCAGACATGAAGCATCCAATTCAATACGCACTGTCTTTCCCTTTTCGTTTTCCATCTAAATCTCCACGATTTAACTTTATGGATTATCCTCAATTAACTTTTGAGGCTCCTGATAAGGAAACTTTTCTTAACCTTTCTTTAGCTTACTTGGCGTTAGAAAAAGGAGGAAATTTAGCCTGTATTTTAAATGCAGCCAATGAAATTGCAGTGGAGGCCTTTTTAACCGATAAAATTAAGTTTTTAGAGATTGCCCAAATCAATCAAAAATGTATGGAAGAAATCGCTTTCATTAAAACACCAACTTACGAAGATTACGTTGAAACCAATACGAGATCACGCGCGTTTGCATGGTCTTTAATCTCCTAAATAAAAACCATTGATCGCTATCTTTTATTCTTGGTGTCTACAACAATCTTAAGTTCTCCAAGCTTTGAAACCACAAAATTAGAAATCATAATGGACGGTCTATAAAATGGAAGTTGATGGATGCTTTTCTGAAGGTTTAATAATTTAAAAGAGGCAGCCTCTTTTTTTTAGTGCATCAAAAACAGCCTCCTTTTGGGCTATTAAGCCGATCGTTAGCTCTAATATCCAAGACTTTTTCTTGTTCTTTCTAACACCACTTGTGCCACTTTTCGTGCTTTGTCAGCGCCTATTTTTAGTTGTTCATCCAACTCTTGCAAGTTTTCCATATAATAGTTGTAAAGGACTCTTTCTTGCTTAAAACGCTCGCAAATTAACTCAAACAGTTCTTGCTTCGCATGTCCATACCCATAATTTCCTCCAGCATAATTCGCCCTCATTTTGAGCAGCTGTTCTTCCGTAGCAAGTAATTTATACAAGGCAAAAGCATTACACGTTTCGGTCTCTTTTGGATCTTCTAAGGGTGTGCTATCTGTTTGAATAGACAGAATCTGTTTTCTTAACTTTTTATCGGCTAAAAAAATATTGATCAAATTTCCTCTTGATTTGCTCATCTTTTCCCCATCAGTACCAGGAATCAACATCGTATCGTCCTGAACTTTACCTGCTGGCAAAACAAATGTTTCTCCCATTTGGTTGTTAAATCTACTCGCAGCATCTCTGGCCATTTCTAAATGCTGCATTTGATCTTTTCCAACAGGAACAAGCTCTGCATCATACAAAAGTATATCTGCGGCCATTAACATGGGATAGGTAAACAACCCAGAGTTTACATCGTTTAACCGATCTGATTTATCCTTAAAAGAGTGCGCCAGCGTTAATCGCTGGAAAGGAAAAAAACAGCTTAAATACCAAGACAATTCCGTGCATTGTGGTACATCTGACTGCCTGTAAAACACCATTTTTTCTGGGTCCAAACCACACGCAAGCCAAGCTGCAGCTGTGCTATAAGTATTTTCCTTTAACTGCTTTGCATCCTTAATCTGTGTTAAGGAATGTAAATCTGCAATAAATAAAAAAGTCTCATTTTTTGGATCATTACCCATAGCTATCGCGGGTAAAATTGCGCCTAATAAATTCCCTAAATGAGGTGTTCCGGTACTTTGTACTCCTGTTAAAACTCTTGCCATAGAGCAAAAGTAGCATTTATTTCTAATCAAAATTTTTGAATTTATAATTACGGTTAAGAACAAGCAATTATATACCTTTACCTCATTAAAATGAAAAAAGCAAAAGAAATATTAGGAGGCATTTGGAAAATTTATGTTTTCTGTTGGTTTATACTCTTACTTCTTCTTTTGTATCCTTTATATTTCATATTTCTATTTACAGAAAAGCATTTTAGCAAAGCCTTCCTACTACTGCGGCTCCATACAGGGCTCTTAATGTATCTAAGCGGAATACTGATGGTTGTAAAAAATAGCCATTACATTGAAAAAGGACAAGCTTATGTCATTACCCCAAACCATTCTTCTTATTTAGACATCATTATTTTGTATCAAACATTTACTCAATATTTTGTATTTATGGGTAAAAAGTCTTTGGCTCAAATCCCAGTTTTTGGGATTTTCTTTAAAAAGATGAACATTCCTGTAGATAGAAAAAGTATCGTAGACGGAAAAAGAGCCATGAATAGATGTGGACAAGAATTAGAGAAAGGACATAGTGTTGTTATGTTTCCAGAAGGAACAATTTCTAACCATGTTCCTGAGCTATTAAAGTTTAAAAATGGGGCTTTTAAATTGGCAATAGAAAAGCAAGTCCCTGTAATTCCAATCACTTTTCATACCAATTATAAACGCTTGGAAATGGCGGGGCTATTCTCAGGAAGATCAGGCCCTGGTTTCGCCCGAGCAGTTATTCACCAACCGATTCCAACTTTAGGAATGACAGCTGATGATATTTCTTCTTTGCGTGATAAAGTGTTTCAAATTATTAATGAGGAATTAGTAACGAATGCGACTAAATAATGAAAAATCAAACTGGTCTCCCTACTTTTTAAATGTCTTTATTTTCTCTTAGCCCCACTTTTCCTTTCCTATTTTTTTTGAGTTAATTAACCCAAACAATACCTCGTATAACATTGACACCCTCATCACCTCTTTTGTTAATATAGCGGCGATCATTATTCTTTATGCTTATTTGATCTCCTTTCCTTTCCTCTTTTTAAAAGCCACTTTTAGAAAAGTTGTTTTTATTCACTTGATGAGACTCATTTTAACTATAAAAATAGGGCCCCAAATCGCTACGATCAAGTTACCGAAAAAACATTTCAATTTTTGGCGAACATGCTGACAACTACATTAATCAATACGAAAATGCCATTCTTTACCATGACTTTATTGTTGCGGAGATCATTAAAAAGGCGAAAAATACAGCAAGAACATCCTACTATTTAAAAAACAGTAGCGACTCCACAAGAAGACCAGCAGCACTAACAACAGTTGATTTTGACCCTAAAATTTGGGTGCACAGAGTCAACAGCCTAGAGCGATTCGATGAGGTGTAAGGTGTATTTAAAGGCTTGGAACTCGATGTTGTTTTTGAAAACGGAAAGCTGAGGTAAGACAGCCTCCAGACACCTCCATTCAGTTATCTTTTTACCATTTTTTAAGTCGTGTAAAGCATCCGAGTGCACACTATTTTTGGTTAGACATTAAAAAATTAACGCTTAAAACCGAAGAGAAGATAAGCTCTAGGTTAAATTATTTGACCAATAAATTTAATATCAAAGCACGCATTGTTTTAGAAACAACAAATCCAGAAACCATTCCACATTTGAATTCCAAAAACTATTGTACTTCATACTATTTGCCTGATTTAGTTCATTGAACAGCACAGGAAATCGCTCAAATTAAAAAAAATATTCAGCGATACCATCCAACAGCCATTTCTCAGAGTATAGAAAATTATTACCTTATGGCTGAAAATTTTAAAGTTTCACATCAGTTTATCTGAGCACTAAATTTAGATTGGACCAGCCCAAACAGCCAGGCGAGAATAGAGGCCTTGATGAAAAAGATACAACAATAAAAATATGCTTGGTGAATTATAGAACGAAATCGTACAGGTAAGTTCTCGCGCCATCGCTCTTCAATTGTGCCACTAAAAAGACATTTCTAAATGCTGACACCGCAAGCCAGTGTTGCACCTAAAAACGCGTCACATTGATTATTATGGGGAGAGTATTATCTTAGCAGACAAAAAGAGCAATTGAATATAGAGTTACTAGAAGAGATTTTACCGCCAACATTTTTGGATTTTTTTGAGATTAAATGTTGTAAAAAGTTAGGCAATATT
>JAWUVT010000155.1:0-35446 GCA_034112225.1 Flavobacteriales bacterium | reverse complement strand
CAAGTTTATTCTTTAAATCACCGAAATGTACATCAATTGAATTCGTTGTAGTAGACCCCTATAATTCAATATAAAGCAAACCAAGTAAACCACAAGGTAAATTAATAGTTAATCTGCTGAAAGCACTCCTATAAAGCTGATGAGTATAAGGTATAGGTTTGGTTTACGCCTTTACAATTTATGCAATTTTTTATGCATAAACTTTCAATTGATTCAAAGCTAATCATAACTGTTGTAGTAGATAATCTTAGCCTTAATTTTGTCGATTAAGTCAAAACTCTTAAATAAAATAATGCGAAAAGAGAAAAGTTATGAAATAGTAGATAAAAGGAAAAAAAAGTATTGGATACTCCTTTTTAAATTATGCTAAATATAAATCAAAAGCAGGACACCGCAAGATGAGTTGGAAGTTATAAAAGGTTAAAAAAAAGACATTTTCAGCTCAATAAAAGAATCCAATGTTTTGAAAATAATCAGTTCTATTTTCCATTAATAAATCAATAACAAAGAAGCCGTTGGATACTTAATAGTATATGAACAACAAAAGCAGTTCTATAAAAATAAAAACAGTAATTGTAAGTATCTTAACCGTTGAAGTTAGTTACATTCCAATATAAAAAATAAAAAGTCTATTCTTATTTTTTGATTATCGGGGCTATTGAACACCTGAAAACTTGAATTTAGAAGACCGTTTAAACGATTTAAAAACACAAAGAACTTCTTCTTAAAAAGTAAAAAAGTCTATTCACTTTCAAATTTCTATTTAAGAGGTAAAACCTAGATATACTCTTTCTAAGTTATGCAGATATATCTTTTAATGGAGAATAAAAGCTTCTCAGATTTGTACAGGTGCATCCAAAATATAATTATATAAAACACGAAAAGCAATATATTAAGAAGAAAAGGTGACCATTTCTTCTTAATATATTGCTTCCGTCATCTATTATAACAACGTTTCCTAAAAAAATCGCTAAAACTAATGCAAACAGTTATTCTACTTTTAAAGCTTAAACTAATTTTATTTTTCTATAAAGATCATCTTTATAAGATCCTCCAATTGGAAGCAATTTTTTACCGCCATCAATTGTAATATTGAGTTGTTGAATAGACGTAATTTTATCTAAACGAACGATATAAGAACGGTGTACTCTTTGAAATTCTTGAAAAGGTAATTTCTTTTCAATTTCTTTCATTGTAGAGTGTATTGTATACTTTATATCACCAACATTAACCACAACATAATCTTTTAAAGCTTCTACAAAAAGAATATTTTGAGTTTCTACTTTTACAAGTTTTGAGTTAGACTTTACAAAAATAACACGTTCAGAATCTTTATTTTCAACTAATGAATACAAAAAATCTCTTTCTTTAATAACTTCTCTTTCTTTAGAATACTTATATAAAGCCATTTCTATAGAGGTATGTAAATCAACCTCTTTAAAAGGTTTAATAATATAACCATAAGGTTCGGTTACCTTTGCTTTAGCCAAGGTATTTTCATCGGCATATGCCGTTAAATAAATAACAGGAACATTAAGGTCCTTTCTTATTTGTTCAGCAGCATCAATCCCACTCATTTCACCCTTTAACATAATGTCCATTAACACTAGGTCTGGATTAGTTTTTTTTGCTAATTCAACAGCTTTTTCACCTGTTGCAGCAGAACCAACAATATTATAGCCTAATTTTTTTAAACTTTGTTGTATATCTTTAGAAACGATTGCTTCATCCTCAATAACTAAAATGTTTTTCTTTGACATTACTGTTCTTTTTTAAATATGATAGTAAATTTTGCTCCGTAATTATTATCTAATTCTATTTTTCCGTTTATTTGTTCTACTAAAGTGTTTACTAATTGTAGCCCTAAAGATTCGGTGTCTTTATAATTTATTTCGTTTGGCAAACCTAAGCCATTATCTTGTATTATTAAATGAACATTGCCATTATTTTCAAACAATTTGATTTTAATTACTCCTTTACCTTTTTTTACAAAGGCATATTTAAGCGAATTAGAGACTAATTCATTAACAATTAAACCACAAGGTATTGAAAGATCTAAATTTAAAGAAATATTACCTACTGATAAATCTAAAGCTATTAAATAATTATATAAACCATATGATTGTACTAAGTTTTTAGATAAACTAATAATATATTCAGAAAAATTTATTTCAGAGAAATCAGTATTCTTATATAATATTTCATGAATAAAAGACATTGATTTTATTCTATTCTGACTTTCTCTAAGAATATTTAAAGTTTTTTCCTCTTTTACATAAGAAGATTGTAAATTTAAAATACTCGAAATAACTTGCAAATTATTTTTTACTCGATGATGTACTTCTTTTAAAAGTACTTCTTTTTCTTTTAAAGATTCTTTTAACTTTTGTTCAGAAAGTATTTTTTCAGAAATATCATGGCCAATACCAGAAATTTCAACAATTTCATCATCACTATTGTAAATAGGATTCAGAAAAATCTCTTTTACAATTTTATTTCCACTTTTATTTTGTGAACTATAAATAAAATTTTGTCTTTTTCCACTAAAAGCTAAGTTGTATTTTTTATCCCAAAAAGAGTGATGTTCAGGAACAGAAAATCTTCTTTTTTTATTTAATTTATCTATAATTTTTTCTTTGTTAGTATAGCTTTCTTCAAAATATTCTATAAAATTTGTATTGCAAGATGTTACACCTTTTTCGTTATGATAAGTCCAGAAAAGGTGTGAACTATTTTCTATTATAGATTTTAATTTTGCAGATTGTTTTTCAATTATATTTTGATCTTGTTTTCTTTGAACTATTAAGGCAATTGTTCCAGAAATATAATCTAATATTTCTAACGATTTTATAGTGTATTCATTTTCGTTATCATAAGATTGAACAGAAATAACTCCTATTGTTTTATTTTTAATTTTTAATGGTACTCCAATAAATACTTTACACTTTTTACCTGAAAGGCAGTATTTCCCATTTTCAATAATTTTATCTAACTCTTTTCTTTTTAATAATTCAGCATTTTTTTTCTTTAAAAAATATTCATTCACACCATTTCCACTGATTCTACCTGGTTGGTATATTCTTCCATTAGCATTTACATTATCATAGTAGTATGGAAAAGTAATGTCTTTTCCATTTGCTGAATAAGAAATAATAAAAGATTCAGTATTCATCACCTTTCCTAATTCCTTTCTAATTTCTTCATAAATTTCTTCGGAATTAACTTTTTCAACAACAATTTTGGCAATATTATTGTATAAATTTTGTTTAGTATTTTCCCAGTTTTCTGAAGTTACATTTCTTAAAATAGCTCGAACAGAAAAAGGTTTATTCGCTTTATATTTGATATTGAAATTGCCTTTAACATTAATTTTTTTTCCTGATTTTGTTTTAATATCAAAGGTTATTTCTTTATTTTCTCCTTCTTTTAATTCAAAAACTTGTTTAATAAAAGATTTTTTACTTTTATTAAAATCATTACTAATAATTTCGAAAATATTTTTTATTTCATTGTCTAAATATCCTGTAGCTTTTTTCCAAGATTTATTTACATAAAGAATATTTCCTTTTAAGTCAACACTTTGAATTAAATCAGTAGCATTTTCAAATAGATTTCGATATTTCTCTTCACTTTCAATCAGTTGTTGTTCAGATACTTTTAAAGCAGTAACATCTCTAGAAACTCCCATAGTTCCAATTTTTTGTCCTTTTTCATTAAATAAAACAGAAGCCGTTAAAAAGGAAGTAAATAGTTCTCCATTTTTTTTTCTATTTTTTACCTCACCAATAAAAGAACCCTTATTTTTAAGTGATCTACTTATTCTTAAATACTCTTTTTTTGAAGAATAAATAATAGAAATTTTTTCTTTTATACTTTCTTCATGGGTATAACCAAAAGCTTTTTCTGCTGCAGAATTAAATTCTATTATAGTTCCATAACTATCTGAAGCACAAATAATATCTAAAGAACTATTTATAATATTTTGAGTATAAATTTGATTTTTAATGAAGTCTTTTTCTATGATATCTCTTTCTATTTCTTTTTCACTTTTAGCTGAGAGTTCTTTTTTAAGTAACCCTATTTCTTCTATTAATTCCTCTTTTGTAGCCATTAAATAATTCAACAATTCTTTAATCTTTTAGCTTTAAACCATCTATTTTATATTCTTTTCCATCTTTATAAAATAGGGTTAACATTAAGTCACCTAACTCATTAAAAGATTTCCAATAATTTGATTTTACACCCATTACATAAAATTTTTCTTTTTTTAATTTACCCGTTTTATAATATATTTTATGTTTGCCATTGGCTTCACCATCTATAAAATTACCTTCAAAACTTACTTTTCCATTGGTATAATGATAAATCCATACTCCTGATTTATTACCATCTAAATAATTTCCTTCTTCAATGTGATCGCCCATTTCATAAAACCATGGTCCATCTTTTAATCCATCAATATATTCTCCTTTAGTAATTATTTTTCCTTCTTGAGTATATTCATGCATCATTCCATCTTCTTTACCTTTTCTAAAATATTCTTTTCTTAAAACACTTCCATCATCATAATACCAAATCCATAAACCAGTGGGTTTTTCTCCAATTAAATAATTTCCTTGTTGTTGTAATTTTTTATTGCTAAAAAAATAATTCCATTCTTCTATTCTAAATCCATCTTTATAGCTTCCCTTAGACTTTATATTTCCATTTTCATAATATTCTTCCCAATAGCCTTGTCTTTTTCCTTCTTTATCTACTAAGCCTTTAGCTAATAAAATTCCATGTGAATAAATTAATGTTTTACTAATGGTTTCATTTTTATTGAAAAATTTAAAAAGGCCATTTTCTTTTCCAAAAACGTCATATATTCCTTCAGTCTTCACTTTTCCATTTTTATAATATTCTTTTCTAATGTCTATATTAGCTAATTCTTCGGTAAAATTTTGTGGAATTCCTTTGATGTATAATGTTGCATTTATCAAAATTCCTTTTGGATCATATTTTTTATAATAACCGTTTAAAAGATCATTTTTATAATGCATTTCTTCCTTTAATTTTCCTGTATCATAAAAGGTTTTCCAGTTCGCTTTTTTCTTAGATAATTTATCGTATCTATTTATATTTTCTTTTCCAATTAACGTTCCTTTTTTATAAAAAAGAATAGAAATTAATCTACCATCTAAAGCATATTCAAAAGATTTTCCTTCTTTAACATTCGCAATATAATTTATTTCTTTCCATTTTTTATTTCCCTTTACATCATAAAAATAAATACTTGAATTTTCTTTACTATCATTCACATAATTTTCTTCTGAAATAATATTACAACTATCGCTATATGTTATTTTCAGTCCATTTTTTATTCCTTTATAATAATTTATTTTTGTATTTAAATTTCCATATTGATCATAAAATATCCAAGTACTATCTAACAAAGTTTCTTTTCTATTTCCTTCTGATTTAATAATACCATTAGGATAATACGAAATCCAATATCCTTGTGGCATTCCATTCTTTAAGATTCCTTCACTAGATACTTGTCCATTTTCATAATAAAATTTTTGGTTTCCATCAGTTAATTTAACTTGTGCAAAGTAATGCAATGGAAATAGAATGATTAGGAATATGGAAACAATGTTATTCAACACTTATATATATATATAATTTATTATTAAAAGTTTAAAAAAGTAGGTTACTACTATATGCCTGTTTAAACAGTTTAAAATTAATAAATTGTTTACTTGGTTTATTCATTTATTCAAAGTTATAAAGAATAATAAATAGTTATTACTATTCTAAAGGTCTGTTTAACTATTATTTAGGTTAGTTATCAACTTACTGTTAGTTTATTAAAATAAAGTAATTTTTTATTACAATTCAATCTATTTTGAGTTCATTTTTTGTTGGTAAGTGGTCTTATAAAAAAAAGATATAAATTAGGTTTAACCGTTTAATTTTTCAATTGTATTTTTATTTGAATAATACTAACGTTATATTTTATTTTTTATAATAAGTTATTAATATTTTACACGGTTTATAGTTAATTTTATTGTGTTAGTATTCAACACTTTAAATTTTTGAAATAAATGAGGTGTTCATAACTTTAAATTATAAGATAATGAAGGTAAATAAGGTAGCTATAGGTAGTGATCATGCTGGTTTTGATTTAAAAGAAGCAGTTAAAAAACATCTAAAAAATAGTAATGTGGAGTATAAAGACTACGGTCCGTTTACTTCTGATAGAGCTGATTATCCAGATTTTGCTCATCCAGTTGCTAATGCTGTAAAAGAAAAAACTGTTGATTTAGGAATTTTAATTTGTGGCAGTGGTAATGGTATTAATATGACCGCAAATAAACATCAGGAAATTAGATCTGCATTATGTTGGACAGAAGACATTGCTGAAATGGCTAGATTACATAATGATGCAAATATTATGGCTTTACCTGCTCGATTTATAGCTGAAGAAACTGCTCTCCATTGTGTAGATATTTTTTTGAAAACAGATTTTGAAGGTGGAAGACATGCTGATAGAATAGCTAAAATTAACTGTTAATATTTTGGATGCTCTCTATACTTATAAGTATAGCGCATTTTTTTTCATTTTTAATAAATTGATAACTCATTTATTATTGATCTATCAATTAACAACTTAACATAAACTTAATATATCATTAATGATATGATAACCTTTTTATTTATTTCACTCTCTATTTTTGCGATGCATTAACAAAAAGCATAACAAAAAATTAAAAAGATGATAAAGGTTAAATTAATGTTAGCATTCGTTGTTTTTTCAACAACAGTATTTTCACAAGATGTAACGGATAATAAGTTTGGTAAAGGACTTTATAATGTAATAGCAAAAGATAGTTCTTACAGTATGAAATTTGCAATTAGAATGCAATCGTTGTTTATTGGAGATTGGAATGTGAACGAAGACGATGGAATTGGTTCTGGTACTTCTCAATTTTTAGTTAGAAGAGCAAGATTAAAATTTGGTGGATTTGCTTTTAGTCCTAAAGTAAAATATAAAATTGAATTAGGCTTAACCAATAGAGATATATCTGGTGCATCGGTGCATACAAAGAATGAAGCTAGATTATTACTGGATGCTGTTGTGAAGTGGAATTTTTATAAGAATTTTACACTTTGGGCTGGTCAAACCAAACTTCCTGGAAATAGAGAACGTGTTATTTCTTCTGCTAATCTTCAATTGGTTGATCGTTCTAAATTGAATTCTAATTTTAATATTGATAGAGATATGGGTGGTCAATTAAGACATCATTTTAAGTTGGGAAAGAATTTTGTGGTCAGAGAAATGTTTGCCGTTTCACAAGGTGAAGGGAGAAACGTTACCGATGTTAATTTAGGAGGTTATCAATACACAAGTAGAATGGAAATTTTGCCTTTTGGAAATTTTGCAAGTAAAGGGGATTATGTAGGTTCTTCAGTTAAAAGAGAAAAAAAACCAAAATTAGCTTTAGGTGGAACTTATGATTTGCATGATAGAGCTGTTAAAAATAAAAGTAATCAAGGAAGTTATATGGATAATATTGCTGGTATTGATGAAAATGAAAATGATATCAATGGTTATTTTGAAACAGATATTACTACAATATTTGCTGACATGATGTTTAAGTATGGTGGTTTTTCTTTAATGGCCGAATATGCACAGAGAACTGCAGAAAAAGACAGTGTAACCAATTATGATGGATCTAAAACGGGTCAGGTTGTTGCCGTTGGAACAGGGATGAACTTTCAAATGGGATATTTATTAAAAAATAATTGGGAAGTTGCAGGAAGGTATACTTTAACAGAATGGGATAAAAAAATTACAGGAAATGATATTCAAACTCAGTACACTTTAGGCCTTTCTAAATTTTTTAAAGGGCACAAGCTTAAAGTACAGTCAGATATTACTTACAGCACTACAGAAAACAGTCCTGATAGCGATTTAATTTATAGATTACAATTTGACTTACATTTCTAAATGAAATAATGAGGTATAATTGAGCTGATGTAACAAAAAAATCCTCCTAACTTAGGAGGATTTTTTTTTGTATTTTAAATTTAATTTTTAGGAGGATTATTTAATACAACTACTGAAAATAATAAGCTATATGATATTGTAGATATACTATTCAATAATACTCATTCTATACTTAAAAGCACCTTATTTTAAAGAAAAGTTACGGCTCCATTTTCTACATTGTATATAGCTCCAACAATTTTTATTTTACCTTCTTTTTCGAGGTCCGTTAAAATTTCACTTTTTGCTCTTATTTCTTTCATAGATTGTAGTACATTTTCAATGGCAACATCTTCTACTTCTACTTTACCTTTTTCTGCGTTTACTGTTGTTATTGCTGGTTTAATTTTATTAAGTAAAGCAGTTATATTTCCTAACTCAACATTGTCACACGCTGCAGTAACTGCCCCACACTTTGTATGCCCTAATACGGTTAGTATTTTAGAACCTGCAACAGCACAACCATATTCTATTGAACCTAAAATATCTTCATTCACTATATTTCCCGCAACTCTAACACTAAAAATATTACCAATACCTTGGTCAAAAACTAGTTCTGCAGGAACACGCGAGTCAATGCAACTTAAAATAACAGCAAAAGGATACTGACCTTCGCTGGTTTCCGCTACTAAATCAAGGTGATTTCTTTGTGTTTTAAGATTTTTAATAAATCGCAGGTTACCCTCTTTCAGTACCTCAAAAGCAGTTTCTGGAGTTAAATTTTCTTGAAATATTTTTGTATGTGTTTTCATTTTTTTTTATTTAATAGTGTCTTTAATATTTTCTTTTATCCAGTTTATGCAATTTTTTTCAGAGTCAAAAATTTGGGATTTAGGAATTAGATCTGGTATAATATCTATTCTTTCCATCATATACTTTGGTTGCTCTAAAACATTTAAAAGAAGAACCAATTTGTTTTCTTTACAAAGATCCATCACTACATCTTCCATAGCAAAAACCCCAGATTGATCCATATAGGTAACTTCATCCATTTTAATAATAACTGTTGAAGCAGAAGCAGGTATTTGTTTGGCCATTAATTGAAAATCACTTGTTGATCCAAAAAATAGAGGACCATTAATTTCTTTAAGAACAACTTCTTCTTTCAGGTTTTGTGGTAAATCAATGGTGTTACTCAATACTTTTTGTTCTGCGAGAGTTGTAACATTAGAACGTTTAAAGGTTATCTCTGCGATTTCTTTCATAAAAGTAAAAGTAGCCAATACAAGACCAATACCCACAGCATAAACAAGGTTCCATACCGAAGAAAGAACAAGTACAATAAGCATAATAAATACCTCTGTTTTGGGAAGGTTAGGTATTGCCTTAAGCCCTTTCCAATCCATAACTCCAATTCCAACAGTTACTAAAATTCCGGCCAAAACTGCAGCAGGTATTTGCGAAGCAATTGGACCAAGAAGTAATAAAATAATCAACAAGAAAACACCAGCCATCATTCCTGAAAGTCTGGTTTTTCCTCCGGCCTTAATGTTTACAACTGTTCTAATAGTTGCACCTGCACCAGGAATTCCCCCAAATAAAGCTGCAATAGAATTTCCTAATCCTTGCCCAATTAATTCTTTATTAGGGTTGTGTTTTGTTTTGGTCATATTGTCTGCAACCACTGACGTTAGCAATGAATCTATTGCCCCAAGTAGTGCTAAAGTAAAGGCTGTAAAGATGTAGGGAGTAATGCTTCCTAAACTAAATCCAGAAAAGATACCGATGTTAAGCATTGGAAATCCGCCAGGAATTTCTTGAATAGGTCTATAATCCAAACCAAATCCATACGCAACACCAGAAACAACCAGAAGGGAAACCAATGTGCTTGGAATAACTGTTGTTATCCTTTTAAAACCATAGATAATAAGAATGGTAGATAGCGCTAAACAAAGTTCTAACCAATTAATATTTTGCAACGCTCTAGGCAAAACCTTTAATGTGCCGAGTACACCACTAGACTCTTTTCCTGCTAGTGTTTTAGATTCTAAATGTATTTGGTCTGTAGTAATATGCTGTGCTCGACTAATCGTTTCCTTAAAATTTTCTAACACTAATATTCCTTCCCCTTCTTCTTCTAATAGAATTTTTTCTAAAATAACTTCTTCGGCATGTGGCTTAAATTTAAGAACATAGTTTTCATCATCTTTAGGATAATAGCCTACAGAAGGAAGAACTTGAGTAACCAAAATAATTACTCCAATTGCAGTCATAAATCCTGAAACAACAGGGTTAGGAATGTACTTGATGTAAGTTCCTAATTTTAACAAACCTAGTCCTACTTGCATTACTCCGGCAAGCAAGAATATAATTAAAATTCCTGGCAAAGCTTTCTCTACATCCCCATCGTTAAGTGCAATAAACCCTGCAATAACGACCATACTTACAGCTGTCATTGGAGCCGTTGGTCCAGAAATTTGGGTACTAGTTCCACCAAACAAAGCCGCAAAGAAACTTACGAATATTGCTCCGTAAAGACCAGCACTTGGTCCTAAACCAGAACTAACACCAAAGGCTAAAGCTAAAGGGAGTGCTACTATACCAGCAGTAAGCCCACCAAAAAGATCTCCTTTAAAGTGTTTAAAATTGAATAAGTTTTTCATTGTATATTTTTAGCTCTCTTTCTGAAAAGTAACAAAAGAGGAGTATTCATAATTGTTGGGATAATTTTTTTAGGGCAGAAATATTTTAAGCCAATTCTGGAGGGGGGTTAACAATATCAGAAACAATGTCAATGAAATGTTTACCTCTAAATGAATACGCCAAAAAAGCACTATGTTGCTCGGTGATATATTCTGTTTTGGAGATCAAGTATTCTTCTAAATCATCCACATCTTTTTCTGATTTATTTTCTTCGTTTTCTTTTTCTGTTGTTTTTTCACAAGAAACGAATTCACAATCTAGTGTATAAAATGAAGAAAACGCTGAAATAATAGTTGGGGTTATTATAACCAACAATAAAATTATTGCAACTATTTTGAAGATTTTCATGGTTACAAATATACACAGTCTACATAAAAATATAGATTAAAAAAACGAAAAAACGAAAATGAATTCCTACAGGCTATACTTTGCAATACAATACTTAACAATTACTTAACACTGTTTTTGTTTGAAAATAACAATTCTCCAATATGTTTGCTGTAAAATTAAAACATAGAAAAATGGATTTTGGATTTATTGATGCATTAAAACTAATTGGAGCTCTTGGTTTTTTCATTTATGGAATGAAAATAATGAGTGAAGGGATACAGATGGCTGCAGGAAGTAGCATGAGAAGGATACTTTCTACAATGACAAAAAATAGATATCTAGGCGTTTTAACTGGATTTTTGGTGACTTGTCTTGTGCAATCTTCTTCTGCTAGTACAGTTATGGCGGTAAGTTTTGTTAATGCAGGGTTGCTTTCTTTAGTTGAGTCTGCAGGGATTATGTTAGGAGCAAATATCGGAACAACAATTACTGGATGGTTAGTAGCGGTATTAGGTTTTAAAGTGAAAATTGCTTCAATGGCACTTCCTTTATTAGCCATTGGTGTACCGATGTTGTTTATGAGGAAAAATAAAATAAAGTATATCGGACAATTTATTGTTGGATTTGCCATTTTGTTTTGGGGTTTATCTGAATTGAAACATGCAGTGCCTGACGTTAAAAATAACCCTGAAATCTTAAATTTTTTAGGAGCGTATGCTGATGGAGGTTTCTTAAGTAACATTTTCTTTATTATTGTTGGAACGATCCTTACGATTGTCGTTCAATCATCAAGCGCATCTATGGCGTTAACGCAAACGCTTTGTTTTAGCGGTATTATTCCTTTTGAAGTTGCTGCGGCAATGATTTTGGGTGAAAACATTGGAACAACGATTACTGCGGAGTTGGCTTCTTTGCCGGCAAATGTTCATGCAAAACGATCCGCAAGAATTCATTCTATGTTTAACATTGTTGGAGTAACCTGGGCAGTGCTTTTGATTTCTTTTACTCCTGTATTAGAAGGGGTAAGAGCTATTGCAATGAATTGGATAGGTTCTCCAGACCCAATGACTGCCGAAGGCGCTCCAATGGGATTAGCAATTTTTCATACCGCTTTTAATTTAGTGAATGTTGCGATTATGATCTGGTTTGTTCCGCTACTCGTTAAACTTGCGATCAAATCTGTTAAATCTAAAGGAGATTCGGATGAAGAATATCACTTAGAATACATTAATTCAGGAATGATGTCTACTCCAGAAATGTCTTTAATGGAAGCTCAAAAAGAAGTTTCTAAATTTGGTGTGATCGTTACCAAAATGAATGGTTTTGTTCGAAGTTTAGTTGCTGAAAATTTAGAAAACAAGGTGGTCAGTAAAACTTTAGCTAGAATTAAGAAATATGAAGACATTACAGACAATATTGAAAGAGATGTTGCTGATTATTTAACAAAAGTTTCTCAAGCAGAAATGAGTGAAAACTCATCTATAAAAGTAAGAGGAATGTTAAGTATTGTTGGAGATTTAGAGCGTATTGGAGATATTTATTACCAAATGTCTAAAGGCATTGAGCGCAAGATTGAATCGAAAATATATTTTACTCCATACCAAAGAAAGAACATCTTAGATATGTTTGATATGGTAGAGGCCTGCTTAGCTACCATGTGTGAAAACCTTGATGGAAGTTACAGTTCTGTTTCTTTGCTTAAAGCACAAGAACAAGAAGAGGCTTTAAACAAGTACAGAAAAACATTAAGAAAAGAACATTTTTCCAGTGTAGAAAAAGGGGATTACAATTTCCAAAGTGCTGCGATTTATGCAGATTTGTTTAACTCTTTAGAGAAAGTTGGTGACCATACCATTAATGTAACTGAAGGAATTACTGGAGAATATTAAGCATTAACATTAAATTAATATTGCATAACAATAGGATAACAGAAGCGTAAAGATCATTTTACGCTTTTGCTGTTTTTAACCCTTTACTTTGCCTCATAAATAAAAACATTTATTATGAGAACAATTGTAACGATTATCGCCCTTATTTCTTTTTCATTCGCATTTGCGAACAACAATGATAACAAGGACAAAAAAGAGTTGAAGATGTATTCAATTACTGGTAAAGTGATTGACACAAAAGAGAGTTTAACGGGTGTTAAAGTTTTGTTAGATGGAAAAGAAACAACAGTGTACACCGATTTTGATGGAAACTTTACACTAGAGAATGTCGTACAAGGGCAACATACGGTATCGTTTAGCTTAATTACCTATGAAAATAAAGCGATTGTTATCAACGCCAACAACAATGACTCGGTTACTGTAGAGTTAGAAGAGAAATAAATAGAAGAAAAATAGATCTTTAAATCCCCTGTAACCGCAGGGGATTTTTTCATTAAAAGAATATAAAAATGAATTTAAAAATAGTCCTTTTGATCACCGCTTTAATTTGTTCGACTATTGGGTTTGGACAGAAAATAATAAAAAAAGAAGGGGTTTATGTAGATGCAAGTTCTTTGGAAGAATATTCAGGAACTTATATTTCTTACTATGATAACGGAGAAAAAGAAGCCGTCTATTCCGTAAAAAAAGGAAGAGAGGATGGAACGGTTGAGTTTTATTATTTCTCTGGAGAAATAATGGAGCAGGGATCTTTTCTTGAAGGACTCAAGAATGGGAAATGGGTAAGGTGGTCTCAAAAAGGAGTAAAATTAGCGGAAGCTTATTACCAGAAAGGAGATAAAGATGGAGAATGGCAAATTTGGGACGAAAGAGGAGTTAAACGTTATTCCATGAATTATGCTCAGGGAAAGAAAGTTGGCACTTGGATCATGTGGGACGAGAAGGGGCAAATCTCCAATAAAAAGGATTATTAAACTTTCCTTAACTTTAAGTTAACCCTTGTTGGTTAGGGTTCTACTAATTTTAAGATGAGTTATGAACCCGAAAATGAGCATATTCAGCAGTAATCAAAATCTGCTTTCTGACACTAAAAATTTCTTTCAGAAAGAAGGATTTATTGTTGACACGAACTCTAGTGCTGGAGAGCCTGAGGTAAATAGGCTCTATTCAACCAATCCAGACATTATACTGCTTGATTTAGAGATCATTAATACGGACGGAATAGAATTGTGCTATAGATTAACCACAGAGAACGCATTAAACGCCTTTGTGGTGATGTTTTCAGCTCGTTTTGAGGACTACGTCCAAGTAGAGGCTTTTAAGGCTGGTGCCGATGCCTTTATTGAGCTGCCGATCAATCCAAGGGTGTTTCAAAAGAAAATCTTAGCCCTGTTAAAAAGAAAACCGCAAAACAGAATAGATTCTGTTCCCAAAATACTTTCTTACAAGAATTTAAAAATTGATAGAAATCGCTATTTAATAGTAATAGATTCAGATGAAATTTCCTTACCCAGAAAAGAATTTGAAATGCTGTACTTGTTGTTAAAAAACCCTCAAAAGGTTTTTTCGAGAGCAGAAATCTACCAACAAGTTTGGAATAAGATTGCGAGCAACAATGAAAGAATTATAGATGTTCACATCAGAAAAATTAGAGAAAAAATAGGCGAAAAATTGATTAAAACGGTTAAAGGTGTTGGGTATCAATTGGCGTAAGGTCTTTCTAAAACTTTGCGAGATCTCTCCACAAGAGCGAGATGACAGTGGCTCCCATACTAACATTCACTTTCGCAATGTCTTTTCGAATGCTGCGAAGCAGATTTGAGAAATATAAAGAATGGAGTTAAGAGTTCTTAATCTTCTCTTCAATTCTGGTGGTAGAATAGCCTTCTACAAAAGAGATTACCTCCACTATTCCTCCATTGTTTTTTACAACATCGGCACCAACAATGTATTTTTTATCAGAAGGATTGGTGCAATTCGCATCATAATCTCCTCCCTTGATTAACACCTCAGGTTTAAGCTCCGATATTAGCTTGAAGGGGGTGTCGTCATCAAAGACGACAACGGCATCCACAAATTGAAGTGCAGCAATAATTAAGGCTCTAGAGGTTTCGTCTTGCAAAGGTCTACTCGCTCCCTTTTCCAATCTTTTTACAGAAGCATCCGAATTTACAGCCACAATAAATTGATCACCGCAATCTGCTGCTTGAGCCAAATAAGCAATGTGTCCCCGATGCAACAAATCAAACACACCATTGGTAAAAACAACTCGTTTATTCTGTGATTTCCATTCGGAAACTTTAGCCAATAGGTCGTCTTTGGCACTAATTTTATTTTGAATGGCTTCAAATTTATTCATCGAGAAAATTTTTAGACTTGTTTTTTACTGATAATAGGCAATGCGATTAAGGAAAGTAAACCAAATATAATCGTAAAAAGGGTTAAGGCAGACCAGGCTAACATACTAAAAGAAGCTGCATTTTCTATTCCATATAAATCGGTTAAAACAGTTGCCACTAATAAAGGGTAAAGGCCAATTCCACCTGGCGTAGCTGTAATTGCAGCAGCTCCCACAACAAAAGCAGCAAATACAGCTGCAATTTCCAAGCCTGCAGTTTCTGGCAAGGCAAAAGAACAAACCCAAATCATGCCTACATAGCAGACCCAAATGAATAAGGTATGCCCAATGTAAGCTACCCGCTGTTTTAATTGAAGAATGGTTTTTACCCCTTCTAAAATACCGGTAAATAATTCAATTACTTTTTCTCTGATCATTTTTGAAAAAAGAAATGTGGCAGCCCCAGCAATGAAGAGAGCTCCAACCACATAATACACCCAACTAGGCAACCCACCACCAGCAGACTCTTTAATAGAATTTAATGCGTCAAGGTCTTTTTGAAGGAAGCCAGTGATCATAAAAACTAAGCCTAACATGACCACATCAATAATTCGTTCTACAAGAATGGTCCCAAATACTTTTCCTGCTGCAGCCCCTTTTTGGTACTTTGCATAATAACCCGCTCTGGCTAATTCTCCAGAACGAGGTATCGTTAAGTTCAAGACATAACCGATCATAATACTATGATACATTTTCCAAAAATGGGGTTGATGCCCTAACGGTTCTAACATGTACTTCCAGCGGTAAGCCCTACTCATGTGGCTCAATAACATGATAATTATACCGAAAATAATATACAGATAGTCGGCATTTAAAAACGCCTCCTTTAAATTGTCTAATTCAAGAGTAGTGAGCCTTGAAATAAAAAACCAAGTCAAATAAACCCCTATTCCTAAAGGGAGAATTACTTTTAATATGGTGACAAGTGTCTTTTTCAAACTTCAGTGAATTGGCGACTAAATTAATTAATAATTGTCATATTGTCAATTAACCTTACTCCATTCAAGTTTACAGCTGTAAAAGCAATTTGTTGTCCGAGCTTACTCCAGTCAGTTAATGGTGTTAATGTAGCTTGATCAGCGATCTCAAAATATTCCAACATTAACGCTGGATGCTTCTTAATTTCTTCCACAAAATAATCTTTCAATGCCGCAATTGAATGTGTTTTTTTGTTGGAACGAACAAAAGTTAAAGCCTTACTGATTTCACTTGCCACTACTTTTTCTTCTTCGGTTAACCTTTCATTTCTAGAACTCATGGCCAATCCACTAGGCTCTCTATAGATGGGACATCCTACAATAGTTACCGAAGATTCAATTTGCGCTGTTAAAGCTCTTACAACGGCCAATTGTTGAAAATCCTTTTCTCCAAAATAGGCGTTTGTTGGCGATAAAATTTCAAAAAATCGTTCTATCACAATGGCAACCCCATTAAAATGGCCTGGTCTGTGGGCGGCTTCCATTACCTCTGAAAGTGCTCCAAAATAAAATTCTTTTTTTACTGCTAAGGGATACATTTCTTCAACACTGGGCATAAAAACCACCTCACAATTTGCTGCTGCTAAGATGGCTAAATCTGACGCTGTGTTTCTCGGATACATCACTAAGTCTTCCTTTTTGTTAAACTGCTTAGGGTTTACAAAAATGCTACAGATGGTGATGTCGTTTTCAGCTTTAGAAATAGCGATGAGTGAAACATGTGCAGGATGCAGTGCCCCCATCGTAGGAACAAAGCCAATCGTATTTTCATTTTTTGCATTTAAAAAAGAGTGTATTTCTTGTACAGTAGTAAAAACCTGCATAATGTTTTATTTTTC
This sequence comes from Flavobacteriales bacterium, assembly GCA_034112225.1. Classification (GTDB taxonomy): domain Bacteria; phylum Bacteroidota; class Bacteroidia; order Flavobacteriales_E; family Vicingaceae. The sequence goes on along the minus strand of JAWUVT010000155.1, from coordinate 18,338 downwards.
AGCAAAATAAATGATTTATTTAAAGACTGCGGCAATATATTATGCTGTATTTTTAAACTTTAACCAAACAATGCAGCTGAGATTTCTCATGAAACATCAAAAAAACACTGTAAAAATCGAACTATCTTAGACGAAACAAGTCTCTCCTCAGAAAAACATTTTGAACAAAAATAGTCAATAAAACCTCATAAAACAGGGAAGTTTTCATGGTTTTATTCGCAAATACGCTCCTCTTATTTATGAATTCTTAACACAACAAAGCCTACCTAAACTTGAAAAACAGTCAAAAATAGAGTATCTTTGCTACAAATATTACAGGTTGATTATGAAAAAGAAGAAGATTTTATTTATTTCCCAAGAAATTACCCCCTATCTTGAAGAAAACGAACTAGGTCGTTTCGGAAGATATTTACCACAAGGAATTCAAGAAGACGGAAAAGAAATTAGAACGTTTATGCCAAAGTTTGGATGTATAAACGAAAGAAGAAACCAACTACACGAGGTAATCCGTTTGTCTGGAATGAATTTAATCATCAATGAAAATGATCATCCTTTAATTATTAAAGTTGGATCTATTCAGGCGGCAAGAATGCAAGTTTACTTTATTGATAGTGAAGATTATTTTCAACGAAAAGCAGTTTTCAACAACAAAGAAACAGGGAAAGTTTTTAAAGACAATGATGAAAGATCGATCTTTTTTGTAAGAGGGGTTTTAGAAACCGTAAAAAAATTAGGATGGGTACCCGATATTATTCACTGTCACGGTTGGATGACAAGTTTAGTTCCTTTATATATTAAAACTTCTTTTAAGAAAGAACCTATTTTTGAAAATTCAAAAGTAATTTTCTCGCTATACGATAATCAATTTGATAAGCCCTTAGATAAAGACTTTGCTAAAAAAGCAATGATGGAGGGAATTAGTGAAGAGGCAATTGCGGGATATAACGACACTTCATTTGTGGGAATAAACAAAGCGGCTATTGATGCTTCTGACGCTGTAATTATGGCAAGTGAGACGCTTCATCCAGAATTAGAAAAACATTTTAATGCTGCAGAAAAACCAAAATTAGGATATCAAGCTCCAGAAGATTATGTGAATGCCTATTCAAAGTTTTACGATCAAATTTTAGAAACTGAAAAGGTTATACAAGCTTAAAAAATAAATGAAAAGTACATCAACCCTCATCCTTAGGAAAGCTTTTTTTCTTTCTTCAATATTCTTTTTAACGCTCTTTTTTTCATGTAAAAAAGACGGGAAACTTACGCCTGATTTTGACAATGGAAATTTGCAAATTAGTTATGTAGATACTTTTGAGATCATAACAAGTGTAGAAAGAGAAGACTCCCTAAGAACAGATGCTCTGTCCCTTAACCTGGTTGGGTTGTATAACGATCCCATCTTTGGACAGGTTTCTTCTGCTCTTTATACTCAAGTTTTATTAACTGGGGTTAATCTAGATTTTGAAACCGCTACTCCTACTGTTGATTCGATAGTGCTTACATTGGCCTATGCCGGATTATATGGAGATACAGCAAGCAGTATGACACTTAATGTATATGAGCTGGATGCTGATCTAGATGTTAACACGGACTATTATTCGAACACCCCTACCGCTTACAAGTCAACTCTAGAAGGAAGCCTGAATTTTGTTCCCAACCTAAGAGATAGTGTAGACATTGAATTTGACACAATTAAAAGAGCTCCACATGTAAGAATAAAGTTGAACAACTCCTTTGGAGATAAAATTCTTACGGCTCCTGCCAGTGACCTAACTGATGATGCTGCATTTGCAAATTTTATAAAAGGGCTTTACATTACAACTTCAGAAAATGTAGACAACTCATCCTTGAGTTCGGGTTCCGGATCAATTGCTTATTTTGATATGAATTCTGAACTTTCTACCTTAACCATGTATTATGACGATAGTTTATCTTACAGCTTTTCCATCAATACTTCTACAGAAAAATATTCTCAATTTTCTCATAATTATACGGCTACTGATGTAGAAAAACAGTTGAACAATGAGGCGTCAAAAATAACTGATCGAACTTATGTGTCTTCTATGGCAGGTGTTAAAACTAAAATTGAACTCCCTACCATAAGAGACCTCGCAAAAGAGGACCCTGTTATCATTAATAAAGCAACGCTTATCTTTACGGTGGAAACAGGATCTGACCTTCCGAATGATGCCATTGACGAAACCCTTTATCTGGTTGGTATTGATGCGGATGGAAATCAAATTATTTTAGCAGACAATAACTCAAGTATAGAAACGGATAACACTCATTTTGGAGGAGTTTATGAAAGCGAAACCAGTTCTTATTCATTTAACATTACACGTCATCTCCATCAACTTTTAACCACCACTGAAACTGACTACGGAATGTATTTAGTCTCTAGCGGGGCTAAAACTGAAGCGAACAGAGTTGTTTTAGGTTCTGGAGAAGAAAATACTACTTACAAGATCAGGTTAGAGATTACCTATTCAAAAATTTAATTTATGTGTGGAATTGTAGCTTATGTTGGGGATAAACAGGCATATCCAATTTTAATAAAAGGACTACAGCGCTTAGAGTACCGAGGGTACGATAGTTCTGGAGTTGCATTGATTGATGGTGGAGAACTGAACCTTTACAAAAAACAAGGGAAAGTTATCGAATTAGAAAACTTCGCTAAAGGAAAAAACACCACCAGTACAATAGGCATAGGACATACGAGATGGGCCACACATGGTGCTCCCAATGATGTGAATGCTCACCCCCATTTTTCGAAATCTAAAAACTTAGCCATTATCCATAATGGAATTATCGAAAATTACTCGAGTTTAAAGGTCGAGCTCATCCAACGGGGTCATGTTTTTGAAAGCGATACCGATACTGAAGTTTTAATTCACTTAATAGAAGACATTCAATACAAAGCAAAAGTAGACTTAATTGAGGCTGTAAGAATAGCATTAAGTAAAGTTATTGGTGCTTATGCAATCGTAATCGTCTCTAAAGAAAATCCTAACGAAATGATCGCTGCAAGAAAAAGTAGCCCACTCGTTATTGGTATTGGAAATGATGGGGATTATTATGTAGCTTCTGATGCCACTCCTATTGTAGAATATACGAAAAATGTAGTTTACCTAGATGACGAAGAAATTGCTGTGATTACTAAACATCAAGAGCTTCGTTTAATCACGATTAAAAATCAAAAAGTTACCCCATATATTCAAGAATTAGAAGTTCAATTAGAAGCCATTGAAAAAGGTGGTTACCCCCACTTTATGTTAAAGGAAATTTTTGAGCAACCCACTTCTATCAGAAACTGTATGCGGGGAAGAATTGATGTAAACAAAGGCATTGTATCTTTAGGGGGCATTCGTGATTATGAACAAAAAATAATGAATGCAAACCGCATCATTATTGTTGCTTGTGGCACGTCTTGGCATGCAGGACTGGTAGGGGAATATTTATTTGAAGATTTTACCCGAATTCCTGTAGAGGTTGAATATGCTTCTGAATTTAGATATAGAAATCCTATTATCAACGAAAACGATGTGGTCATCGCGATTTCTCAATCTGGAGAAACTGCAGATACACTAGCTGCCATTAAATTGGCGAAAGATAAAGGCGCAACAATTATAGGAATTTGTAATGTTGTTGGGTCTTCCATTTCTAGAGAAACACACGCAGGTTCTTATACGCATGTAGGTCCAGAAATTGGAGTGGCTTCAACAAAAGCATTTACAGGACAAGTAACCGTTCTTTCTTTAATGGCCTTATCAATTGCTCATAAAAAAGGATCAATCTCTGAATCTAAATACCGACAATTATTAGTAGAAATTGATGCCATTCCTACTAAGGTTGAAAAAATGCTTCAAGCAGATGAATTAATTAAGTCTATTGCTGCAAAATTTAAAGATGCCAACAACTTCTTATACCTAGGAAGAGGATACAATTTTCCGGTAGCTTTAGAAGGCGCCTTAAAATTGAAAGAAATTTCTTACATCCACGCAGAAGGATATCCTGCTGCAGAAATGAAGCATGGACCCATCGCATTAATTGATGAGAATATGCCCATAGTGGTGATTGCTACAGAGCATGAAAACTATGAAAAGGTAGTCAGTAACATTGAAGAAGTAAAAGCCCGAAGTGGAAAAGTTATTGCCATTGTCACTGAAGGAGATACTGAAGTGAAGGCTATTTCTGATTATGTTATTGAAGTTCCTAAAACGGAAGATGCTTTAGGTCCTTTATTGACTTCTATCCCTTTACAATTGTTATCGTACCATATTGCTGTAATGAGAGATTGTAATGTCGATCAACCTAGAAACTTAGCGAAATCTGTTACGGTAGAGTAATGCTTATCTTTTCCACATAATTACTTGAGGCTTATTTTGATAGATCGACAAGTCTTTGGTAAAAATAAGGTGTACTAAATCGATTACCGCCAAAATTCCAAGACCTCCAAAGGTCAACGAATAAATTATTGGGGTTCTCTGATGAGACCCTAAGTAAATCCGATGGCCTCCTAAAAAACCAGTAAAAACGGCAAACAGAATCGCTTTGCCTCGCTTAAACTTTACTTCGGGTTGACGCAAAGAATCTGAATATTGGACTGTTAAGCCTTGCTTTTGAACAAGAGATAAAATTTGTGCCGAGCTTAATTCGGCAGACTTCTCATTTGCCTTAAGGGCAAGAGTTGTTAAACAAAATAGTATCATCACAATAACTCGAATCATGCTTCTCTTTTAAGTAATGTAAAAAACAAATAGATTTTTTAATCCACATGGCTTGCAAAAATAACTTTTTAAGTTTTAGTATATTTGAACCGACACCTTTATTGTAAAAAAATCACATGATTCCTATCCATCACATTAAAAATATTCCCAGCTTAACTGCTGGTTTTAAATTTTCTGATAACATTCCTATTGAGGACCTTTTAAAAAAGCCGCTAGCCTTTGGCCAGAAAAAGGAAGTTCTAAAGCTAATTTTTAGCCTTATTGATTTTACCACTTTAGAAGGGGCTGATACCAATGCAAAGGTAGAAGAAATGTGCAACAAGGTAATCGCTTTTGAAGCGAGAACAGACATCCCCAATGTCGCCGCAATTTGTGTCTATCCTACTTTTGCTAAAATTGTTTCAACGAAACTTTCCAACACAAAAGTGAATACAGCGAGTGTGGCAGGGGCTTTTCCTTCTGGTCAATCTCCTATAGAAATTAAGTTAAGTGAAGTAAAATGGGCCATTGCTGAAGGGGCCACAGAAATTGATACGGTCATCTCTCGAGGGAAATTACTCGAAGGAAAATATCAAGAGGTGTTTGATGAAATTGTAGCCCTTAAAAAATGTTGTGGCGCCGTCCATCTTAAAGTAATTATAGAAAGTGGAGAACTTAAAAATGCTAGAAACATTAGAGTGGCTAGTGACCTAGCCATGTATGCTGGTGCAGACTTTATCAAGACCTCCACAGGCAAAATCAGCGAAGGCGCAACTTACCAATCGGTTTACATCATGCTTTGTGCGATTAAAGATTTTTATACTGCTCAAGGCATTAAGGTGGGCATGAAGCCCGCAGGAGGAATAAGTGACATTTCTACAGCAATAAATTACTTGAAAATTGTTGAAAATACCGTAGGCAAAGAGTGGTTAAACCCTCAGCTTTTCAGGTTTGGTGCAAGCAGCTTAGCCAAGGCTATTTTAAGCGAGTTTAATAATTAACTTATGCATAGAGAAGATTGGTTAGTTCTTATTGTAAATGCAGCGTTAAAAGCGGGCAAAGAGATTTTAGAGGTCTATTCTTCCGATTTTGGAGTAGAATCCAAAAGTGATAATTCCCCATTAACAGAGGCTGATAAAAGAGCGCATCTCGCAATTGTAAAAGCATTAACAAGCACCGGGCTTCCTATTCTCTCGGAGGAAGGATCAATTCCTTCGCATCAGGAACGTAAAAACTGGAGCCAATTCTGGATGGTTGACCCTCTAGATGGTACGAAAGAATTTGTAAGTAGAAATGGAGAGTTTACTGTAAACATCGCCTTAATAGAAAATGGGACACCAACTATGGGCGTTATCTATATTCCTGTTACTCAAGAACTCTATTTTTCCGACAAATGGGCCTACAAAATTGAGAATTTTAAGGAGGCTATTTTAGCAGGTTCTTCGCTTTTAAAAAACGCTGTTCAATTGCCGCTTCCTCAAACGAGAACGAATTATATAATGCTAGGAAGTCGTTCGCACATGAACCCACAAACAGAGCATTACTTTAAGCAACAACAGGAGCTCCATAAAAATCTTGAAATTAATAATGTAGGCAGCTCCCTTAAGTTTTGTAGAATTGCCGAAGGCGCTGCTGATAGCTACCCACGGTTTTCACCAACAATGGAATGGGATACTGCTGCTGGGCATGCTATTGTTTTGGCTACGGGTTGTACCGTTTTAAATTGGGAAACCCAAAAACCGTTGGAATACAACAAAGAAAACCTCTTAAATCCTTGGTTTTTCACTCATCAACTCCGCGGACTTGATCCTGAAAAAGGGAAAATAAAATAGCCAGCTAAGGTTTAAATAACGCCCAAAAGAGGAATGAGTCATTGGTCTTTTTTTATTTTAGGATAGTTTTTATCTACTCCTCACCTAATGAGAAGAGCGTATAACCCTATTTATTTGCTTGTTATGGAGCAGTATCCCCAACCTTACAATCGAAAAGAAATCGGATAGAACAACTACCGCCAATGCTGTTTCAGGAGAGTTGATACTCGATAATTTAGCCTAAGGATAGCAGAAACGTCTCAGAGGGGCCTCAAAAGTGAGAGCGTTGGTTGTTTCCTAATAAATGGGGGGACCAACAGTCAAACGAATCTCCTCTGTTTATTGAAATGGAACGGAAACAATCAAACAAGAGAACAAGAAACCAAACTCATGCAACAGAATCTTCAAAAAGGAAGTTTAGAAATAGCTATTTTAGTTGCTACAATTTCAGAAGAAATATAGGCCACTTTTTTTAATTGATTAAGAGAGATAAACTTCCTATTGATGCGGTAGCCTTCTGTAATTCCATTATTTAAAATACAATTCAACTTCCTAAATAATCGCGTATACTTATTGACCGTATGAGGCAATTGATAAAAACCCCATTTGCCATCTGCTACAATATAAGGGTGTCCTTGAAAACGATAGTGAATTAATAATTGATCCATAGTAAATGTGTAACGTAAATATTTTAAATTTACGTGAATTAACCAATCCGTGTTACACCTTAAGGTGTTTTATTCGGTTGCTAGATGCAACTAAATGAAGAGTCTTATATTCATATTGTTCTTAATCCCATCTATTATATTTTCACAAGAAATAGAATCGGATTCATATGTATATTTTTCTTTGACCGATACCAAGTTATTAGAATATAAACTTCCTGAAGCATTCATAAAACCTGAAAAATGGAAGAATAACCTTTTAATAAAAGAAACATTTAAAGGAGAATACTCTCCTGATTTATCTTTGAAGAGTGTCCTATGGAGTATTGATTCTGTTTCATGTTTTGTAAATTTACGTAATGCAAAAAGTTGGTGTATAAAAAACTATGACATAGCTTTTCCTTATCTCATTTCAAGAATAACTGCTAAAAAAAAAGTAGGACTTGAGTGTATCTTTGATTTAATTATTGACTGTCGAATAAGGTCTGGCGACTTAAATGACTATGGACATGGAGGAATAATACAAGAAGACATTTTTACAATTGCAGGAAGAGCCTCTTGGATTTTAAATGAAATTACTGGAGAAGACTTTGCTATTGTCAAGTGCGGCATGAGTCAAAAGGACTCGGAGGCATACAAAAAAAAATGGATTGAGTATATTAATAACCTGGAGTAAATACATACATATAACAATTTGTATATTGCATTTTGGTTGCAAGCTGTTATCGCTTTTTGTAAAGTTGGTAAGTTAGTGTCATAATTTTTCTTTTCCATAATTCAAATAGATTAAGTTATGGACTTAGTTTTATTGTCACATCAAATGTAGACACTCCAGGTTCTAGGCACGACCCTCGGCCATAAGGGACTTGCCCCTCTAAATTAAATGGCTATCTTCGTTAGAATTTGTAAGCCCATACGAGCACACACGATAGATAAAAATGAATTCCCTTTCTTCGTAGAAAATGAGATGGAAAATCGAACAGTTTGTGCTTTTATCGAATTGTAAGCCACTCCTTTTATCAGGGTCGGTGGTAGTAATAAAATAAACATGAAATATGCAATCAGCCTTTTACTCCTAACTTTTGTATTGACTTCTTGTCAAGAACAAAAAAATAATAAATCAAAGAAGGTTGGAGTTGTTTTTGAAGAAAATGAAATGAAGCCGGTCTCCCCCAAAAGCCTAATTGACACTTTAGAGAGCCAGCAATTAATAACGAACAAAATCGATTCAACATTACCAACTCCAGCTGCTACATTTTATTTTGACATAGATACATCAACAAGTCTTGACTTTATTCTTGACAAGTATATAAACTCTAATTTTTCCGTTACTAAAGCTACAAAGGTACTCGAAACAACAACAGCTGATCACCCAGAAGGAGTTTGGGATTGTCATACTCGAACTGAATATGGGAACATAGCGGTTGAAGAATATACTTGCGAACTTTTTTTGACCAACACAATAGAGTTCAACAACTATAGCTTTAAAGAGGTAAATAGAATGCTAAAGATTTTATTTACTGAAAAAAGTAATAATGGTGAAAGTGATGGTTGGCATGAAGGCGAATATATTTATGGAGATAGCATGTGCTCATTAAGTATTCTTGCAAATGAAAACCAAATAATAGTGACCTACGGCTGCAGCTGTTAAGCTACTACAACCACATTGGTGGTGGCTGCTCAAGCCTCTAATTTTTGTCATAGGAGCAAATATGAGACAAAAACATTTTTTACAAGGTCTCATACCTGAGTTTTTTTATTTAAATAAATTATAGAAATGTACAAAACACAAGCCCTCATACAATTCATTGATCACACCAAACAACGAATAGACAGCAATGAACAATTGGTAAAAGCAAACCATAACTATTTTAATTGAATAGAACAATTGAACGAAAGACAAGAAAAAAATATTGAAATGTTTTGGTAATCTGTATAGATTCATTAATTCTAAAAAGAAAAAACTTGAGAAGAGCAGCCTCTTTTCATGAACTTTTGACTTCATTACAAGTTCCGAAAAAGACAATACAGCATAAACGAATCCCAACAAAAAGCGCTACATTTCAAGTTGTTGGTAGATTCCCTTACATTTGGTTCAACAGACCGAAAACATTGCGTTGTCGTTGTATGCTGTGGAAAAGGACTTCGTAAAAACCATTTATCGACAGTTTTAACCAATACTGAAATCCAATTCAAAGCGTTGAAGAACGAACCGAATTGTGTCGATTTTTTCTTTTTAGCTTTTTGAGCATGCCTAAGCCATTCCGGAGATTTAGCGTTTCTCCTTGGCTGTTTTTCAGTGTCGTTTATAAATTGTTTTCTCGTTTTTTGGAGGGCCTCTTCTCTCAAAAAGAACCAAGGAATTTAAGATTTCTTTTTTACTGCTAAAACCACTTTTTAAGTGTGTTTTTCTTCTTGGGTTGAGTAAGTTTTGCAAGTAATTCCCTCTGCCAGGAACAAAACAATTTAAGTGGGGGTGTAAATAGCTATTTGGTCCCACAAAAAAGAGGTCCCCTCTATTTCGGAGAAGGCCCACAGGTGTAATTTTACGGGTTTTCAGATCCGGTCGGCATCAATTTATTGTCCATAAACTTAGATGTTTGCAGTAGACAAGGTGCGTTAAAAGCGAAGAATTTCAACTTGAATTAGCGTTATAAAAGAAGTTGACGGACCATTGAATGGTAATGGTTCTGAACCGTATTAATAATTAATGACTTATCGGCCTTTAATCCATCAATAGAATCTAGTTGAGTAAACTCTCGCAGATACTTATCGCCCCATAAACTCATCTCAATTATGATGGGTGCTAAATCAATTCCTTTTTCTGTTAGCAGGTAAATATTCTCTTTTTTGTTTTTAGGAAGTTTTCTTTTGGTAATGAATCCATATGATTCCAATAATTTCAATCTTGCCGAGAGAATGCTGGGGGCTATTTTCTCTTCAGAATCAGCTATTTCTTTGAAAATTTTTTTGTGCACCAATAACATATCTCTAATGATTAACAAAGACCATTTATCCCCTATCACATCTAGTAATGAGGATATTGGACAGCCTGAACGAAATATATTTCTCATTTTTTGTCAATTATTACTATTAATTCGATAGTTAATATTATTTTTGCTTTCAAATTAATAGTAAAAATACGAAAATATAAATCAATCCATATGTTAGCAGGACATTATTCTACCGCTTTATTGGCCAATCAAAAATTTGGAAAAGGAACATTATTGTACTTTTTAATGGCTTCACAATTGCAAGATTTTTTATGGTTTATCTTTCATTATTTCGGGTTGGAATCAACTTTACCAAGTGATGCGCTGAATGCGACCTTAAGTAATATGACCGTAAACATGTTGTACAGTCACGATTTAATTCCTCAACTATTTTGGATTCTTATTGTCTTTACGATTGGTAAACTTGCATTCAAAAGCACTAAAATAGGCTTAGTAGGTGCCGGATTATTGATTGGGCATTTTGTTTTAGATTTCTTTTCGGGCCATCCACATCATATTTTTGGTGCGGATACTCATGCCGTTGGTCTTGGTCTTTATGCTACCAATGTATACCTAGCGATAGCTATTGAAGCTGTTTTTTCTACGGTGGCTCTGTGGTATTTTTTTAAAGAGGAGGGTAAAAATGGAAGACAACGGACTGCGAAAAACAAAGCCTCAATTATTGGTGTTTTTGTTTTTGGGATTCTATTTATGCTAAGTATAGCAACCACCTCTTTTAGAGAATTACTGGGCATTCCTGAATTGGATTTAGGGTTGAATACCAATGTGCCAACACTAATCTTGACCTATGTTGGAATGCTTTTATTCTTGAATCATTTTGTGCCTCAATTTAAGGTGGACAAAAACTCACAGCGCTAGGATTCAGCATGCTAAGCTTTACTAGAGAATTAAAAATTAGAAACGAGCAGCTATTTTATTTTGGATTGGTCTGTTTGGCGTTCGCGGTGGTCTTTCTCATTTTAACCCGATTAACCACCACCAAAATACAGGGTGTAAATGCTTGGTACAAGCCTTTTAAATTTTCCGTTTCAATAGGTTTGTTTTCGTGGACAATTGGTTGGTATTGTCACTATCTGTCAGATTTTAACACGACACTTTTCAATTGGACCGTAATTGTATTACTCGGATTTGAAATCGTTTACATTGTTTTTCAAGCTAAAAAAGGGCAATTATCACATTTCAATATCAGTACTCCTACACATTCTATGCTGTATTCGCTTATGGGATTAGCGGCAACTGTTGTTACCCTTTATACGGCTTATGTAGGAATCCTCTTCTTTACGCAATCCTTCCCTAATTTGCCTAATTATTATGTTTGGGCAATTCGCTTGGGGATTCTCATTTTTGTGCTCTTTTCATTTGAAGGCGCTTTAATGGGTTCAAGAATGAACCATAGCGTTGGTGGAGTTAATAACAATTCAAATTGGCTAATTGTAGGATGGAGCAAAACTGTAGGCGATTTGAGAGTCTCTCACTTTATAGGAATGCACGCGTTACAATTATTACCACTGCTTTCTTTTTATATTTTTAAGACGACAAAAGCCACCGTTATTATTTCCTTGATTTACGCATTTATTGCCACCGCTACACTGGTTCAAGCCTTAAAAGGGAAAGCCCTTTTTAACCCAAAAAAGGCTGAATAAGCGCTAAATGATTGGAGCAAAACTTAATCAATTCGCAACCATTTTGTTTCGTTTTAAAAAAGAGGGCAACTTTTAACCAATAGCACCTACGAACACTAAATCGTGTTCAATAATCCTGATTTCGTGTTACATTTCATGAACTAAGATCCCTATTTTTGATAAAATAAAATCTATGACCGAAAATATAATACATACGAAGTCAATCAATGAGCTGCAAAAAGGAATGGGAATGGGCAAACCATTGCATCCTTTAATTACGGTACTTGATACAAGTAAACTAGTTGTAAAAGAACAATTAATTGGCCAACGATTTACAGCAGACATGTATTGTATTGCGCTAAAGGATACTAGCTGCGGAATGGATTATGGGCGTAATCACTATGATTTTAACGAAGGAGTGTTGATTTTTACAGCGCCCAATCAGGTGATTACCGTTACCAAAGCGCAGGAATTAAATGAGGTAAAAGGTTGGATGCTTTATTTTCACCCTGATTTAATCCGAAACACTTCATTAGGGGCTAAAATTGATGCCTATAATTTCTTTAACTATGAAGTGCATGAGGCATTACATTTATCCGATAAAGAGCAAGATACGCTCAACCATGCAGTACGGTTAATTGAAGATGAAATGAACGAACGGATAGACAACCATAGTCAACAAGTGTTAGTTTCAAATATTGAATTAATACTGAACTACAGTGTTCGGTTTTACGAGAGACAGTTCAATACGCGTTGCGCTTCGCATGTTGATATTGTTGCCAAGGTTGAGTCCTTACTCAAGAACTATGACAAGGAGCACAACTTAAGTGAAACAGGTCAACCAACGATACAGTACCTTGCCAATGAGTGTCATTTGTCTGCGAGCTATTTAAGCGACCTGCTGACAAAAGAAACTGGGCGTTCTGCAAAAGAGCACATCAATGATTTTATCGTAGAAAAAGCCAAACACTTGTTGTTGAGCTCATCCGATTCCGTAAGTGGTATTGCCTACTCTTTAGGCTTTAATTACCCGCATTATTTTGGGAGACTTTTCAAACAAAAAACGGGCAAAACACCTCAACAATATCGGCAATTAAACTAAGCGAGTTAAAGCCAACTGTTGCTCTTTTGATTTCTGCGATTTGTGTTCAACCTTTCTCTTTTCGTGTTAATAGAGGTCTAACTTGTTCCTGATCTTTGTGGGGTAAACTCATTCAGTTATTTATGGACAGAAACAACAAATTCGACGTATTCATTTTTGGCAGTACTAGTGCTGTTATTCAAGAGTTAATCGCAAAACACACCGATTATTTTAAAAAAAATGTGCGGTCTTTTCATTTAGTTCAACGGTCAGAAACAATTCCACCTGTATTTCAGGAATTTAATACGGTAACGCTAGATTTTGCGGACTGTTCAAATGCGGAGAACTTTGAATCAAGCCTGTCTAAAATCGTGTCGAAATATGCACAGAAAGAAATTTTGATGCACGTATTCCCTACTTATGGAACCTTTAAAATGGATACGCAAGCAAAAAAGCCTCGTTTTGACTATTCCCGTGATGATTTTCAGATTAATCTGAACTCCAGGTTACAAGTTTTAGAGGCATTCCGTCCCTATACAGAAAACACTCGATTTCATCTTTTTGGGTCGCTGTTTGCCAATTTTCCTTACATGGGAGGATATGCGAACAGTATGTGGTACATCAATAATGTGGTAGCCGATTCAGAAAACAAGCACTACAACACCTTAGATATTGTAGTGCACAACTTAGGAGGTATGATGACGAAATTTTGGTGGAAAGAGGAACATGGGGATGTTTCTGGGGCTTTCATTTACAAAGAAATACCAACAGCAGAACTGCTAACTCGTGGATTTACCCACCGCAAAAAAGGAGGTGAGGCTTACACAAATCACCCTTCATTCTTCTCCAAAGTCGCTACTTTTTTAGGGAGAAGAGGAATGAAACCAATGGATCATCAATAATAAAAACAAAAACCAATACAACGAATAGCTATGAAAAAGACAATATTAATTACCGGTGCAAGTAGTGGAATAGGAAAAGCTACAGCAATTCATTTTCAACGTGAAGGATGGAATGTAGTGGCCACAATGAGAACCCCTGAAAAGGAAACGGAATTAACTCAATTGGAAAATGTACACTTGGAAAAATTAGACGTCCTTGATTTGGAGTCTATTCACCTGGCGATTGAAAACGGAATTAAAAAATTTGGAAAGATTGATGCCTTAATCAATAATGCAGGATATGGCGCTTATGGTCCCTTAGAGTCTTTCCCTAGAGAGAATGTCCTACAACAATTCAACACCAACGTAATTGGTTTGTTGGATGTAACAAGAGCGATCATTCCTCATTTTCGTGAGCAGGAATCCGGTGTAATCGTAAACATCTCTTCCATTGGTGGACAAATAACCTATCCGCTTGGTAGCCTCTATCATGGAACAAAATTTGCGATTGAAGGAATCTCGGAATCTCTTCATTACGAAATGAGCGCAATAGGCGTTAAAGTAAAAATGGTAGAACCAGGAATGATCGCCACAGACTTTGGTGGCCGTTCTTTCGATTTTCAGGCAGGAGACATTCCAGAATACCAACCAGTAATAGGAGCTTTGATGAATCAATGGCAGAATCCAACGAACAAACCTTCTCCTGCAAGTATGGTAGCGGAAGTTATTTATACTGCCGTAACAGACGACACCACCCAGTTAAGATACAGAGCAGGGGAGGATGCCAATTCTATTTTAGACCACAGAAAAAAGATGTCTGATGATGAATTTATAGCGATGATGAAAAATCAACCCGAAAAATAAACGGGAGCAAATAGAGTAGGCGGCTCCGACAAAAACAGTCGGAGCGCGCCTCTCTCTCGTAAAAGTTAAGGAGTAAAGTTCGCTTAAGAAGAACTCTATTAAAATGTCAAGAACTCATCAATTGACATTCCCAATCCATCAGCAATTTTCATAAGTGTAAGTAAACGAGGATTCGTTTTGCCATTCTCAATCATAGATAATTGAGTTCTTCTTATTTCACAATCAAAAGCAAATGCCTTTTGGTTAATTTCTTTTTAACTCTCTTCCCAGGTAGAAGTTGAAGCTGCTTTTTAAGGGATTATTTTTGTAGTTTTAGCCAAGTACAACCGACAACAAATACAGCGAAACAACAACTGTTGTTTATTCGGTTGTTAGGGAGCCTCTCAACACGACTTATTATCTACTTGACCTCTTTTTTCAATCATCAAATGGACGTAAAAATCAAATGCTTGTTTGGACAGACGCTCTCCTTCCAATGAGTCTAGCTCCTTATAAAAAACATCGACTTGATCTTGGTACCATTTATAAAATGTATCTGATTGATTTCTAAAACCAAGAGTAGAAAAAATAACACGACTAAAATCAGAACCTCTACTACTCGAATCAAAACCTGCCTTTTCTAACTCTTTCAGCAGCCTTCGACTCCTTAACTCTTCTCGTATTAAAAATAGTGCAAAATCGACTTCTTGAGGTAGGTTGACTCATGGGAATTTTTTAGAGGAATTGAGTTTCAGAGGTCTAAATTTTATTTATGTAAAATGCAACTTATTAATGATGTAAAAACATAATTTAAATACGCAAATTAAATGATCTAACAGGTTCATTAAAGATCATTTTAAATCAATTAATTGTTAAATTCCAATAGGCTATACTTGTTTAAAACATTAATACATTTAACTTATACGCTATAAAAGATGTCTAAAAAAGCAATTAATAGACTAAAAATTGTTCTAGCTAAACAAGGCAGAACGAATAAGTGGTTAGCAGAACAATTAAATAAAAACACGGCAACTGTTTCTCGATGGTGTACAAATGAAATGCAACCATCTTTGGAAACATTAGTTCATATTGCAGCTACTTTAGGAATAGATGTTAGAGAACTCACAATTTCAACCAAATTATAAAAACGACTCCATAACAAGCTGTTATCTTGCATTTTGGTTGCAAGCAGTTTTCTCTGTTTGACGATTTAGTGAGAGCGGTTTCTGGCGATTCCTCACAAAAAGTATTACTTTTAAGCATTGAACAAACTAAGCGCACATTACATACAGTTGCGGTGATAACAATTAAAACAAAGAAATATGAAAAAAATAGGTTTTATATTAATAGGTATTTTTTTATCAAATGTGACTTTTTCACAAGGGGCTAATAATTACTCAGAAAATGAATTAATAATTAAATTTAAATCTGGCACAAATATTAATTTCAAAAATTGTATACTTCAACAAAAGTTCGAAAGTCCCGCTTTAAATGCATTAAACAAAGAGC
Source organism: Flavobacteriales bacterium (assembly GCA_034112225.1). Lineage (GTDB taxonomy): Bacteria > Bacteroidota > Bacteroidia > Flavobacteriales_E > Vicingaceae. The sequence goes on along the minus strand of JAWUVT010000155.1, from coordinate 2,206 downwards.
TTAAAGTTCAAAAAATTAAGCGAACAGGGAATAAGAAAAAAGGAGACACTTACATTCTAAAGTTTAACACAAAACAAGATGTAACTAATTTGATCAAACTATATCAAAACACTGGCCTTTTTGAATATGTAGAACCTAATTTTATTGGAACAGGTGGTGGTCAACAAGGACTATTGCAAACAACACCTAACGACACTTATTTTTCAAGACAATATGGGCTGCATAATGAGGGTACATTTACTGCATCACCAGCCGTTAATGATGCCGACATTGATATGGACCTAGGATGGGATATCGAACAGGGTGATCCTTCAATTATTGTGGCTGTTTTAGACGCTGGAGCAAAAATGGATCATCCCGAGTTTAGTGGCAGAATTTGGGAAAACTTTAGTGATGCAATAGATGGTGCTGATAATGATAACAATGGTTATATTGATGATACAGCGGGATGGGATTTTGCGAATAACGATAATGACCCAACAGACGACCACGGACACGGAACAAATGTTGCTGGAATTATTGGCGCTAACGCAAACAATAATGTTGGCTATTCTGGTGTTGATTGGAATTGTAAACTAATGATTTGTAAAATTATTGATCAAAATAATTCTGGTTTATATTCATGGTGGACCGATGCAATTTACTATGCTGTTGATAATGGAGCTAATGTTATCAATATGTCTGTTGGCGGTTCTGGTTTCTCTAATACGATGCAAATTGCTATTAATTATGCACATAACAATGGAGTAACAGTTGTGGCTTGTATGATGAATGAAGATAATAATGTAACTTATTACCCAGCTGGTTATCAAAATACTATAGCTGTTGGTTCAACAAATGCAAATGACGAACGTTCTTCTCCTTTTTTTTGGAGCACAAATAGTGGAAGTAATTATGGAAGTCATATTGACCTTGTTGCCCCAGGAAATTATATTTATGGTTTGAATCATCTATCAAACACAAACTTTAGCTCATATTGGGGTGGAACTTCTCAAGCAACACCTTTGGTTGCAGGGGTATGCGCTTTATTATTAGCCCAAGATCCAAATAGGTCACCTAATGCTATTAGAACAATTATAAGAAACACTGCTGAAGATCAAGTAGGAAATGTTTCAGAAGACATTTTTGGGTTCGATAATTATTATGGCTATGGTAGATTAAATGCACATCAAGCTCTACTCCAATATGCTACAAATGTTATCCCATCAAGTATTGATGATGCAACTCTTTCTACCTTCCCTAATCCTTCCTCCGCATATTTATACGTTAAAGGTAATATGGATTACAACGAAGTGAGTATCGTAAATATGTTGGGCATTGAATGCTATAAAAATCAAATTATGATCGGTACAGATTTATTAAAAATTGATGTTTCGCCTTTTTCTAAAGGAGTTTACATCGTTAATATTTTTAATGAAAGAAAAGGACTTGTCAAGTCTAATAAGGTAATTATAAATTAACTGTTTACTATAAACCCTAAACGGCATTAAAAGGCAGTTTAGGCGAAGGTTACCAACAACTGATCTCAAACACTTTCTTAGGGCTATAAAAACAATTGTAAAGTTGATTTTATAGCCGTAAAACAATGATTATCAGCTTTATAGTTGTATGTTGATATGGATGTGGGACCTGTTCCTGCATTGTTGAGGTAGAAGCTGAAACTGCTTTTTAAGGGGTTATTTGTGTACTTGTAAGCAAAACAACAACTAGAAAAAAATGAATGTATTGTGATTCCAAACTAGCAAAACATACCGCACAGAAGGAGATCAAAGAGTTGCCCACGTCCCTATAAATCAATCAAAGTGGAAATAGAAATGTTAAATTTGACCCAACACCATAAGCTGGATAAGTTGCACGAGTGCAACTTATTCAATTGTTACAAAACATTCCTTCCGAATCATTATCGTATCAAATAGAATCGTATCGTATCAAAAAATATCGTATTACTTACGAATATTTACGAATCATAGCGTATCATTTTATATGTTTGTTAAATGGAAAATCACGCTCACACATTTCAACTTAATATAAACTGGACACTACTCTCTTTAATTAGTTCTATCGACAGATTTGATGCAACATGGAATACCATAGAGCAAAGAGAAGGACAGACTTTAAAACAGCTAAAATCGATTGCCACGGTAAAAAGTGTTGGTGCTTCTACAAGAATTGAAGGCTCAAGGATGAGTAATAAAGAAGTGGAAGT
>JAWUVT010000154.1:0-7510 GCA_034112225.1 Flavobacteriales bacterium | reverse complement strand
GTCAAGTCAAAATAATTAACTAATACTTCGGGTAATAACAAATTGGCTATCTCTAATAATGAGCTACTCTTCATAATCTTATTTTTTAACGATAAAGATCATCCTTTTTTTCTATTACTCCCCAACTTTTTGTCTTGATCCAGAAATTGCTAGTTTTTGATCATGAAACCGATCGATAACTAATACAGCATTAGGAAAAGAGTTCTTGACAATCAATCCCATATTTCCCGCCATATCTAAAGTTACCTCTTCAACTTTAGTTCTTAATTTTAAAGGAATTTTATTTAAAATCTTAATCACAGTATCAGCTTTAGTTCCTTTAACCATAGCTACAATAGCTCCTTTTTACCCTTGGATTTTTTATTGGTTAGAATAGTGTATAAATCGTCATTAGAGAAAGCCGTTTCATCTAAAGAGAGATGATCTCCAATATTTTCAGTAAACAGCAACCACTCCTTAGCATGTGTCTTTTTTGACCCCAAGAATTAAAATCACTTAACCAGTTTTTATACTGCTGTTGTAAATGCTTTCCTTTTACGCCATAAAACGGAGCAATGGTTTGTGTACTGGAGGGACTTTTCTCGACTGATCTCTTTTAAAAAAGTGACGAAATCATTCATCATTCGGGTGCCTTGCGCTACTAATTGCCAATTTTGAGAAACAGCTTGTTTAGAGACTTCATCGGTCTATCTTCTACGAGTGATGTGGAGATATACTTGTTTACCTCGAATAGGAAAATCTTGAACGATAGCTTATGGATAGAAGCCTTTAGAACTCAGCTGTAAAGATCCATATTCTTTAGGTTGCTCATTCTTCTCTTTAAAATAAAAATGGAGCTCTTCCCCTTTATTTATGAGTTGTCAATTCAAAATAGTTAACTAATACTTCGGGTAATAATAAATTGGCTATCTCTAAAAATGAGGTACTATCCATAATCTTCTTTTTAACGATAAAGATCAACCTTTTGTCTTGATCCCTATTTCTACTCTTGAAATTTGCTTCAGATTTCCTTAGAATGAAAAGGAGAGAAGTGTTCACGCACTTCTCTCCAATTTTAAAGTTCAATATCGAGACTGAACCTTCATCATTTAATCAATAAATAACATGAAAAAATAAATATTCATTGTAAAAGTATTAAATAGTAGTTTGTTATTGAATAGGAAACGATCTAAAAGAAAGCACAAAAACGAGTTATAATTGGATTCCTAACGGGCTAATAAAGAATTCTAAGCGTTTAGATTGTGCCTAGGAATCTCTTTTAACAAATTTTAAAGGTCAATTCCAAAAACGAACTTTGCCAAGAGATAAAACACAACCGTAATAATTGCAACTCCCCAGAGATTAAAGAGTATTCCTGCGCGTATCATTTGTTTGATTTTAACATGCCCCGATCCAAAGACAATGGCTTGAGTAGGAGAAGCAATCGGCATCATAAAAGCACAACTGGCCGATAAAGTAGCGGGAATCATTAATATTCTAGGATCTAAACCTAAAACAGCACTTGCTTTTGCCAGTATGGGAAGTATTAAGTTAGTGGTAGCGGTATTCGAAGTAATCTCTGTTAAAAAGGTCAAGACCAAACAGACGATGATTACAATTAATATTGGAGAATCGATCTCTAAATGCACAAACAAATCACCTATGATATTTGATAATCCACTGCTGTTAAAACCACCAGCAATTGCAAAACCACCACCAAAAAGCAATAAAATCCCCCAAGGCAATTCGCGCGCTTTATTCCATGTTAACAATTTTTCTGTTGGCCTGTCCTTAGAAGGAATCAAAAACAAGAAGATTGAAGTCGCAATAGCAATAGAGGCATCGCTTACCATTTCTAAACCAAAAGTACTTCTCCAACCACGAATTGTAAAAGATTCGCTGATTGTAATGTCAGCACCTGTTACCCAAAGAATAGCTGCGCTTAAAAAGAGACAACCAGCGATCATTTCATCTCGCCTAATTTTTCCTAAATCATGGATTAGAGATTTAATAACATGATCACCATCAAATATTTTTCCTTTGGGCATTCTAAAAACCACTTGAGTCATTAAGAGCCAGCCCGTAACTAAAAATAGAATTGCTATGGGTAAGCCCATCAGCATCCATTGTGTAAAACCAACCTGAGGCATTTCAGGAAATAATTCATGGTACATTTCCATAAAGACCATATTCGGTGGCGTTCCAATTATTGTGGACATACCTCCAATGTCTGCAGCATATGCGATGCCTAACATTAAGGCGGTAGCGAATTTTGAAAGGAATTTATTCGCATCTTTTACGTCCTTTATTTCTTTAATGATAGACAATCCAATGGGCATCATTACCATGACTGATGCAGTATTAGAAATCCACATACTTAATCCGGCAGTAGCCAACATAAAGCCCAAAACCAGTCTGGCGGGTTGACTTCCAACAATCTTAACAATATTTAATGCAATTCGTTTGTGTAAGTTAGAGTTTTCTAGTCCTTGAGCCAACATCATCCCTCCTAAAAACAAGAAAATGATCTCTTTGCCAAAAAATAAGGCGGTTGATTTTGTATCTAAAATACCAAACAACGGAAATAAGAAGATTGGGAATAAAGAAGTAATGGCAATTGGAACCACTTCAAATATCCAGAAAATGGCCATTAACGTTACAATTGCAGCCATAATTGGAGCTTGAGCATATTCCACTGAAGGGACAACAGCATAGCAGAAAGTAGCCAGTACAATGGCCAATACACCAGGTATCCATTTGTTTTTTAAATGGGGGATTTTACTCATCTATTTTCATTTTAATTAACCTTTTATAATAAATGATTAAGGGGAAAGTCGAGATAAAAATAAACAATCCAATCACAAAATAAGCCCACGTAATGTTTTGTTTTTTAGCGAAAAAAGTAATTGAAAATAGAACGATGAATGTAAAGCGTACCAATACATTTAAGGTTTGAAAAACACTTCCTGTTCGCCCAATAAGATTGTTAGGGATGTGATTAAAAAGGTAAGTAATCCTCAGTACTCTTGTTCCAGCATTGGTTAAACCTAGTACAAAGCATACGAACATTAATACAAATGAGCTCTTAGAAAATGCCAGGACTTCAAAAACGGAAAAACTTAAAACCATCATGATAATGATGGCTTTAACGGTAGTTGTGTTTTTAAAAAACCATCGAATTCCTATGCCTGATAACATTGCGCCAAGAGCGTATAAGATTTTTGATCCTGCATAAACTGCTGAATTTGCCTCTAAATGGTTGTTGATATAAATGGGAACTAATTGATGCATGTGCACTAAAAACATTGCAAAAACAGCATAAGAGCCTAAACCAAAATGGAAGAGTAAGGGATGTCGTTTAAGAAATTGGCCTCCTTGTTTTAGTCGGGTAATTACTGAACCTAAATGGACTTTTCCTGTTGAAACAGGTTGGTATTTGATAAATAAGATTAGAAGAAAGGCTAAAGCATAGGTGCAAGCATCCATTAAAAATATTTCATGAATTGACCAAGCTTCAATTTTAATGTTGAGGATTCCATCTAACCCTATGTTTTTTAAAAAATCTTGATCGACTCCGGTAATTAAGATGGCAGCAAAAGCACCTGAAATGACACTGGTCGCCTGACCTTGAATCTCGATAAAAGAGTTCATTTTCCCATAATTCTTTTTTTCACTAATTTCTTGTCCAAAAGCATAAAGGGTTGGATAGTGAACGTTGTAGATAAAAAGGGTCGTACAAAATACCATTCCGATTAAAATCGTAGGGACCTCACCATAGTAAAAACCAGTAGCTGCAATAGCTCCAATAATTAGTGCGCCAATCAATGTGATGAATAAGAAGATGTTTTTTCGAGGATAACGGTCAACAAGAGTCCCCACATACAAGCCCCAGAATAGGGTTAAAAACGTAGCAACACCGTAAATACTACCAAAGGTTGAACTCGCTTCTAAAACATCCGAAAAATACCAAGGTATTGCTAACATACTAATTCCTTGAGCAAAGCCAGAAACAGCATTAGCAGTTAATAATAAATATAAGGCACTTTTGTTTTGCATTGATTATTTTTGAGGGGACAAAAGTAATAAAACAGATGTCATTCCGATTGAAGTAAAGCGGAATAGAGAAATCTTTTTAAAGCATAGGAAAAATAATTCAAAAGAACCCTTCGAATCAATTCGGGTGAAGAATGACTATTATGAAACAACATTATAAAAATATGTCTTTCGAACGTGCGCGAGAAAAAGCAATGAGATATTGTTCTTTTCAAGAACGCTGTCAATTGGACTTAACCAATCGCTTTAGGGCATGGAATGTTGAAAAATCGAATTGGGATAAAATTCTAGATGATTTAATTGATGAGAATTTTTTGAATGAGCAACGTTACGTGGAAGCTTTTGTTCGGGGGAAGTTTAAAATGAAAAAATGGGGGCGGAATAAGCTTAAAATGGGATTGATTGAAAAAAGAGCCTATAATGAAACTCAATTTAATACCGCTTTTGATGCAGAAATAGATCCTGAAGAATACCTGAACACCCTAGCTGAATTAGTTGGGAAAAAGAGTCTTTTAATAACTGAATTGGATGATTTTAAAAAAAGAGACAAACTTTATCAGTACATGCTTAACAAAGGTTATGAGTCTGAACTTATTGTTAAAGAGATGAATAGAGCAGGGGTTGCTGATGAATAAGTGTTATTTTGTAAAACTTTTTTCTTGGATAACTTGGTATCCAAACAATCCATCTGCAAGCGTCAATTTCAAATAAGAATTTCCTGAAAAACCCTCTAATCTTACCTCTTTTAATTCTGTTATTTTATCTTCTCCAGAGAATAATTTTTTCTCTAAAATTATTCCTAAAGTTCTATTGTATCCTTCCCCTTTGCTGTAAATTTTCGCTATCCGATACTTCTCTGTGTGAGCATTGCTGGTGATAAAGAAGTTCATACAAAGAAATAAACCGCTTAAAAAAGGGCCTACTCCGATCACGTTAAAAATAATCACTTCATATTTTATAAAGTGAAACCATCGTTGGTAATATTTTAAAGGAATTAAGAAACCAGCGACAGTGAACGCAATAAAAAACTTAGAGAGGTTGTAAATGTCAATTAGAGTGTAGGCATAAAAACCAATGCAACTTCCTATGCCTAAAAACAATCCTACAACAGCTAAAGTTAGAAAGAGCAGACTCCTGTCTTTTTTTTTCTTGTATTTCGTTCTTTCCTTGTTGCTAGGTTTCATCAGCACTTTTTACTGATTGATGAAAGGGTTGTTGTTTTTTTCAAACCCTATCGTTGTGCTTTGTCCATGACCTGTATAAACGACATAATCTAAAGGCAAAGTCATTAACTTCGTTTTGATACTATTGATTAGGGTAGGGTGATCTCCTCCAGGCAAGTCCGTTCTTCCAATACTTCCGTAAAATAAAACATCTCCATTGACCACAAATTTATCTTCATGACTAACAAAAACAATGTGACCAGCACTGTGACCCGGGGTAAATAAAATGTTCAATTTAGAATTACCAAATTGAACAACATCACCATCCTCTAGAAGTGTTGTCGGTTCAGGAGATTGATCCACATTAAAACCAAAAGTATGCCCATATTCAGGGGTTGCATGCAATGTGGGTAAATCTTTAGCGTGCATTTCTAAACCAATGTTGTATTTTTCAGCAACAAACCGATTTCCCAAAACATGATCTATGTGACAGTGCGTATTCAGTAGTTTTACAGGAACTAATTCATTTTCAGTGATGTAGTTTTCTAAAACGGTTTGTTCTTCATTGCTATAGCATCCAGGATCAATAATAACACACGCTTTTGTTTCATCAAATAATATATAAGTGTTCTCTTGAAATCCGTTAAAGGTAAAATGGTGTACGTTAATCATATCTTTAATGTTTGTTTATGCTTACAAAAGTATTTACAATCCTTATAAAATCACTATTTTTACGCATAAACTTTACTGTAAAAAATTAAAACTAAAATAAATTATATCACCCTTGTTTTATTAGTGTTTGGAGTATTTATACTTTCCAATACTGCCAAAGCTCAATTCTATAATGGAACACATGTAGGTTTTGGTAAAAATAGAGTTCAATATGATTATTTTGAATGGAAATTCTATCGTTACACTGCCTATGAAACTTACTTTTATACTGGAGGCGAAGAATTAGCACTCTACACCGCTAAAGTTGCTCGGAAGCACATTGCAGATCAAGAAGATTTTTTCAACTACGAATTAAAGGATAAAATCAAGTTTATTATCTACAATAAACAATCGCACTTTAAACAAAGTAATGTAGGACTTAGTTTAGAAAATGGGGAGATAGGAGGTATTACCAATATTATGGGCTCCAAAGTTTACCTTTATTTTAATGGAGATCATGAAGAATTTAACCGTCAAATAAAAGAAGGAATTGCACAGATTTTATTTAATCAACAAGTTTTTGGATCCAATTGGAGGCAAGTCCTACGAAATTCTAGTTTATTAACAGTACCGCTATGGTATCAAAAAGGATTAACCTCTTTTGTTTCCAATAGATGGAATCCAACCATAGAGAATAGTGTGAGAGATGGTGTAAGCTCGGGAAAGTATAAAAAATTCAACCGGTTAACAGATCAAGACGCAATAATAGCTGGACATTCTTTATGGGCTTATATTGTTGATACTTATGGCGAAGCAGTTATTCCCAATTTGCTTTATATGACAAGGATAACACAAAGTATTGATAAAGGCTTTTTATATGTTTTAGGAATATCTATGAAAACCCTCACAAAAGAGTGGAGAACTTACTATGAAAAAGAATACCATAACCTGGTTAAAACGGATGAACAAGAATATCTAAAGAAAGAACTTTTTAAGATTAAAAAAAGAAGAGATTATTCTGAGTTCAAAATGAGTCCTGACGGCAATAATTTTGCTTATGTAACCAATAGACTCGGTAAGTATAAGATTTATATTTATTACAAGGATTTAGATAAAAAGTACAAAATATATAAGAAAGAGTTTAAATTAGATCGGATTAATGACTCCTCTTATCCCATATTAGAATGGAAGCCTTCAAGTGATATTTTAGCATTTGTTACGGAAGAAAAAGGAGCCTTATTAATGCATTATTTTGATGTTAATTCTGGAGGAGTAAAAGTTAAAGCACTATTTAATTTAGAAAAAGTTACGGCAATGGACTATGCTGATAATGGTAAAGAAATGGTGTTTTCTGGAATTTATAAAGGTCAATCAGATCTATATCTATATTATATTGGTCCAAATTCTCATAAAAAAATTACGAATGATGTTTACGATGATTTAGCGCCTCGATTCATTGAGAATTCAACAAAAATAGTTTTTACCTCAAATAGAAGAACCGATTCTTTAGGGGTGCAGCCAACTAATGATGAACTGTTTGACAATCAAAAAGAGGTTTGGATTATTGATTACCTTTCAAAAGAGAAAACGTTAAGTAGGGTGACAACTACGCCTCTTATCTCTGAGAAACAAGCCGTAGGAGTAGACTCAATGCTTTATTATTT
>JAWUVT010000153.1:0-11196 GCA_034112225.1 Flavobacteriales bacterium | reverse complement strand
AGTTGTTGAAGAGGTGAAAATGCATTTCCAGATGATGATGTTTGATACCATTATTCAACGAAATACAAGATTAGCAGAAGCACCAAGTCATGGTAAAACAATTATTATGCATGATGCAAGTTGCAAAGGAGCTGTAAATTACTTGAATTTAGCCCGTGAAATTCTTCAGAAGAACGAAATGACTAAAATGAATAACGAAGAAAAGAAGATTGCATTAGAAGATTAAGACATGAGTAAAAAACCAGCTTTAGGAAGAGGATTAGGCGCATTATTACAAAATGCCGATACAGACATTACAGCCAACTCAATTGGTACAGATCGAGGAGCTGTGGTTGGATCGGTTTCCTCTATTGCCATTTTAGAAATAGAAACCAATCCGTTTCAACCCAGAACACAATTTGAAAAAGAAGCCCTGATAGAATTGTCCAATTCGATTAAAGAATTAGGAATTATACAGCCCGTTACTGTTCGTAAATTAGGCTATGGAAAATATCAGTTGATTTCAGGCGAAAGAAGATTTAGAGCCTCTCAAATTGCAGGATTAACGGAAATACCAGCTTTTATTAGAATCGCGAATGATCAGGAAATGCTAGAAATGGCATTGGTGGAGAACATTCAACGTCAAGAATTAGACGCGATAGAAGTGGCTTTCAGTTATCAAAAACTAATTGAGGAATGCGGGCTTACTCAAGAAAAAATGAGTGAACGAGTAGGTAAAAAAAGATCTACCGTTGCTAATTATTTACGGTTATTAAAGTTGCCTGCAGAAATTCAGTTAGCCATTAGAACTAGAGATATTAGTATGGGACACGCTAGGGCTCTCGTCAATATTGCTGATGAGAAAAAACAAATATCACTAGCTCGAAGAATCATTAAAGAAGGATTATCTGTCCGTCAAGTAGAAGAGATCGTTAAAGAAAGTAAAACAGAAACAAATATAGCCCTTAAAAAAGGGGGCGTTTCTGACTTGTCTTTTAGTCAACAAAAAATGAAAGACGATTTAACGGGATTTTTAAAGACAAACGTTCAACTGCAAAGTAATGTGAAAGGTAAAGGCAAATTAACGATACCTTTTACTTCCGAAAAGGAACTCGAACGTATCATTGAATTATTAGGACTTTAATCCATTCTTGTGAAATCTACGCTGTTATTATTCGTTCTTATTGCAACGCTTTGTATTTCTTTTCATCGAGGGTTTAGTCAAAATGATTTTGTAGATTCTGCAGTAGTTTCAACATCAGTTCCGCGTCCTATTCAACTCGAAAAAGTTCATTCTCCCAATAAAGCAACCCTGTTTAGTGCCGTTGTTCCTGGGTTAGGTCAGATTTATAATAAAAAATATTGGAAATTGCCTATCGTATATGGAGCCATTGGAGTGCCCTTGTATTTTGCATTGTCTAATCAAAAAGAATTTAATAGATATAAAACGGCGTATGGGTTAAGAATTGATGGAGATGATACCACAATTGATGAGTTTGACGGCGTGCTAACTGCAGAAAGCATTAACTCCACTTTAGAATTTCATCAGCGGAGTAAAGATTTATTATATATACTTACAGGCTTGTTTTATGTATTTAATATCGTTGATGCAGCGGTAGATGCCCATTTGTTTTATTTCCCAAAAGATGATAACTTATCTTTTAAATTACAACCAGATCTCCAAATGACGAATAATTATCAATGGAGTAAAGGTTTTAAATTGGTGATTAAGCTCTAAAATTTACCTTTTATCCATCGCATTCACCACTAATGTAAAAACGATAATTATTAATAATATTGGCAGTTACTTTGGGTTCTTAAAGAAGATTAAAGGGGGAACCGCAGAGCGTTTTGAGATACTCGCAAAGAAAAGGGAGAGAACATATTTCCCTAATTCTTAAGGAGTAAAAGGCCATTGCGAACTTAGCATAAACCTTACTTCCCTTTGCGGTTAAGAAAATGAAATAGAGAGTGCCTAAAAAGATAGACAAATGAACATTGCAATTATAGGATACGGAAAAATGGGGGTGGAGATTGAAAAAGTCGCCTTAGAAAGAGGGCATTCTGTTGTGTTAAAAATTGCATCCAAAAATGTTTCAGACCTCACCTTAGCACACCTAAAGAAAGTGGATGTTGCCATTGAATTTACAACCCCCGAATTTGCAGTAAATAACATGCTAACCTGTTTGAATTCAACTACTCCAATCGTTGTAGGAACAACCGGGTGGTATGACCATTTGGATGAAATAAAAAAAAGTGTTACAGAACATGACGGTACCTTGTTGTATGCCACCAATTGTAGCATAGGAGTAAATTTGTTTTTTAAATTGAATAAACAATTGGCTGAAATGATGAATAAACATTCAGCTTATGAAGCGGTGATGGAAGAAACCCATCATACCCAAAAGTTAGATGCACCTAGTGGTACTGCTATTACTTTAGCCGAAGGTATTATTGACAATACAAATAAGGAGTTCTGGGTAAAGGGAGTCACTTCTGCGAAAAATCAATTGGGAATTGTTTCTCACAGAACAGAAAATGTACCAGGAACACATGTCGTAAATTACACCTCAGAAATTGATGAAATAGAAATAAAACATACAGCACACAGTCGTAAAGGATTTGCAATGGGAGCAGTAATAGCAGCAGAATACATCGCCAATAAAAAAGGAATCTTTACCATGGAAGATGTGTTGTTTGATTAAAAACAGAATTGTCATTCCGATTGGATTCCGACTTTTTTCTGTCGGAAGAAACAGCGGAATATTTTGAAAATAGTAGGATAAAAAAAATACCTCGAGGCTTTTGTTTTACGCAAAAAATGCTCGATATTACAAACAGAATAAAAATAAAAAAATGGAAATAAGTATCAGTGGTTTTTTAATACTCTCAGCAGTATATTTTGTGGCAACCCACATTGGGTTATATAAGATTTTTGAAAAAATGGGAGAAGATGGCTGGAAAGCCTTAGTCCCTTTTTACAGTACCTATTTAGCCGTAAAAATGGTTAAAAAAACAGGGGTATGGACGGTCGTTTATTACGTTCCCTTTTTAGGGTTTGTGGTATGGATGGGTTTAATCGTAGAATTGATGAAGTTGTTAGGAAAAACATCTTTTAAAGAACATTTTTTAGGCGTTGTATTTGCAGGGATTTACCTTCCTTACATCGGTTTTCAAGAAGACGTTAAATTTATAGGTTATGAAGAAGCTGCCAAATACAAAAAATCTTTTAAAAGAGAATGGGCAGATGCCATCATCTTTGCAGTAGTTGCAGCAACAGTAATTAGAGGGTTTTATTTAGAAGCTTTTACCATACCAACTTCATCAATGGAACAAAAATTATTGGTCGGAGATTTCCTATTTGTAAATAAAATGGCTTACGGAGCAAGAGTTCCAAACTCACCATTGAGTTTTCCTTTTACCCATCATAGTTTTCCAGAAAGCATTCCTGTTGTTGGAGGAAACCAATCGTATGTTGAATGGCTTAAATTTCCTTACGCCAAACTGCCTAAAATGGGAGATGTAGAGCGTAACGACTGTGTGGTGTTTAATTTTCCCGCAGGAGATACCGTAGCCATTGAAAAACCCGCTCAGATTTATGAGCAAATGATTAGAGATGAGAGTTTAATCTTAAATGTATCAGAAGATCAAGCAAGAAAAGTAATTCATGAAAACTATACGATCAAGTCTCGCCCGGTTGATAAAAAAGAAAATTACATTAAACGTTGTGTGGGTTTACCAGGAGATCAATTAGAATTAGTAGATGCGGTATTAATGATCAATAACGAAGTGGCTTATTTTGATGAAGGCGCTCAATTTAAGTATAACGTAATAACTGATGGAACAGGATTAAGTGAGCACATGTTGCAGAAAAAAAAGATTACAACAGAGCCTTTAAATCAAGTTAAAGGAGAAACTGACAAGTTTATTGTGACCCTAACCGATGAAACTGCGGCGAAGATGAAACAATTTTCTCAAGTTATTTCTGTAGAGAAAAGAATTCAACCCAAAGGATATCAGCACCCTTGGAGCAATAAGCCTATTTTCCCTAACGATTCTCAATACGATTGGACGGTAGATAATTTAGGCCCTTTTTTAATTCCTAAAGCAGGAGCTACTGTTGAATTGAATACCAAGACATTGCCTTTGTACCGAAGAATTATTAAAAATTATGAAAGGAATGACTTGAAAGTTGAAGGAGGTAAAATTTATATTAATGGAGCGATAGCCACTTCGTATACCTTTAAAATGGACTACTTCTGGATGATGGGAGACAATCGGCATAACTCACAAGATTCGCGTTATTGGGGGTTTGTTCCTGAAGATCATATTGTTGGAAAAGCAGTATTTGTTTGGATGTCTTGGGATGCACAACAAGGAGGAATACGTTGGGATAGATTATTCTCCATTGTAGACTAAATCAAAAAAATAATCCATAAGAAGTCAATCCTAATTAGAACAATTGTGATTGACTTTTTTTATGGCGTTACCGCTGCATTAATGAACGAAAAATAAAAGATAAAATGGAAATAAGTATCACGTTATTTTTAATACTATCAGCAATCTATTTTGTGGCTACCCACATTGGATTATATAAGATTTTTGAAAAAATGGGAGAAGATGGCTGGAAAGCCTTAGTCCCTTTTTACAGTACCTATTTAGCCGTAAAAATGGTTAAAAAATCTTGGTCGTGGATGATTGCCTATTATGTGCCATTTTTAGGTTTTGCCGTTTGGATGGGATTAATTGTAGAGTTGATGAAACTTCTAGGAAAGACCTCCTTTAAAGAACACTTTTTAGGGGTTGTATTTGCCGGATTATATCTTCCTTATATCGGCTTTCAGGAAGATGTTAAATTTATTGGATATAAAGAAGCTGCCAAGTATAAAAAATCATTGAAAAGAGAATGGGCAGATACAATTATTTTTACAATTATTGCGGTAACTTTTATCAGAGCGTTTTACCTTGAAGCTTTTACAATTCCTACATCATCAATGGAACGTAAATTATTAGTCGGAGATTTCTTATTTGTGAATAAAATGGCTTATGGAGCCAGAGTGCCTAATTCGCCATTAAGCTTTCCTTTTACACACCATAGTTTTCCGGAGTCAATTCCTTTTATTGGTGGAAATCAATCTTATTTGGAATGGCTAAAGTTCCCTTATGCGAAACTACCAAAGATGGGAGATGTTGAACGGAACGATTGTGTAGTTTTTAATTTCCCTGCAGGAGATACAATCGCTATTGAAGAGCCTACAAGAATTTATGAGCAGTTGATTAGAGACGAAATGAATGGATTGAAAATAGCTGAAGAAGCCGCAAGGCAGCTCTTAAAAGAAAAATATACAATTAAATCACGACCAGTAGATAAGAAAGAAAACTATATTAAAAGATGTGTTGGTTTGCCTGGTGATCAATTAGAAATAATTAATGCTCAATTAATCATTGATGATGAACTTGCGTATTTTGATGGAGCTGCTCAATTTAAATATGATGTTGTTGCAAAAGAAAACCCTCTTACTAAGAAAAACTTATTGAGAAAGGAAATTAATTTTGAATACCCAGAACAAATAGTAACAGATGAAAAAGGGAATCCTGCTAAAGATAATTCAGGAAATATCATTACGTATAAATATTGGAACCCACGCAATAGTAATAGGTATGAGTTGACAATGACAGCAGCAGCCAAAAACAGGTTGTCGACTGAATTTGCTAACGTTGTTTCAATTGATATGCAAATTGATGCTAAACCAGATCAACCGGATCCAAGTTTAAGAATATTTCCTAATGATGTTCAGTATAATTGGACAGTTGATAACTTTGGCCCCATTTTGATTCCTGAAGCAGGAGCAACAGTTGAAATCACCACAGAAACGTTACCTTTATACCGCAGAATTATTAGAAATTATGAAGGAAATGAGTTGAAAGTTGACGGAGGAAATATTTATATTAATGGAGAAATAGCAACTTCTTATACCTTTAAAATGGATTATTTCTGGATGATGGGAGATAACCGTCACCATTCTCAAGACTCCCGCTATTGGGGATTTGTTCCTGAAGATCATCTTGTTGGAAAAGCAGTATTTGTTTGGATGTCTTGGGATACTAAATATGGAACTGGTGTTCGTTGGGATAGGTTGTTTACCTTCGTTCATTAATGAAACGGAAAATAAATATCACGTCAATCCTAATTATGACAATTGTGTTTGTCTTTTTTTATGCGATTATCGCTCAGTTTCCACTTTACCATGTTGCTGATCAAAGCATGGCTCCAAACTTTGAGAAAGGAGATGTTATTTTAACCACCAATTTTAGAATTCAACGGTCAATAGCACCTAATGAGGTTTGTGTCGTTCAACACAACGATGAAGTTTACCTGAGTAGAATTGTTGGAATGCCAGGAGATACCATTGAAATTGTTGATGCATTATTGTTAGTGAATGATAGCAATCTAAAAAATATCAATGTAAAATCTAGCTATAAAATTATTGCAGACTCAACGTTTTATCGCTTGAATGAGGAAAAGTATTCAATCCCTAAATCAAATCAATATGGAGAAAGTAAGGTCAATTTAACAAGTACAGCATATAACGATGTAGCCCAAAGTAAATTCGTAAAATCAATCCAAAAGATCATTCACCCTAAAGGGTATCATTATGCTTTTAGTAAGCTTTCAATTTTTCCAAATCAATCCTCGTTCAATTGGAGTAGAGATAATTTTGGTCCTATCGTCATCCCTAAAAAAGGGATGACGATAAAATTGACCCAACACAATTGGGCCTTGTTTAAAAGTGTAATTGAAGCCTGTGAAGGAAATACGATGAAGCTAGAAGATCGCACATTCTTTATCAATAACAAGCCGGTTTCTACCTATACGTTTAATAAGGACTATTATTGGGGGATGGGCGATAATCGTCACCAGTCAAAAGACTCTCGTTATTGGGGTTTTGTTCCCGAAGATCAATTAATAGCAAAATTTAATACATTTATATCTAGGGCAAATGAATAAAATTAAAGCTTACATTTCTCAGTGGATTAGAGCACTACTCTTTGCTTTACTCACAGTTGTCATTGTAAAATTTTTTTTCTTTTGGGTGTATGTAGTTCCTAGCTCCTCTATGGAAAAAACATTGTTGCCCGGAGACTTAATATTTGTGAATAAAATGGCGTATGGAATACGCTTGCCCATAACCCCATTAACCGTTCCATTAAGTCATGAAAAAATGCCCTTTAACCATCAACTTCAATCGTTTTATGATGGCATACAGCTTCCTTATTTGCGCTTCTTTAAAACCAACATACAAAGAAATGATGTAGTAGTTTTCAATTATCCAAGAGCTACTGAATTACCAGTAGATCATCGACCATTTTACATTAAACGATGTATTGGTTTACCAGGAGATACCTTTAAAATTAAAAATAAAGTAGTGCTCTTAAACGGAGAACCATTGCCTTTTCCTAAAGGGGTAGCATTTAATTATAAAGTGCATTCCAAGCTTAAACTCACCAACGATACCTTATTGAAATATGGGATTACAGAAGGAGGAAGAGTAGGCGGAAAAGGCTTCTATCAATTGACTTTATCCAATAAAGCGAAAGAAATATTAATGAACAGGAAATACATTACTTCCATTCAACCCTTAAAAATTGACCCGCTTGGATATGCCGATTATATTTTTCCTTACCACAAAAATTATCAATGGAATATCGATTATTTTGGAGCAGTGCTTATCCCCAAAAAAGGAGTGACTGTTCAATTGGATCAAAAGAATATACACCTCTACCAGCGTATTATTGAAGTGTATGAAGGAAATGAGTTGGCGTTAGAAGGCGAAGAAATTCTAATCAACAAGAAGGTGGTGACTACTTATACATTTCAAATGGACTATTATTTTATGATGGGAGATAACCGGCACAACAGTTCTGATTCTCGCTTTTGGGGATTTTTACCAGAAGATCATATTGTTGGAAAAGCAACTTCAGTGGTTCTTTCACTCAATAAAAAGGCTAAAATTCAAACGAAATATCGATGGAGTAGGTTCTTTAAAAAAATAGAATAAGAAGCGCTTAATTTAAAAGTTCATACAGTGTTTCCAACTCTTCTTTTTTTTCAAGATAACCCAAATTGTCATAGGTGTAAACGAGATGCTGAACGAGTCGTTTAATTACACCTAAGCTTGAACAAGGGATGTAATGTTTGTCTTCAGGCTCTACTTTTAATTGCTCCAAAAATTTATCAATATCGTGATAACCAAAAACAGTTCCTTTGTTAAATACATTCAAATAGAAAATTGGAATTTCTTTGTCTTCAGCATAAGCTAAAACAAAGTGTCCAGGAACATCAACTCCAAACATTGGAATGTTGAGTTGTTCGCAAATGGCTAAGTATAAAATACCTAATGTAATGGGATTCCCCTTTTTTCGTTCGATTACATTGTTAATGTAAGAGTTTTTAGGAGAATTGATGTTTTTCGTATTGCCATAAAATCCATGCACCTCAAAAATGATTCTGTTCAAGACTTTTATTTTCTCTAAAGCCGTTAAATTGTCGTTTAATTCTAACCAAACATCCTGAGTAAGCTGTTTAAGAGCACTATTGATTTTGTTTACTTCTAAGTCTGGATATTGATATTTTGCAACGATAATAGCCCCATCAATTAGCTTTTTTTCTGAATTATTTTTCCAGTTGGTCAATTCTATTTTGATGTTTTCAAATTGAAGATGATGAATAATATCTTCAATTCTATCTTGTGCTAAATGATCAAACGAGTTTTCCCAAGCAGACTCTAAATGAGGGATAACCTCCTCACCATAAGCTATTATTTTTTGACTGATATCCTCAAATATAGAAGTATCAGGATCATCTAATAAACTGATTAAGGCTCGAATTTCGTTGTTTGACATATCTCAAATATACGTCAGATTGATAAGTTTGTTTCATTTTTAAGTTTCAGTTATTAACCCTGGTCTGTTAATTTGTGCAAGGTTTGCTCAATTAATTGTTGCACAGAATGCTTGTAATTCTCACTAATCTCTCCAGAAAAACGGTTCGCAATTACAGTGCAAATGGTGCACGCATGATGACCTAAAGCCCGAGATAAACCATACAGTGCAGAAGTTTCCATTTCAAAATTAGTAATCCGCTTTCCATCAAAGCGAAAATCGCTCAACTTTTCGTTGAGCTGCGTCTCTTTTAATGGAATTCGTAGTGTTCTGCCTTGAGGCCCATAAAACCCTCCAGCAGTTGCCGTAATTCCAGCAACACAACCTTCTTTTAGTCGCTCAAACAATACCGCAGAACCTTTAACAAAATATGGCTCAGCAAAAGTCTTACTGTAGTGGGTCTGGGAATAAAACTCGCTTAATAATTCTGTTTCTAAAGTCGTTTTTGGGTAGTTGTAAAAGTTCATTAAACCATCTAAGCCTAATCCATATTCCGCAATGACAAACGTATCTACAGGAATTTCTTTTTGTAATCCTCCTGAAGTTCCTAATCGGATAATGTTTAAAGCGGTGTGTTCTTTTTTTATCGTTCTATTGTTTAAATCAATATTTACCAAGGCATCCAATTCATTGAGCACAATGTCTATATTGTCTGGCCCCATACCCGTTGACATTACCGTTAAACGTTTGCCATTTAAGGTGCCTGTATGGGTTTTTATTTCACGATTTTTGGATTCATGTTCAAGCGTATCAAAATAGGATGAAACCAGCTTTACTCTTCCTGGATCACCAACAAGAATAATATCTTTTGCAATTTGATGCGGATGAATGTTTAAATGATAAACACTATTATCGGGGTTAAGAATGAGTTCTGAAGGGGCTATTTTAGACATAAATTAGGAGGAATTTCATTTTTTTTGTTTCTTACTCATAAAAGTATCTATTTTTGTAACAAGATGAAAATTGAAGTAGGACATAAAGTTAAATTTACGAATGAAGATTTAGTAGGAGAGATCATTGCTATTCTTTCTGAAGATAAGTTTGTGGTTAGCTGTTCCGATGGATTTGACCACACGGTCAACTTAACAGAAATAATTGTTGTTGGAGAAGATAATCAGTTGAACTATTCGGTAAATGAGGCTAAACTATCCGCAAAGATGGCAGCTAATTTAAAGGATGTAGGCAGTGCTAAGTTTTTAAATAAATATACCAACGCTAATAAATATAAAACAGGAAGAGTCGTAGAGGTAGATTTGCACCTTGAATGCTTGGTTGAATTCCCCAATAAATTAGATGATTGGCAAAAACTACACACGCAGATGCAACATGTTAAAAACTGTTTGGGTGCTGTATCTGCAAAGAAAATAAAAAGAATAGTTTTTATTCATGGTGTTGGCACTGGCGTTTTAAAAACAGAGCTACACAATTACTTGGCGCGTTTCGAAAATTTAGAATTTAAAGAAGGTGATTTTAGTGAGTATGGCACTGGAGCAACACACGTTACCATTAGTTATTAATTTTAGCTAGGGATCAATTGTCCTTGAGAACATCAATACTTTGCTTGCCATTGGATGCCATTGGAAAAATTCCGTTTGTTATTCCTTCTCCACGAAGGTGGGAACCTCGTCACAGCCTTTTACTTAGCTTAAGTAGTTTGCCTTTTTCGTTTAGATTTTAAGGGTAGGAAAGGTGAACTATTTTTACCAAAAAATCGTCATTCCTGTGCAGTGCCACCAAAACAGGAAACGAAGTTCAGTGAAGCTAACCTCTTTAATTAGACTCCTCTTCTTCGAGTGCCTAAACATAAATTCCTGAGTTGATATCGTTCAGCTCTAGTAGCGTAAAGTCAAACGATACAACTAAAAGAGGAGAAACGGATTGTCTCGGTTATTTTTTAAGAATTAAACCCCAATCACACTTCTTAATGCATAAATTTGTAACGCAAATTGTTCTATCGCTCCGAACTTGTTTCGGAGAGGAAAGTCCGGGCAGCATAGAGAATCCGACCTAGCGAAAGCTAGGGTGCTTTAAGAGGAATTTTAAGGTAACAGCTAGTGCAACAGAAAATAGACTACCGTACTTGTACGGAAAAGGTGAAAAGGTGAGGTAAGAGCTCACCAGTTACAAAAGAGATTTTGTAAGCTAGGTAAACCTTCGGAGCTGAAAAATCAAATAAACCAAGAACTGAGGGTTTCTCGCCCAATCTTGGAGGGTAGATTGTTAGAGAATGGGGGCAACCCCATTACTAGATAAATGATAGAACACGACAGGATC
>JAWUVT010000152.1:0-17124 GCA_034112225.1 Flavobacteriales bacterium | reverse complement strand
ACTCTGATCGCAAATCCTGACTACTTTTGTGCGGACACCGTAGTTCATCAATTTATAATACAACCGGCACTCATTCCCTCATTTGCAACTCCAGCAACTCAATGTTTAGCAGGAAATCTTTTTGAGGTGAATGCTATTGGCATTATCAATACGAATGACACCATTAATTGGAGTTTCGGAAATGCAGGAACGCCCCAAACTGGAGAAGGGGCAACTAGCCAAACTTCCTATTCAACAACCGGGACTTACCCGATAACACTTACCCTTAAAAATTATGGCTGTGAAGAATCTTACATAGATTCTGCTAAAATTATAGAAATGCCTACCGCCTCTTTTTCTCCTCAAAGCGCTTTTTGTGATGGACTAACAATCCAACTAGACAATAACAGCACTAATAATTCGTCCTCTTTTTGGAGCTTTGGAGATGGAAACAATTCAACAACAAACACTCCCAACTACACTTATGCTGACAGTGGAAGCTATACGATTACACTCATCGCCAATCAACAAAACGTTTGTTTTGACACCACTTTTCAAACCTACACGATTTATCCAACCTTAACTGCCTTTTTTGCCCCACAGGCCAGTCAGTGTTTTATTAACAACAGTTTTACGCTAACTGCCGCAGGAATATTTGACATTAACGATACTCTTAATTGGGATTTTAACGGGCAAGGAAACTCCACAAGCAATAACACGATTCAAACATCAGTCAGCTATGACAGTCCTAATTCTTATCCTGTAACCCTAACGGTACAAGACTATGGATGTACTATCATTTATACGGATTCTTTAAGGGTTGATATTGAGCCTTCGGCCAACTTTACCCACGCAAATAGTGGATGTCAACCCCTTAAAACGTTCTTTACCAACAATTCAATTTCAACCACTCCACTTAGCTACTTTTGGGATTTTGGAAACGGAAGCACCTCCAGTGCAGCGCAACCCACAAACACTTATTTTGAGCCTGGTACTTTTTCTATTTCTTTAATTGTAAGTGCAAGTTCAGGCTGTATCGCTTCAGATACACTCCTCCTCTCTAACACCATTACAGTTCATCCTCAACCCAAAATAAATTACATGCTCAATCCATTAGAAACCTACTTTATTAATCATGAAATAATAGCTGAAGACAGATCAAGAGAGCTGCTTCATCAATTTGATTTTGGAGATGGCAATGCCTATACTGACAGTATCGTTAAACATATTTATGCCCAACCCGGAAAATATGTCTTCAAGTATTTAGTAACTTCAGCAGATGGATGTACAAACACTGAACTGCAACACATTTGGATTAAACCAGATTTTTTATTTTTTGCCCCCAACGCTTTCACTCCGAATAGAGACGGTCTAAATGATACTTTTTTTATTAGCACAGACGGTCTCAAAGAATACAAGATCAGCATCTTCAATCGATGGGGCGAAATCATCTTCACATCTAACAACCCCGCAAGTGGCTGGGACGGAAAACTCAAAGGAAAGGATGTTCCTACAGGCATTTATACCTGGAAGGTTACCTTAAAAACGATTGACGCTCTCCACTACAAAAAAGTTGGAAAAATCAATCTCATGCGATAAAGGATCTAAAACCTATTTTATTTTTTTTGAGGAGAAAATTTTCATAGCTCTTTTAGTTAATTTAAATGCCTTTTAGTAGTGAGAGCTTAAATATAGCAAGAGATTACTGGATTTTTTAATGGCGAAGATATTGCCCATTAAATAAATTGATCAACCCTTTACTCGTTAAGTGTTGATTTTAAATAGAATTATAATCATCTTTACAGCCACTAACTCTATTTAAAAAAAATATGTTTAAGAATTTTATCTACATTTTATTTATTTCAATTGCTTTTCTTGGCTGTAAACCTTCCCAAGTAGTTCATCTGCCAGAACACACCGTTTTTGTGGAAGACCCTAACAAAATTGCAATACGACCAGTTTACCAAGCCTCCAACACCAAAGAGTTTGATTTAATTCACACCAAATTAGACGTTCGTTTTAATTGGATGAAAGCGCACCTATACGGAAAAGCTGAAATTAGTTTAACGCCTCATTTTTATTCCAACAATGAATTAACGCTCGATGCCCGAGGAATGAACATTGAAAAAGTACAACTACTTACTATGGGTTCTGATAGTCTTCCTTTAAACACAGACTTAACTTATGCCTACGATTCTCTAAAATTGAGAATTACTTTAGACAGAAACTACACGAAAGAAGATACCTTAAAACTCTTTATTGAATATACTGCAAAGCCTAACGAATTAACTGAAGGAGGAAGTACTGCAATAACTTCTGATAAAGGACTTTACTTTATTAATGAAAAAGGGGAAGACAAAGACAAGCCGCAACAAATTTGGACGCAAGGGGAAACACAAGCCAATTCAGTGTGGTTTCCAACGATAGATTCCCCCAATCAAAAATCTACTCAAGAAATTGCCATTACCGTTGCCGAAAAATATAAAACCCTTTCTAACGGTGTTTTATCTTATTCAGAAATTAATGGAGATGGGACAAGAACTGATTTTTGGGAACAAAACAGGAAACATGCTCCTTATCTATTTATGATGGCTATTGGAGATTTTGCATTGGTCGAAGACTCTTGGAGAGGCATTAATGTTAACTATTATGTGGAACATGAATATGCGCAATATGCAAAAGACATTTTTGGATTAACCCCTGAAATGTTAGAGTTCTTTTCCAACAAGCTAGGAGTAGCTTATCCTTGGCAAAAATACAGTCAGGTAATTGTTCGCGATTATGTTTCTGGAGCTATGGAAAATACTTCTGCCGTAATTTTCGGAGATTATGTGCAACAAACCAAAAGAGAGTTAATTGATGGAAGTGCTGGTGAGGATGTAATTTCTCACGAACTCTTTCACCATTGGTTTGGAGATTTAGTGACCTGCGAATCTTGGTCGAACCTCCCATTGAATGAATCTTTTGCTACTTACGGAGAAGTCTTATGGAGAGAATATAAATATGGGGATGATAAAGCTGCTGAAGGATTGCAAAGTGATTTAAGTGCTTATTTAAATGAAGTAAGTAAAGGAAATCATAAAGACATGGTTCGTTTTGATTTTAACAGTAGAGAAGATATGTTTGACAGACATACGTATCAAAAAGGAGGGCGAATTTTACACATGCTAAGGAATCACATCGGAGATGCTGCTTTTTTTGCGTCCCTAAAATTGTACCTAGAAACGAATCAATATACCGCTGTAGAAATGCATCAGTTAAGAATGGCTTGTGAAAAAGTTACAGGACAAGATTTAAACTGGTTTTTCAATCAGTGGTTTTATGCGAAAGGTCACCCAGAATTAAACATCAATTATGTGTACAACGATTCTTTAAAAACACAAAGCATTACGGTGGAACAAATGCAGCAACTAGATGTTGCTCCAATTTATTACTTGCCTGTTAACATTGACATCTATGTGGATGGAAAAGTAGAAACACATCAGGTCATTATTGATGAAATTAACAACGCTTTTACATTTAATGTGAACACTAAACCAGATTTCGTAAATTTTGATAGTGACAAAATGTTGCTTTGTGAAAAAATAGACAACCACACTTCTATGGAAGAGTGGGCTTTCCTATACAACAATGGCCCTCGTTACTTAGACCGTTATGAGGCCATTAAAAAACTCGCTGAATCGGGAGATACTATTGCGGTAGAAACCCTGACAAAGGCTTTAACGGATAAATATCCCCACCTTAGAAGAGTAGCAATTGGAGCCATTAAAAAAGCGGCAAACGCAAATGCGGAGATGGTAACTACCACGCTATTAAGTCTTGCTAAATCTGATCCTGAATCGAAAGTTAGAGGTGATGCGTTAACTGCTCTTGCTACTTATTTTAAAGCGCAGGAATCGGTAAAAGAAACATTAATCAGTGGCACTTCTCAAGAATCCTACTATGTAATTTCAAGTGCGTTAGAAGGGCTGTCAAACGTCAGCCAGAAAGATGCGATGAAGTTTGCTAAAAGTTTTGAAGAAGAAACGAATAACGAAGTAAAAGGTGCGATTAGTAGCGTGTATGCACAACATGGAGGAGTAGAGCAAAACGATTACTTTCTTCAATCAATCCCTAAAGCTGAAGGCTATGGGAAATACAGCATCGTTGCGAACTATACCAAATACTTAAAAAAACAAGACAACTCAACGCTAAAAAAAGCCTTACCCATTCTTACTGCTGTTGCAAAAAATGAAAAAACATGGTGGATTAGATTATCGGCTATTAATGCCCTTACAGAGTTGGAGGAAATCTATAAAAATAGAAATCAAATTAATGACAAAGAATTGAAAAGAATAAAACCTGGAGCTGACAATGAATTGGCCTTAAGAAATTTAATCACTACAGGTAAAGCATTGGAAAAAGAAATTTCAACGATATTGGAGGAGATAAAGTCTACAGAGAAAAACGCAAGACTAAGGCAAATGATGGGGCTAAATGATTAGTCAATAGATTTAATTGAGACACAGCTTCCCGAAAATTGGTTGCAAATAATTTTCTGGTCTATTCTTAAAGGACAGACGCATCTGATTTTTTATAGATATAGAGGGGTTCAATTACATTTCTCCGAATTAATTGCCTACCTTTCTTCCTTTGGAAAGATTAATGTGCGCGCACCTCTAAACCTTCTTTACAGAGGGATTAATTCAACTCACCGTTCTAAAGCGAAGAGTTTCACGAAATGAATCATGAAAGTAGACAGTCCCTCATTTATAGATTTAGGTTTTGCAACTGTAAAAATGCGTGATGACGGAATTGTAAACACAGATGTATTCTTAAACGAATCCGTAACTCTAGCACAAGCAAAAAAATTACTAGCAGCTTATCTAAAAGTCACCGAAGGAATTAAAACCCCCCACTTATTTACGATGACTAAGCTAGCCATTATGGAAGCTGACGTGATGGAATTTATTGCCAATACCGCCAATAAACATGGGAAAGCAGATGCGTTTGTGATTCATTCTCTTCCTCAAAAAATATTAGGGAATTTTTATTTGAAATTTAAATCCCCTCAAATTCCTACTCATTTTTTTAATTCCAAAGAAAAGGCCATTCAATGGTTAAACCAGTATAAAATTTAAAAGAGCCTCAACAAATTTGCTGAGACCCTCACACGAACTAACCAAACTGAACATCTTAAAACCCTAACAAGGTAAGCCCTACTGTAAACGGATAAAGTTCTGGACCACTTCCATTTTCAAATAATGGAGTTAAACTATAGGTTGCAAATAAATTAAACCGCCCTACTCCACCACGAACAGTAGCACTTACCCGAAATGGATTGGTATTAAAGCGCTCCTTATCTTTATCCTTTTTCTCCTCTCCATTCAACCAATATTTGTATTTCATTTTTGTTTGAAGATTAAAACCCAAAATAGCTCCAACTGATAAATGAAATGATTTGTTCTTATGATTCCCGGTATTTAATACCAAGAGTAAAGGGGCATTTATGAACCACGTTTTAAACCTGTTTTTAGAATAATTGAGGACAGTATCGACTTCTCCCCAAGTATAATTTTCATTAAATTCATCAACTGAAGAATGAACAAAACCCCCACCATCAGGATTTAATTTAACATTATGTTTTAACTCATAGTTATTCCATTCTGTTCCAAATCCAGTAACAAAACCAAAATGGTGGCCTTTAATTGGAATAAACCATTCAGCAAAATTAAAACTAAAAGTCAACGATTTAGCATAATCTAATTCCATAAACTGTGTAATATTTTCTGAACTTGTTGAATTCGCATTACTTAAGTTGATGCTATTTTTTGAATTTAAAAAGCCATTAATCCCTAAATCTAATCCTGCCCAATGACTTCTCCGCTTCTTAGGTGTTCTCTTTAATTCAACTGAATCTCCTAAAACGACAAGTTCGGTATGCCTCCATTTAATACGAACAGAATCTCTACCTTCTTTTACAACTAAAGCCTTATTCCCTAATTTTAACTCAACATCCTCATTTTCAGAAACACTAACAAGCTGCTTTCCTATATGAACACTAGAAACTCCTTTAGAATTAATGGACCTGATAGTAGGACTCCCTATAACACTTACACTTGAGGATCCAGTTACTTCTCCGGTTATTGACTCTACCGCATGCACTTTAATATTCGAAGCTCCAGAAACATCAATAACTATGCGCTTGGCAATAAATTCTGCAGCTTTTAAATCTGAGGCCCCAGTTGAATTTACAATAAATTTTTCTGCCAACCCTTTCAACTTAAGATCACTGGCTCCAGAAAAATCGACAGTTAATACATTCACTTCAAAATTCAAATCTGCGTCTATCGCTCCCGTACCTGTAAGAAAAAATTCATCGGCCTTAACCGCACCTATAGTTGTAATTTCAGAAGCACCACTTAAATTGATTTGATTCAGTTCTTTAAAAGTCAAAACGATGACCAGATTGCCCTTCCATTTTACTTTTCCTTTTTGGTAAATCGAAAGTATACCACCTTTAATTTCAGTTATAATATTTGCAAGATCTTCCTCTCTAGATCCAGGAATAGAAATAACTACTTCATTTTTGATTCCCTGAACTAATCTTACTTCCAATGATCCCATCACTTTTAATGTTGAAAAATCGGTTAGCGCTCTTGTTTCAGTTTGTGCAGAAAACGAGTCCACAAAAAACAAGGCAACCACTATTATCATTATTTTTTTCATGTCTTTTTTTTAAAAATTCCTAAAAATATCATTGGTGTTTGAAAGTAGGACGAATAGCCACTTCAATTTGTTACAACTGAATCATTTTTTATTCTTACCCCTAATAAAATTAGCAGGTTTAGAATTTACAACCAACAAAATTCCTTCTCGTCCTCGGTCAAACAATTTAGCTTTAACTTGCTGTTTAATTACCTTTCTGATCATCGTAAGTTTGGTCATTTTCTTTTTAACAGGCACTGAAACTTCATCTTCATAAGTAATGACCACATTGTTTTCTGCCAAGAGAACAGCATCTTCTTGATCTTCAGGAATTAACTCCTTCGAAATAGCGTCCTCTTCATTCTTCTTCTCAATGGATGCTTCAGCAAGTAGAACTCCTGTAATATCCTGTTGATTAGGGACCGGTTCTTCAAGCGCCTTCTCCTTCAACCCCTTTTCGGGAGCACTTGGAACAATCTTTTTTTTCAGGGCAATAGCAACAGGAGGAGAATGCTTTTTGGCAAAGGTAATCTCTTTATTTTCTGATTCAATACGAGCAGACTTCAAAGTCTCCTTTTGTTCAATCTCAGGTAGGGCTACCTCCATATTGGCGAATGAAATGTATGGATTTTCAACGACATCATTCCTTCCTTGGAGCCAAAAGAAAGCCACAAGTGTTGCCGCAGCAACTGATGACCACCAATACAAAGGAATTACTTTACGTTCTTTCTTGAAAAGTGTCTCTTTAGCTTCAAAAAAAACAGTACTCGCCAGCAACTTTGTTTGTTGATAGGTGACATACTCTTTATAAAGTCTTGGATTTTTCTTAAGGAACAACAGCAATTCTTTGGAA
Source organism: Flavobacteriales bacterium (assembly GCA_034112225.1). Taxonomy (GTDB): domain Bacteria; phylum Bacteroidota; class Bacteroidia; order Flavobacteriales_E; family Vicingaceae. The sequence continues at coordinate 9,605 of JAWUVT010000152.1, read as the reverse complement.
GTCTCCGCAGGATTTAACGCTTCAATTTCGGCTATTAAAAAATCCTCATAATTAAAAAGCGAAATCAATTCCTCCTCATTTTTTAATTCAGTTTTATTCATCAACTCCATTTTAGGAGGGATTAATTCATGAATTTCAAATGCCTCTAAATCTTCGGATAATTCAGGATGGATTTCAAAAAACAACGTTAATTCCAAAATTTGCTCCGCAGATAAATTCTGTTCCAGATAATCCAGCAAATAAGCCTCGTAATTATATCTTGTTATTCCACTCATATTATCGCTTCAACGCTAACTAAATAATTTTTTAAAAATTTTCTACCTCTAAAGATATACACCTTCACCTGAGACTCAGTCATTCCAGTGATCTCCGAAATTTCATGATAGGCATAACCTTCATAATCTCTTAATAAAATAACCGCCTTTTGATCGTCTGGTAATTTATCAAGGGCCTGATGCAACACCTCTTGTAAATCAGAATATTCAGAAGAAATACTATAACTTTCTTCAGTTACCTCACTAAAAGAACCTTGTTTCTTTTCTCTTCTCACTACATCTATTAATGTATGGTAGGCAGTCGTAAATAAATAGGATTTAATTTTTAAGGGATCAACAGTATCCCGTTTTTCCCAAAACTTGAGAAAAGTATCTTGTACAATATCCTTCGCTTTATTGATGTCTTTACAGTTTTTTAAGACAAAGCGATAAAGGTTATCAGAATAACATTCTACACTATGATTATACTCAGAAACGGTCATTAATTAGGTGCTGTTTCATTTGTGACGAACAGGAGGCTCAAAAAGTTACACTCTTTTTTATTTTTTTTCGAAAAGGCCAAAAACCGCAGAGCCACTTCCTGTCATAGCGGCAAAAACAGCTCCATTTAAATACATTTGTTCTTTCATTTTTTTTATCGCTGGGTGATGAGGAAAAACAGCAGCCTCAAAATCATTCACCACTGTTTCTTTCCAATTCACAACAGCTGTTTCAATAAGGTCTTTGATATTTTTGTTCGCCAATTTAGGCACAATCCCTCCATATGCTTCTGCTGTTCCAATATGGATGTTTGGATATTTAATTACAATTTTATAGGCCGATAGATCAAGAGAAATCGCTTCAAATTCATCTCCTTTGTGAGCTGCATAAACAGGTTTATTGTTGATGAAAAACGCACAATCACTCCCCAGCATTCTTGAATAAGCGCACAATTTTTCATTCGACAATTCAAGCTGAAAGAGTTCATTCAATACTTTTAATGTAAATGCGGCATCAGCAGACCCTCCTCCCAATCCGGCTCCAATAGGAATCATTTTGTGTAAATGAATCTTTACAGGAGGGATATCAAACTCATTTTTTAAGAGCTGAAAAGCCTTTAAACACAAATTAGAAGAAGAAGCTCCAGGTATTGATATCCCAGAAGAGCTAAAGGATAACTCGTCTGACTCAACAATTTCAAGGACATCAACGACATCAAAAATCGGATAAAAAACACTTTCAATATTATGAAAGCCATCCGACCGTTTTTCAACAACGTTTAAGCCTATATTTATTTTAGCATTTGGGAAGACAATCACTTTACGGTAGAAAACATTACTTTTAGCACAAACTTAAGCTAAATGTTCACGTTTTTACAAAAATATTCTTGGGAACAAGTCTTATTCTTTCTTATTGCTATTCTAGGGATCTTGTTGTTTAGTTTCAATATTTTAGAAGTTCCTTTAACCATAGATGAGCTAAACGCTATTGAGCGGTCTAACTTCAACTCTTTATCCGATCTTTTTAACGATAGCATCTCTACAGATTCACATCCTCCATTAATTCAAATTTTTCTCTACTATTGGCTAAAAATTGTCGGGTATAATATTTTCTTGATTAAACTCCCCTTTTTAATGATGGGAATCTCCTCAATTTTTATCCTCTATAAATTGGCCAAAGAATGGTTTAATAAAAATGTTGCCTTATTAACCGCCTCCTTTTTTGTATCCATACAGTTTACCATTATGTATGCACAAATCGCAAGGCCTTACATTGCTGGTGTATTCTTAAGCCTTCTTCTTGCTTATCATTGGACAAAATTAATTCAAGGAAATTCAAAACTCAAGAACTATTTCTGGTATGTATTTTTTGGACTCATGTTGGCCCATACGCATTATTTTGGCACACTCCAAACCGCTACTATTGGAGCTTTAGGCCTATTTTTTATTCCAAAAAATAAATTTAAATCCTATTTTATTGCCAACAGCATTCTTCTTTTACTTTTCATTCCCTACCTGCCCTACCTCCAATTGCAACTAAATATAGAGGGCATGAGTTATCTTTCTACTCCTGACATCTTCTACCTTTTTAATTATGTTTTCTACCTCTTTCAATACTCTTATCTTGCCGTTTTATTGGTCTTAGGAATCATTTCATTTTCAATCTTTGCCATTAAAAAAATACCCTACACCCAATTTTCATTGATCGCTTTTATTCTTTTTGCAACTCCTCTCACAATAGGTTATCTTTTTTCCGTTTTAGTAAGGCCGGTAATGCCCTACAGAGCATTAATCTTTTCCTTTCCGTTTCTTCTCCTTCTTCTGTTCTCATTTTGCTCTCCATTAAAAAAAAGGTTCGTTCTTTTATTTTGTTCGTTAATTCTTTCGGTAAACATTTATACCCTTCTACAAAACCGAAATCATTATCAAATCTTCCATAAAGGAATCGTAAGTGCAGCGGTAAATGAAACAAAGTCTATTCTCGAGAAAGGAACCAATCCATTTATCATCTTTAATACCCCTGAATTTAATGTTCAATTTTATCAAAAAGAACTCCACACCAACTTTACTTACTGGAATATTTATGCAAGCGATTTAACGCCAATAGCTTTCAGAAAAAAAATACAAACTCTCGATTACCAAAGCATTGCTGCCTTTAATCTTTCCGATAACTACATTAGCATCATCAGAGAATTCTTTCCGCTACAAAAAATAGTTGACAATGGCTTTACGTATAGTTATTCTTTATTTTCTAAAGACACTAAAATAGCCTCTAAGGGATTAATCTATAGCAAAACCCAAAATTTTGAGGATGACGAAACCTCAAAACAACTTTTAGTTGAATCGAACAACAATACTTTTTACCACTTTAATGAGGGGCAAGAATGGGGGCCATCTTTAACCATACCAATAGGCGAAATTGTGCCGAATAATTTTACGATTATTGAAAGTTCCATTTCTCTATTAAGTGATCATCCTATGATGAAAGGGCTATTGGTGGTAGAAATTAACGACAATAAAAAATCGATCGCATGGCGCTCTTCTGACACCAAAAAATGGATTGACAATTCAGCGCAATGGCAAACGATACATTACAGCATTCAACTGAATGAAATCCTTAAACCTTATCAACTTACTAAAAACAGTGTGCTTAAAGTTTATTTTTGGAACCAAAACAAAACACGAGTATCAATAGACAACATCTCAATTAAGGTTTTTAAAGGAAACGCTAAAGTATATTCTCTTTTAGAGAATTTTCCAAATGAAAATACTTATTAAACCCTAAGAAGGTAAATAGCGCTTTTAAAAGCATTTGGTTTAACAAAATTAGTACTTTAGCACTCTATTATTTTTGGAACAAGATGACAGTATATTTAGACTTTGAAGAACCTATAAAAGTGTTAAAAGATCAATTGATCGAAAACAAAAAGCTACAAGAAGATAAAGGTGTTGACACCTCTAAAATTGTTGTTGAGATAGAAAAAAAACTCAAAGAAACACGCAAAGACATTTATGCGAACCTTTCTGCATGGCAAAAAGTTCAAGTTTCTAGACATCCCGAAAGACCCTATACCTTAAGTTATATCAACGCAGTAACAGATGGCGAGTTTATCGAATTGCATGGAGACAGAACGGTTAAGGATGATAAAGCGATGGTTGGTGGACTGGGAAGTATTGACGGACAATCTGTAATGTTTATTGGACAGCAAAAGGGAATCAATACTAAAATGCGCCAATACAGAACCTTTGGAATGCCTAATCCTGAAGGCTATAGGAAAGCCCTTCGTTTAATGAAGTTAGCTGAGAAATTTAACAAACCTGTGGTTTGTTTTGTAGATACTCCTGGAGCATTTCCTGGTTTAGAGGCTGAAGAAAGAGGCCAAGGTGAAGCCATTGCAAGAAACCTAATAGAAATGGCTCAATTGACTGTGCCCATTATTGTAATTATTATTGGTGAAGGAGCTTCGGGTGGTGCTTTAGGAATTGGTATTGGAGATAAAGTACTCATGTTAGAGAACACTTGGTACTCTGTTATTTCTCCAGAATCTTGTTCTTCAATTTTATGGAAAAATTGGGACCATAAAGAAGAAGCTGCTGAAGCGCTTAAATTAACTTCAACAGATATGTTGAGTAACAAATTGATTGACGGTATTATTAAAGAACCTATTGGTGGAGCTCACACCAACCCTGAAGAAATGTTTGGCTTAGTAAAAAAGGAAATCTTAAAACATTTACCTAAACTAGTCGAAATGGACAATGACAAATTGGTAACCAAAAGAATCAATAAGTTTTGTGCAATGGGTGTAATTAACGAATAAGAAAAAAAATACAAAAAAAGGGGAAACAGTTGTTTCCCCTTTTTTTATGCCTCAATAGGAACTATTTATTGTACCAAAAAGCAACGTCTTTAATTTCACTGTTATGCACATAAGTTCCTTTATTGAACGTATCCGAAAAATCATAAACAGTCAAAACATTTCCATTCCCCACATAAAGTTCATCTGTTACTTCATCGTACCAGATTCTTTTGGCACCAATATTATCGAGATAAGAACTGGTAGTATGGTTAAGTGTATTTACAATTGTTAAGTTACCCGACTCTGCAACCAAATAAATTCCTGTACTCATCTCCATACAATCTTCTACTTCATCAATATTTGCATTAAAAACAGTATTGATTACACTGCTTGGGAAATCATAAATCAATACCTTTCCGTTACTTTCCGTATTGTTGGCAATTAAAATAATATGATTGCCTTTAGAATAGATTCCTTTTACATCGGTAACTAATGTTGTTTGTACATCTCTAGCACCGGAAGCTAAAAAATAAAACACTAAAAAGGCTTCATCAGTAGAAATTGATCTTTCTTCTGACACCAAATATTGATCGTTATGAATATGCATCCGTTCTGTATAAAAACCTGGATTTACTATCGGGGTATAAAAATTAGGATTCCCATTTTTATCGATCCCTTGAATCCCTCCATTTCTTTTGCCCAAATACAAGTTTTGATTGAAGTAATAAAATCCTGTATAAAAAGGAGACGTAAAAGGATTTGAAAGAGGTAAACTCCAACTTGAATTACTTGATGTTAAATCTATTGCTTGCAAACTTCCGTGAATTGCTGAACAGTGAATTAATTGCTGATGGTAGGAATCTACCATTGTTTTTAAATGGTCTCCTTGAACAGACTGATAAAATTGAGCACTGTAATTCTGATCTAATAAATAGAAACTAGTGATACTGGTACTATTACTCACCACAAATACCCCTTCTCTTATGCGTAGGGTTTCATTGTACGAGATGGCAACATATTCCGTGGTGGTGTTCTCTCCATCAAAAGCGCTCACATTCAATTGGTAAGTGCCTCCAGCCAATCGTAAATCATCAAAAAAATAGGAGATGTTTAAATCATATGTCCTTGTGTTTGGTCTTTTTATAACACTCTTCAGTACATTAATGTCATTGTCATTCCTTAAAGAAACAGAAACCCACTCAATATTTTGAGGCGCTGTAATTGAAGCCAATACCTGAATGGTGTCTATTCCATTGACAGGATACATATGGCCAGGGGAAGTAATCATTATGTTAGGCTTAATAGTCACTTCCTCCTTAGAACAGGCGCCTAAAAGAATGAATGATATAATGATCAATAGCTTTCCTTTCATAGAAACGAAGTTAGTCTTTTCTTCTAGAAGAGAAAATTGAAGTTCATTAACGAGTAATTAACGGATAACAAGCTCTATAATGCTTAATTCTAGTGAGCATAAAACTATTCCAATTATTATAAACCATTTTAAAGAAGCGTGCCGCTCTATTCTGTAATTTTGAGTAATGGCAGAAGCAGACAATATCCCTACACGAAAACGAACAAAACCAGCATACTCGGCAAGTCCAATCTTGCAAGGCGGGAAATTACCTCCGCAAGCAATTGATTTAGAGGAAGCGGTTTTGGGAGCTTTAATGCTAGAAAAAGAAGCCTTAAACAGTGCCATCGATATTTTACAAGCAAAAAGTTTTTACAAAGAAGCCCATCAAATGATCTTTGCTGTAATTCTTCATTTATTTGGAGAAACGCAACCGATTGACATTTTAACGGTTACCCAAGAACTTAAAAAGAGAGGAGAATTAGATCTTGTGGGTGGTCCTTACTTCATTACTCAATTAACCAACCGTGTTGCATCAGCAGCCAATATTGAGTACCATGCAAGAATCATTTCCCAAAAATTTATTCAAAGAGAACTGATTCGAATTTCTTCGGAAATAATTACCGATGCTTATGATGAAACTACCGATGTATTTACATTATTAGATAAAGCCGAAAAAAGTTTGTTCTCCGTTGCTGAAGGAAACATCCGAAAAAGTTACGAATCGATGTCCGATTTGATTCGAGAATCGATCAAGCAAATTGAAGATGCTAAAAACATGGAAAGTGGTGTAATTGGTGTTCCTTCAGGGTTTACAGCAATGGACAGGGTAACTTCTGGATGGCAACCCTCCGATTTAATTATTATTGCTGCTCGTCCAGCAATGGGAAAAACATCTTACGTGCTTTCTTTAGCTAGAAATGCGGCAGTAGATTTTGGAATGCCAGTGGCTTTCTTCTCTTTAGAGATGTCATCCATTCAATTGGTGACCAGATTAGTTTCTGCAGAATCTGAAATTTCTTCAGAAAAATTAAGAAGTGGAAATTTAAGAGCGGATGAGATCCAACAAATACATACTAAAATTGATGGCTTAGCAGAAGCTCCAATTTTTATTGATGATTCTGCAGGTTTATCCATATTCGAACTACGAGCAAAAGCACGAAGACTGAAATCACAACACAACATTCAAATGCTGATTATTGATTACTTGCAGTTAATGTCTGGTAATGGAGATAACAAAGGAAATAGAGAACAAGAAATTAGTATGATTTCACGGTCACTAAAAAGTATTGCCAAAGAATTAAGCATCCCTGTTTTAGCCCTCTCCCAATTAAGTAGAGCTGTAGAAACAAGGGGGGGAGATAAAAGACCACAACTTTCAGATTTAAGGGAATCGGGATCTATTGAGCAAGATGCAGATATGGTTCAATTTATTCATCGAGCAGAATATTATGGATTAACCGAAGATGAAGACGGAAACTCTACCCAAGGAATGGCAACGATAATTATTGCAAAACACAGAAATGGTTCTGTAGAGGATGTGAAATTGAAATTCATTAACCAACTGGCTAAATTTGAAGATTTTGAACAAGGATCAAATGATTTTGGGGATTTCGATAATGCGGCAATGCCTATTGGTGATGACTTTGATACACCAACCATACCCTCAAAAATGAATGACGTCGACAACTTTAATTATGGAAATGAAGACGAAGATGGTGATGCGCCATTCTAACTGTTAATGCTATGAAAAAAATACTCTTTATTCTATTCCTCTCCTTATTCTCCCTAAAAGTAAGTGCTACTTACCTACTAATTCCAATGGATAATACCCAGAAAAACCACCTTAAAGCTTATGGGGTTGCTTTTTGGGTGTTAGAAAATGACATTGAAATAGATTGGTTACTCAACTACCGTGGGGGTAGCTTTATGATTAAACACCTCAAAGCCATAGAGGAAGAATTAATCATTAGAGGCGTTTCTTTTGAAGTTATTGCCAATGTTCAATCGACTGCAATTCTCAAAGAAATTGCAGATCCAGAAATCAATATGGATGTTGTAAAACTAGAAAAACAACCTAAAATTGCCGTTTACTCTCCAAAAAACAAACAGCCTTGGGATGATGCGGTAACACTCGTTTTAAAGTATGCAGAAATCCCTTACGAGGTGGTTTATGATGATGAAATAATTGAAGGACTTCTTCCGAAATACGATTGGTTACACCTGCACCATGAAGATTTTACGGGTCAATATGGTAAATTTTATTCTCACTATCGGAATGCTTCTTGGTATAAAGAACAGGTCCGCTACAATGAAGAAACGGCTTCCCGATTAGGGTTTAATAAAGTATCGCAATTAAAATTGGAAGTGGCAAAAAACATCAAAGATTTTACTTTTGGGGGTGGATTCTTATTTGCCATGTGCTCTGGAACAGATGCCCTAGACATTGCTTTAGCTGCAGAAGGCTTAGACATTTGTGAAGCTATGTTTGATGGCGATGGAACAACCCCCAATTACAATGCGCAATTGGATTACAGTAAAAGTTTTGCCTTTAAGGATTACAGCTTGAAAACCAATCCCATGGAATATGAATTTTCATCCATCGATGCCACTCCTATTCACATTAAAACGCCACAAAATATAGACAACTTTACACTTTTTGAGTTTTCTGCTAAATGGGACATCGTTCCTACCATGCTTTGTCAAAACCATACGAGTATCGTTAATGGTTTTTATGGACAAACTACTGGTTACAACAAGCAATTCTTAAAATCTAGTGTTTTAGTCTTGGGAGAAAACAAATCCCTTAATTCTGCCAAATACATTCATGGAACCTTAGGAAAAGGTACTTGGACATTTTACGGTGGTCATGATCCTGCGGATTACCAACATATGGTTAACGATCCTCCTACCGATTTAAACTTACATCCAAATTCTCCTGGTTATCGATTAATTCTCAATAACATCCTTTTTCCTGCAGCTAAGAAAAAGAAACAAAAGACTTAAAGCATTAACATTCTATCATTCCTATCCCAATTTAGTTTCCTATGTGCCATTAAAACCCTATAAATGCATTAAAAATGAAAAAGAGATAATTAAAATGTCAAGCTACAGGGTAATTTAAAGGATAAAAAAATGCTCTAAATTTCAACAAAGTAAAAACAGAAATAACTTAAGCTCTAGCAATAAATATGAATAATAAAATATTAATTATTATTTCTTTAGGAGTAATATTATCAGTTATTTACTTTTCTTATCAATCTGGAAATGAATATAAACTGGTAAAGGAAAATGGGTTAACAGAAGTTTGTACGATTGCAACGAGAGGTAGTGATGTCATTTGTTCTTTTAAAATTAAAGGGCAAGATTTAACAAGAAGACTCTCCAAACCTCATGAGTATATTAAAAGTGGTGAGCAATTTAAAGTTTATTATTATGATAAAATCCCAGATAGATACTACATATCATTTGCTGAGCCAATTATAAATAAAGAGAAATTTTCTAAAACGGAATCTACAGAGGTTAGTGTTCGTGGAAGTAGGGTTACATTTAAATATGAAATTGATAATCGTGTAATCGAAAGGTCTCAAAAAATCGAAGACAATGTTAAGATTAATACTAAAGGTGAGTTTTTAGTAATGTATAAGAAGGAAGATCCAGAGATTGCATACCTCATTATTAAATAGTTGGTATGATAATGTTT
>JAWUVT010000151.1:0-25263 GCA_034112225.1 Flavobacteriales bacterium | reverse complement strand
TTCGAAGCTATGAAAATTCAAAAAAATTCCTAAACAATGATGTTAACATTTATTTTTATAAAACTATTTTCAAAATTCCGTTTATTATAACTGAAAATAATAATAAACTAAAGATAGAAAGTGAAAATAAGACATTTGCTGAAGATCTTTTATTTTTTTTAAAGGAATCAAATACCAACCCAAAAAAGAATAAAAGACAAAAGGAAATTCATACTGATCCACTAAAAGATATTCTTAAAAAAATAGAAATAAAGAGTCTGAAGGAAATTTATCTAAAGGCATGTGTGAAAGAGATCCTGGAAGAAAATAAGATAGTTTATAACGATGATTTTATAGCTTTAGATAAGATAAATTTAGAAGGTCAAGATCCTTTTTTAATAGAGAAAAATAAATTAAAAAAAAATATTCTCGATAAACAATCATCTGAAATTTACTATGAAAAATTACTGTTAAAAGATGTAGAAGCTAGTTTAGAGCGAACAAAAAGAGAGCATGTAAAATTGAAAGAGAAAGACATGCTGATCCTATCTGTTAATACGGCATTATTGGAAGAGTTAGAAACAGAATATATTAAAAATCGTTACGATAAAGTCCCTGAAAACGAAAAAAAAACATTCAACTTTTATGGATTAAAAATGGAAGCATCCATAAAAATTAGAAGCATAGATGTTCAGCAACGTTTAGAACTTATAAAAGCTAAATTAAAAGAGGCAAGAGTGAAAAAAATTTCACAATTACATACCACTATCAAAGAGCATGGTTTGTATAACGATAGCATAGCAAAATACCTAAAGCAGTATGCATATGAATATTCATATGCTCTTTTTATTAATTCGTTAAAAACAGCGAAGATATCAGACATTGACTCTCCAGAATTCTTAATCAAGGCATTCGTTTATCTGCAAAAAAATGAAGAGGAAATTCTTGATTTCGTCCAACAAGAAAGGATTAATATTGATAATAACACAGAAGGACTAGTAGATTATTCTGTTCATATCATAAATAATTCTTCTACGCAAAACTATATCATTATCAATCAATCAAAAGGAAATAATGAAATAGATTTAGAGGATTATGACTTGCTAGTTGCTGAAAAACTCGCTAAAAAACTATATAGGGAAGCATTTCTTTATTGTAGAGAAAATGAAGAATTATTATCCGATTCAAAAGAGGGAATATATAATAATGATACTGATCTAAAGAAATTTTTAACCCGAAATAATCTCACAAATTATTTAAAAAAAGAACCAGAAGATAAACAATTTGTTCAACGATTATATGGGGTAACTTTATTAACTCATCAAAAAAATGGAGAAGCATTCTCTTTAACAGCAGATTCTAATTATGTTAGACCCAAAGAGCTAATTATCCAAAATGAATTAACAACAAAAGATATTGAAATAAAAAAAGATATTGAAATAAAAAAAACAATGTCTACTCTATTTTTAAATAAAGCTTACGCTTATTGGTACACGGATGAAGACATCAATAACATTGTTAAATCAATCTATTTTAAAAACACTTATTTCATAAGTACTGGGGAAACTAATAATACATCATCAGAGCAGAAGGATAAAGCTTTTGTTTACCTACCTTCTTTTTCAATAGATAATCCTGAACAAGATAATATTGAGCTTAAAAAAACCGTTTGGAAGAGAGTTATAGATGAAATTGACCTCACTAATTTTTCAACAATAACCTTTCTTATTGCTCAAAGAGTTAATGGCAATCACTGGATTAATATTGAGGTAATCGTTAATAAGAGAAATAATCTAGCAATTTTTAAGCTATATGATCCAAAATCTCAAGTTGGTGAATTGAGCAATCTATTATTTGATAAATTACAACTTTTTTTCAAAACTCAATACAATCAAGGTTTAACATGCGAGAAAGTTATAATTATTTGTGAAAATAAAGTACAAGACATTGAAGATGGTGTTTCTTGTGGTAAAATAGTTGTCGATCGTATCGGAAAACTCATCCAGCAAGAAAGTCTAGAAAATCAAGATCCCTATATAAAAGAAAGTCTTTTAGCTATTATTGAAAATCATTGCACAAAATACCCAGATTTAATAAACGCTATAAATAACCAAAATAATTTACAAGTAATTTTGAATCCAAAAGAAACGTGCAATCAAAGCGAAAAAAACACAGTTGAAAAATTAACAGCTGACATAGAAAAATTGAATTTAAAATCTAATGACTTAAATAACATCCTTACTCAAATCAATAACATTAGTGAGAATAAGGAGGAAAAGGATAAAAAACTCGAATTAGTTAGTATTCTAAAAGAAAATAAAGCGTTACTGAATCTGTTTTTTACAGAGGATGAGAGTTTTCAAGCTGAATTAAATACCGAGTTGATTTACCTCATATTAAATCGTTATGTTTTAGCTAGAGAATTAAAGGAAATTTCTACTCAATTTTTAAAAAACTATAGTACACTAGATCCTTATGAGAGAACTATTTTTGAAGAAGAGTATATCTATGGAATTGAGAATGACTTATTTATTGCATACCTCCAATCTAAGAACAATAAATTAAATACATCCTATGAAAATTGGATAAAAATTGCAGAGGCGATCGTATTAGCAATAAACAAACTTAAAAATAAACGAAATGATAAATTTAATGAGTTAAAGGTTCCTACAACTATGGTTGACTTTCAGGGATTAACATTCTCTGGAGAGACCTTAGAAACAGAAGCTTTACTCGAATCTATAAGCGAATTGATGACGATTGCTGCTAATTTTGATAAAACTGAGAGCTATTCCATTACACAACTTCAAACGGTATTTAAAATAAATGATACGTATCAAGTTGGGACCAAGCTAGCACTTCAATTTATAACAAAAAAAATAACCGAGTTTGCCCAAATACTTCTTAATGAAAAAGAAGAATACAAAAACCTTTCGAAAAAAGAGAAGCAAATTTTTAACGAAAAATTCAAAAAAGGTGATCATAAATTACTTGAAGAAAAACTCAATGAAGAAGAAAGCTTTTTAGAGTGGAGTAAACATGTTACAGATAATATACTTTATCATATTCCTCAATATTTAGCATCAATTACAGGTTTTAGTGACGATAAAATAGTGGATAATAAATTAGCAGATTTGCAAAGTATAGGTCTCGAAGATCTTAAAGAAAGACCTAATCATTTCATGCTTTTAATCAGCTACCTATTGGCTGATAGTACCCATAATAATTTTGCTACCATAAATATTTCAGCCTATGTAAATGTAAATTTTAATGAATTTTTAGCATTTAAAATAGCTAAGATAAAAGATCTAATAAATAGCAAAAAAGTTGAACCAACAGATGTTGTTAATTATTACTTCGCAGTAATAAATAAATCAAATGTTGAAGTTACTGAAAATGGTTTTTCTTATAAAATAGATAAAGAAGAATACCAAGCCTTAAATCATAATGTTATTGAATTTATAAATTCTAATAATACAAAAGAATATAAAGTTGCATTTACAGAATCTTTTATAAAAGAGTTTAATACTGATTTAAATTTTTGGAAAAAAATTGCTGAGGCTGGATTTGTAAAAGGTGAAGGAAAGCAAGGTATAAAATATATTAGCAAAAATTTTTATGAATTAAAACCAATAGGATCTCGAGGAAATGAAAGGTGTTACGCTGTTGTAGCTAAAAATATACTCTTTGTAGTTGCACACGGAACAAAAGACAAACAAGAAAATGACATAATCAAATACGGTAAATTAGCTGAAAAATAAGTTAAGTTTTTCCGAAATTGAAAAGAACTATCTCTTCCATAAAAGGACGATTTAAAAGTGCACTTTTTATTAAATTAGAACCTTCTTTTTTAAAACAATGTCTTTAATCGTTTAATCCATATAATCCCTCGAGGTTCTGCTTCGAGGTTTTATTTTTCGGGTTCGTTAATGAAAAGTCGAAAGTTTATCAAGTGTAAAATTGAAAGTGAAATAGCTCTCTTTGAGAGGGACATTAGCGTCTCTTATTCTCCTTTAAATTTTCTATTGGATTTTTTTTCAGAATGCTTTTTCTTACTATCGAGTCGTTTTCGCACAGAAGACCTACTTGGTTTGGTTGGTCTTCTTTTTTTAACTGGAGTTAACGCTGTTTTTATTAAATTGATAAAGCGCTCAAATACAATTTCCTTATTGGCAGACTGACTTCTTGTTTCTTCACATTTCAAGGTTAAGATCCCCTCGCTATTAATTCTATTGGAGAGCTTCTCTAAAACAATCGACTTTCTCCTTTCTGTTAAAATGGTAGATTCATTTACATTAAATAAGATTTCAACCTTAGTAGAAACCTTGTTTACATGCTGTCCGCCAGCACCACCACTCCTACTCGTTCTGTAACTTACTTCTTTATGAAAATCTTGGTAATTCATGAGTACAAAGCTACAAAAAACCGTTTATCAAACTAATTTTACCATTGGTGTATCTTTTGACTTAATTAATCGATACGTCCCCTATATTTGTAATAACTTTAAAAATACAATATGGCAACTTTAAAAATTAGTAAGCTCTCCAAAACATACGCTAATGGCGTTAAAGCTTTAGAGGATATCAATATCGAGTTAACCAATGGGATGTTTGGTTTATTAGGTCCTAATGGTGCTGGAAAATCTTCTTTAATGCGAACCTTAGCAACCTTACAAGAAGCGGATGCTGGAACTGCATTTTTAGATGACATTGATATTTTAAAAAATCCTACTGAATTGAGAAAGGTATTGGGTTACTTGCCTCAAGAGTTTGGCGTTTACCCTCAAATTACGGCCTACCAATTGTTAGATCATATTGCCATTTTAAAAGGAATTAGCAATGGTAAAGAACGCAAAGCGTTAGTCGAACACCTTTTACAAAAGGTGAATTTATTTGCGAAAAGACATCAAAAAGTAAAAGGATTTTCTGGAGGCATGAAACAACGTGTTGGTATTGCTCAAGCGTTGATCGGTTCACCCCAGTTAATTATTGTTGACGAGCCTACTGCTGGTTTAGACCCGGGTGAGCGGAACCGTTTTCATAACCTGTTAGCAGATGTTGCTGAGGATGTAATCATTATTCTTTCTACCCATATTGTTGATGATGTTACCGAGTTGTGTTCTAATATGGCCATTATGAATACCGGAAAAATGGTGTACAAAGGAACTCCACAAGCGGTAATTAACGAATTAAATGGTAAAGTTTGGCAGAAAATAATTGAACGAAACGAAATCAGTCAATACAAAACTGATTACACGGTAATTTCAGACAAGATGGTTGCCGGAAAACCATTAATTCATGTATTGAGCGATTCAAATCCAGGTGCTGGATTTGAGAGTATTGCTCCTGGCTTGGAAGATGTTTTCTTTTCTAAAATTAATTCGTAAATAGCGGCTTCTGCTTAATTCAACGAAATCACGTTACCACCTAAAACCTTTTTCAAAGATGTTTAAAGAATTTTTTATCAAAGAAGTTGGCGCTGCACTTATGCGACCAATGCTCTATATATTTCTATTTTCAATGGCCTTAGCGAGTGCTCTAATGGTAATTTTTGGAGAATCGATAGGAGGTTCAAGTAACGTTTACTTGAATGCACCATTCATAATTAGTAGATTAGTTGGATCACTTTCTCTTTTTGCGCTTTTAGTTTCTACAGCTTTTTTTAACAATGCGGCATTAAAAGATTTCAAAAGCAATTTTAGTGAAATCCTTTTCAGTACTCCTATCCATAAAATGAGTTACTTTTTTGGACGTTTTGCAGGTGCTTTGCTTTTATCAACCATCCCGCTTTGTGGTATTTTTATTGGATTTTATGTTGGTGCTGAACTTGGCCTACTCACTGGAAAAATAACCACCGATAGAATTGGTCCATTTTACCTTGAAACGGTGATCAACAGTTATTTTCTTTTTATATTGCCCAACATGTTTTTTGCTGGGGCTATTATTTTTGCAATAGCCACTCAATGGAAAAATACAATCATTTCGTTTTTAGGAACCCTAACGATTATCATTACTTACTTGATTTCAGGAACTTTTTTATCTGATATTGACAATGAAACATTAGCGGCACTTTCTGACATGTTCGGAATTAATGCTTTTAGAATAGACACTAAATACTTTACGCCTAGCGATAAAAACACAATTGGGGCCTCCTTTTCTGGACTCTTTTTACTCAACCGTATGGTTTGGGTAACTATCGGCCTAGGCATCTTATTCTTATCCTACTTTTCTTTTAGTTTTACGGTTAAAAATAAAAAGGTTAAAAAACAAAAAACGGATGATGCTCTTGCTTCAGCTACGGTTTTAATTGCCCTCCCTAAAACAACCCCACTTTATAACTTCGGAACTTCTTTCGCACAGTTTTCTAGTTTTTTTAAACTGAACTTTTACAGCATCGTAAAGAGCAATTTATTTACAATTCTATTTGTGATCTGTGCAATAATGCTCATTTCAAACCTTTGGGGAGGTTTTGATTACATGGGGCTTCAATCCTATCCTGTTACCTACAAAATGATGGAAACCGTAAATGGCATTTCTAGTTTTTTTGTATTGATTATTCTCGTTTTTTTTAGCGGCGAATTAGTTTGGAGAGATCGAGACAGTCATTTACACGAGGTAATTGATGCTACGCCGCACAATTCAACCATTTCATTATTCGCTAAAACATTATCCTTAATTAGTGTTGGAACAATTTTAAATCTATTCTTTATTGGTGGTGCCATTCTCTATCAACTGGCCAACGGATACACTAAAATTGAACTCGGTCTTTATGCTCAAGATTTTATGTACACGGCTTTTCCTAAGTATATTATTTGGTCGTGTATTTTTGTGTTTATTCAAATCCTCATCAACAATAAATATTTAGGCTATTTTGTTTCCATTTTATTAGTGTTCTTACTTGACCTGTTGTTCTTGATGCTTGAAATTGAAACCAAAATGTTGAACATTGCCTCAGTTCCTTCTTATATTTATTCAGACATGAACGGGTTTGGATCGGCTTTAACAGGTTCTCATTGGTTCAACCTGTATTGGGTTTTATTTGGATTATTAACCCTTACAATTTCTGGATTAATATGGGTAAGAGGAGTCACTTTTGGATTTAAAAACAGACTAAAATCTGTAAAAAAACACTTAACACCAGCTTACACTTTAGTTTTGGTAATTGTTACAGGATTATGGTTGGCAACGGCGAGCTTTGTTTATTACAATACACAAGTAGTAAATACTTACAAAACCAGTAGTACTCTAGAAGACGGGCAAATTAAGTATGAAAAAGAGTACAAAAAATATGAAGGCATTGCTCAGCCAATAATTACTGACGTTAAATATGAGATAGATATTTATCCGAACCAGCAAAAACTATTGGCTAAATCAGGGTTAATCATTCAAAACCAAACCAAGCACCCAATTGATTCACTACACTATACAATTGATGAGGATTGGAACATGAAAATCCACTTAAAGGATGCTGAATTGGTTTTTGAAGACAAAGACTTAGGCTACCTCATTTACCAATTAAATACTCCGCTAGCTCCCAATGAAAAAAGAGTTTTGGTTGTTGAAGCTTCTGTTCGTAAAAATGGATTTACCAATGGCAGAAGTAATACTGACGTCCCAAAAAACGGGACATTCATTAACAACTCCTCTATACTGCCCTTTTTTGGATACAACAACCAATATGAATTAAACGATAAAAATGAGCGTAAAAAGAATAATTTACCCGCCAAATTACGAATGCCCGAATTGCAAAAAATAGGTAACAAAGGTTGTCATGTAAATTACCTCTCTAATGGGATGTCTGATTGGGTAAATGTTGAAACCGTAATTTCAACTTCATCAGATCAGTTGGCAATTGCTCCGGGATCGCTTATCAAAGAATGGAAAGAAGAGGACAGAAACTACTACAATTATAAAGTAGATCATAAATCTCAAAACTTCTTCAACTTTATGTCTGCTCGTTACGAAGTTTCCCGTAAAAAATGGAATGGAATTGATATTGAAGTTTATTATGATAAAGCGCACGCTTATAACATTGATAAAATGACTGCTGCCATAGAAAAATCTTTGAAATACTACACCGAGAATTTTGGACCTTATTACCACAAACAAGCTCGTATTGTTGAGTTTCCTCGTTACTCAAGGTTTGCTCAGGCTTTCCCTGGAACGATGCCTTATTCTGAATCTTTTGGATTTATTGTCAACTTAGAAGATTCCACAGATAACAATGTGATTGATGCGGTTGTATCTCATGAAATGGCCCACCAATGGTGGGCACATCAAGTTATTGGGGCAAACATGCAAGGGGCAACCATGTTTTCTGAAAGTTTTGCTGAGTATTCTTCATTAATGGTGATGAAAAAAGAGTTAAACAATGCTCACATGCAAATGCGCAAATTCTTAAAGTATGATTATGATCGTTACCTGAAAGGAAGAGCGTTTGAACAGCAAAAAGAGCTACCTCTTTATCAAGTAGAAAAAAGTCAACAGTACATCCATTACGGAAAAGGTAGTGTAATTCTTTATGCGCTTCAAGATTATATTGGCGAAGAGAAAGTGAACCTTGCGATGAAAAACTTCTTAGCTGAATTCCGTTATGCCGCACCACCTTATCCTACTTCATTGGATTTTATAAGGCATTTAGAAACTCAAGTCCCTGACTCGTTAAACTATCTAATTAACGATTGGTTTAAGGAAATTACCTTGTATGATTATCGATTAAAAAAAGCCAACTACACGCTTTTAGCAAACGGAAAATATGAGATTAGTATGGATGTTGAAGCCTTTAAATTAAAAGCAGATACCCTAGGAAAAGAAACGAATGTTCCGGTGAACGATTGGGCGGATATCGGCGTTTTTGCGGATAAAGAGGAAAAGGAATTGATGTTTTATAAACGTGTAAAATTCAATGAAGAAAATATGAATTTCACATTCGAAGTAGATTCATTGCCTGCCAAAGCAGCAATTGATCCCCGAAGAATATTAATTGAAAGAAACATTAAGGACAACGTTAAAACGGTAAGTTTAGGTAAATGATCCTTAACGATTGAATGCTGCTATTTTTTTGCCGCTAATTAAGCTTCAAGAAATAAAACATAATGACCTACAAACCCAACGTTTACAATACTTAGGACGAATGCCGTTGAAAGCAACGCGATCAATGAAACTTTAAAAATGAGGAAGAATTCAGCATTCAAAATCGTGGCAATGAAAATGCTGATCCAACAGTTTTAAAAAGATTTTGAGCGCAGTTTCAACTGCATTATAAAAGAAAACGAATCCTTTACAAGTCTACTTTTGAAGGCGCTGACAGCTGCCAGTAGCGCTCAAAAATTTGTTTGTAAAGAAGTTTGTTTCCAAGTCAATTTTAAACCACCAAATTGACTTGGAAAAGTGGCAAGGGAAATAAGAAGTGAATTTAGAAAAAATGAAGGGACAAGAACATTGGCAGCAACAACACCCTCAGAACCGATAACCATAAAAATTATGAAAAAAATACGCTCAATTTATTCCATCAGTTTAATGATCTGCTTTTTTTCAATTCTACCGTTTACTCTCTTGGGTCAAGAACAACGAGTGATTACTGGGAAGATAATTGATGCAGATACTGACAGTAGTTTACCTTTTAGTGCCATAGGCCTAAAAAACAATTTAAAAGGGACCACGAGTAATGAAAATGGTGAATTTAAATTTACTTTCCCATCAGGTATTACCGATGATAGTTTGATTATTAACTACTTGGGATATGAGCACACGATCTATCACCTCAAAGACATCACCTCTCCTCTTCTTGTTAAACTTCCTAAAAAGATAATGTCTTTAGATGAATTTATCGTGCTTCCACATCCTCCAGAATATTACATTAAATTAGCGGTAAGGGATATTCCAAGCAATTATAGCGCTAGTCCTTATGAATCTACTTCATACTATAGAGAAAAATCATCCGAAAATGGCAAGGATACGAAGCTCAACGAATGTGTTTTTAAATCTTATACTAAAGATACATCGAACCAACACCAATTGCTTTTATTTAAAAAAACAGAGAACGAACTGAATGCCAACGAGAAGGGAAGAGAGAAAGAAAAGAAAAAGGAAGAAGAAGAAGAAATGTTTAATCTTTCTGATTTTTTCGGTGGCCCCAAAGGCATATTAAACGCTGCAAATATTAATAACCTTCCTCCTTTTATGGACAGTTTAAATTTTAAAAATTATAATTATATCTATGAACGAAATACGACCTACAACGGAAGAGAGGTTATGGAGATTAAATTTTCCTCAAAAAAAAGAAAGCATAAAATGAAACTAGAAGGGGTTCTTTATATCGATAAAAAAACGAACGCTTTTATTTCAGTATACTTTCACGGAGACATGAGACTTCCAATAATGTTAAAACCTGTGCTATTAATTATGGGGGTTGGCATAAAAAAACCATACATAGCAATAAAAAAACAATATCAAGAAAAGAACAATTTGTGGTACATTAACAGTTGTCAAATTGATATGAAAATTAACGTAACTCAAAAACATATGTTCAAGAAGAATGAAGAAACAACAATTAATGTGAACCAACTGTACAACATCAACAACATCAAGCTAATCAATCCTATGGCCATTGAAAAAAGCAAACAATTTGATTCTACGAATAAGGATTATCAATCACAGGTGCATAATGATATTCAGCTAAAATGGAATCAGATAAATAGAGTTGAGTACACAAAAGATTTATAAATTTCTCATCTACTAATTAACGAATTAGTACTATTTTTGCCGCCAATAAAGTTTTCAAAAATTAAAATATAATATAATGGCTACAAACAGAACATTTACAATGATTAAGCCTGATGCAGTTGAAAGCAACTCTATCGGTGGAATTTTAAAAATGATTAACGATGCAGGATTCAGAATCGTTGCAATGAAATATACTCAGCTTTCTAAAGAAACTGCTGGTGCATTTTACGAAGTACATAAAGACAGACCTTTTTATGGTGAATTAGTGGATTATATGTCTGCTGGACCAATCGTTGCTGCTATCTTAGAAAAAGATAACGCTGTAGAAGATTTTAGAACCTTAATTGGTGCGACTAACCCAGCCGATGCTGCTGAGGGTACAATTAGAAAAATTTACGCTAAAGACATCTCTGCCAATGCAGTACATGGTTCGGATAGTGATGAGAATGCAGAAATCGAAGGAAACTTCCATTTTACTGCTGCTGAAAAGCATTAAGATAAAAACCTTACTTAAAGCCTCAACGAGTAGTTGAGGCTTTTTTTTATTTTAATTTTCTATAATAGTAGAGCTCATGATCTAAAACCTCTGGATGGAAGATCTCAATTAAATCCTTTAATACAAGGTCAGGATTGATCACTCCAGATTCCCAATAATCATTGCCCGAGAAAGTATTCGTTCGGTTATCGTTATTATAAACATGCTGTTTTTTAATCGCATTAAAGCTTTTAAATTTACCATCAAAGCCTATAAGTTCCGCTATGGATTGATAACTATTTTGATTCAACCAATAGTCAGCTTCTAAAGCCACATCAATAATCACTTCTTTGGATTTTACTAAACTTGATTTCTCTTTATTGTCCTTCCATAAATATTCGGCTCCTGCGTCTTTAAAAAGTTGAGCTTGAAAAGACTTTCCTCCTGGCACATACCATGCACCATTCCAAGGCATTCCGACAAAAACAGTGGGCTTTGTTAAGTTTTTCGTTTGTGCTAATAAGTTCAAGTAATTTTTTTCAATCTTATTAAACAGGAACTCCGCCTTATCTCCTTCATTGTAAAACGCAGCTATAAACTTGATCCATTCGGCCTTACCTAATGGATGGGTTTCCATATATTCTGCATTTAAAACAACTTTTACGCCTAAGGATTGTAGCTTATTTATTGAACTGTTGGATGACTCATCTATTCCATAGCCCATTAAGATATCAGGAGATTTATCCACTAAAAGTTCATAATTGAGATGTTGTTGCATCCCAATTTCGCGAATTAATTTGGCATCAATTAAAGCTTTTATCTGAGGACTACTTACATATTGGCATCCAGAAAGTGCAACAATTGATTTTTCTAAGCCTAACTTTTCTAAATAGGCGATGTGAGTTAAACTCATGCAGGCAATCGATTTTATTGGTGTTTTAATAAAAACAGCATGCTCAACTCCTGTTGGCTTTTCGTTTTCATACAACACATACCTAAAGTTAGACGTTTCACCTTTCCAAGTATCTTTTAATGTAATTAAACGATAGTTATCGAACTGTTTTATGGTAAATCCTGTCGCATATTTAATTTCTTTTTCATCAGACACGACTGCTGCTACTTTTTCATTTTTTTTTGATTCACAGCCAAAAAATGTTACGATTATGGCTAAATAAAAGATTGCCTTCATTTAATAAAAATAGTTAATTGATAGGTAAAGGATCCTGCTAATTTACGGCAACGATTCATTTCTCGATAGATTCCTTATCCCAAAGAGATTGTGTAATATTTTTACCGTTTTTATAAAAATAAGATCCTCCCCAAGTATAGAAAACGCGTTCATAAACATCTGCATGATTTCCTGTAACTTTTATTCTTCTAATCACAACAGAATTTCCTGATTCCACAGTTTCTTCTGTGATTCCTTGAGGATACTTAGAGGCCAATTCACTGTCTTTAGACACTCTATTTTCCCCCATATAATATCCTTTTAATTCAATCTTAGCTGCGGCTATTTTTTGTTGTTCTAGGGTCTGTAAATCCTCTGAAAAATTTGCAATTCGTTCTTTTTCATCCTCTAATTTAGTTTTAAAAGCTGCATACCTCATTTCTTGACCTTGAGCAACAGCATTTAAATTTTCCATTGCTTTAAGAACTTCTTTGTTGGCAAGAACCCTTTGCTTGTCTGCTGCTTCCTGTTTTTTCAACTCCACTTCTGCCACTTCTTTTTTATAGGTCTTAATATCAACCAATTCTTCATAATATTTCTGATCTTGTGCTACACTTTCTTTTTGGAGGTTGGCAACATATTCAGCATTTATTTTCTGGTTTTCTTCTCTTACTTCAGCCGCTTTTTCTAGCGTATTGGCTTCAAGCATTTCTATTCTTTTTTTAAAATCAGTAAGCTCAACCACGTTTAATTTGTAATGATTTACTTTTTCTTTTTTCATGGCGGTAAGGTTTTCACTTACTGCTTTTATATTTTCTGTATTTTTTTTAGTTCGGTCTACAGATCCTGAGAGTAAAACCTTCTCTGCCTCACCTAATTCTTGCTTATACTGTTTTACATCAAACACGATATCTTCAGCTCTTTTTTTACGATCAGCTCTTTTTTCCGCGTCATATTTAGCAACTTCTGAAATATCGGCTCTATTGGCTGCTCTTAATTCATCCCCTTTATCTATCATTATTAACTCCCGCTCTTGTATATTATCCACATAAATATGATGCGCTTCCACTTTATCAGAACTTAACTCGTTTTGTTTCTCAATAAAAACTTCTTGTTGCCCATTGTATACTTTTAATTTAACATCCGCTTCATTTCTCTTTTTGTCTGCCTTTTCAACTCGTGTTGCTGCGGATTTATTGAAGAGTTCAACTTTTACTTGAATTTCTTCATCATTTTCTTTATGAAACTCATCGCCTCGTGCAATAATCGCAAGATTCCCCTCTTCAACAGTAGCTAGCTCTTCTTTGGCTTCACCTCTCTTTTCGTCTGCCTTTTCAACTCGTGTTGCTGCGGTTTTATTGAAGAGCTCAATTGTTGCTTGAAGTGCTTCATCATTTTCTTTATGAAACTGATCGCCTCGTGCAATAATCGCAAGATTCCCCTCTTCAACAATGGCTTGCTCTTCTTTGGCTTCAGTTCTCTTTTCGTCTGCATTTTTAACTCTTGTTGCTGCCGCTTTATTTAAGAGTTCAAATGTAACTTGAATTTCTTCATCATTTTCTTGATGAAACTGATCGCCTCGTGCAATAATGGCAAGATTACCCTCTTCAACAGTGGCTAGCTCTTCTTGGGCTTCTTTGGTTCTTTCTATCCCTCCAGAAATTCTATTTTCTTCCAGCTTATTAAACTCGTTTTTATCATTTTGTAATTTCTCCTCTTTTTTCAAACTCTTCTTCGCCAATAGAGAAGACATCAGCGCTTCTATTTCATTTTCTTTGTCTTTATTAATTTTGGCTCTACCTCCACCAACTGTTCCTTTAGATACTAATACTTTTTTAGGTTGATTCTGTTCATTTAATAGGGCTTCAATTTCTGCTAATTTAGTTTGAGGATATTTCTCGGTTGAATAAAGTGCTAAAGCATTAGAAAAAATAACTTTTGCTTTGGAATAATCTTTTAATTTCATAGCCCTATTCCCATTAAAAATGAGTTGATCATATTTCTCTCTTTTTTCTTTTTCAGCTAACAATTCTGCCTTATTTACATTCTCTTGGGCGGACAAATCAGCTACTATTTTTTCAATTGCAATAATTTTACTTTTGGGATAAGCTTCTTTTGGAGATATGGCTAAAGCTTGGTTATAAGCTAAAAGTGCCTTTGTATAATTTTTTGCTGAAAAAGCAGCATCTGCATTTTTTATAAACTGATCATAATCCTCTTTTTTTTGATTTTGAGCATTGGCGGTTAAACTAATTTCATTCTCTTTTGCTAATGCTATTGCTAATAACCTTTCAATTTCAGTCAATTGTTTTTTAGGGTAAGTTTCAGAAGGTTTTAAAAGCAATGCCGATTCATAATCACTTTTTGCTGCAGCATAATTCTGAGCTGAAATTTTTTGATCTGCACTGGCAATAAAAGTCTTATATTTTTGCGCTAATTTTTCTTTTTCCAAGTTCTTATTTACTTTAGCGGATTCAATATTGGCTAAAATTTCAGTAATCTCTTTTATTTTATCTGTGGGGTATTTTTCACCAGGAATTACGCCTAAAGCTTGCGTAAATTTTGTTATTGCTTCCTTGTAATTTTTAGCGGTTAATTCTGCTTCAGCCTCTGCAATTACAGCATCAAAATATGCGCTCTTCTTTTTAGCAGATTCTGCAGCCAAGGCATCAGCAGCATTTTTATCGGAACTCGCTATAGCAGACTCGATAGCTGTTAGTTGTTCTTTTGGATAGGACTCTCCTGGTTTAATTGCTATTGCTTTATTGTAGTTCAATTTAGCAGCAGCATACTCTTTTTCCTTAAAAGAGTTATCTGCGGCAGCTATTGCGGCATTGTATTTCGTGTCTTTTTCTGCACCAGCAGCAAGTGCGGATTCTTCTGCAGCTTTTAACCGTGCAACTTCTGCTAGGGCGACTTCAATTTCTTTAAGTTGGGCTGTGGGGTATTCCTCTCCAGATTTTATGCCTAATGCGGCATTATACTTTAGTTTTGCTTGGTCATACTCTTTTGCGTTAAAAGAGTTATCTGCGGCAGCTATTGCAGCATTGTATTTCGTTTCTTTTTCTGCACCAGCCGCAAGTGCCAATTCTTCTGCAGCTTTTAACCGTGCAAATTCTGCTAGGGCGACTTCAATTTCTTTGAGTTGGGCTGTGGGATATTCCTCTCCAGACTTTATGCCTAATGCGGCATTGTACTTTAATTTTGCTTGGTCATAATCTTTTGCACCTAGTAGACCATCTGCTGCAGTAATTAGCGCTTTATATTCAGCCTCTATTGCTTTCTTGCCAGCCTCCTCGGCTGCTAAAGCCGCTAATGCCTCTTCAATTAATTTTATTTTATCTTTAGGGCCTTGCTCTGCGGATTTCAGCCCTAAAGCTGCATTAAATTTCCCTTTAGCTTCCTCATATTTTTTAGCGGAAAATAAGTTGTCTCCTTCTTTTATATAGTTTTCATAATCAGCATCTAATTTTGCTGAAGCGCCCATTAATTCTTTAATTTGTTCAATTTTTTGGTTGGGGTAAGTTTCTGAAGCTTTTAAAGCTAAGGCTTGTTCATAATTAGATTTTGCTGTTGCATAATCTTTCAACACCATTGCAGCATCTGCACTTGAAATAAATGAATTGTAATTTTCATCCATTTTTTTTGCATTCTCTTTTAAAAGTTTTACTTCATCTATTTTTTGTTGGGGATAAGTTTCGGTTGGTTTTAATCCTAATGCTTTTTGATAGGCAGCAACAGCCTGATCATATTCTTTAGCTTCTAATGCCGCATCAGCTGCTGTAATGGCATCGGTATATCCTTTTTCTTTAGCTCCTTGTTCAGCTAAAATAGTTGCTATTTTAGCTAATTTATCTTTTGGAATTTGTTCATCACCTTTTAATTTTAAAGCGCTATTGTATTTCTCTTTGGCATCATCGTAGTCACTACTCAACATGGACTTATTCCCCGCAGCCATCAACTCATTGTATTCTTTGTCCACTTTTTTAAGCTCAGCAAGAATTGAATTAACGGCTTTGAGCTGATCTTTTGGATACTGTTCATCCGGCATCGCATTAGACGCATTTTGATAAGCAACAAGTGCTTGGTCGTAATCTTTAGCCTGAAATGCTGCATCTGCTTTTGCTATTGCCGCATTGTACATTTTAGTGGCGCCTGCTGCTGCTGCTAATTTAGCAGAGATATCACCCAACTGAGTCGCTGGATAAGCTTCCTTTGGAAATAGAACTAAAGCCTTTTCATAATATGGTTTTGCAGCGGCCCAATCTTCGCCATTAAATGCTTTGTCTCCAGCATCAATTGCCGCATCATAGTTTTTTTGTTTTAGCTTTCTCTTTTCTTCTTCTGCTTTTAATCGATCGGCAAGCTCTTGTTTTAATCTATCCAATTCCTTTTTAATGGATTTGGTATAAGCAGCGTCAAAATCCATATATCCAATTTCAGGATCAAAGGCAATTTTAGCAATCGGCTGATCTAAAATTGAAACATCCAAGTCCTCAATTTTCTCAAACAAAGTGACTTCAAAACCGGCAAAATCTAATCCGTACTTGGCATCTTCTTCGGGTACAAATTTAGTAGAGAACTCTATTCTTTTTGTCACATGACCGGGCATAGAAAACGCGACCATGTAAATAGCATCTGAAGGCAGCATTGCTCCAAAACCACCATTTGCGTCTGTTTTAAGTGTTTTCCAAACCGTTCCATTGCGTTTAATCGTAACGGTAACACCTTCCATTCTCTTTTTAGTTTCTTCTTTCTTTATTCTAGCAGAAACCTCAAGTTCCCACTGTGCAAAAGAAACTTGCGATTGTAACATGAACATGCAAACAACCGCAAAACCTAATAATCGATATGTAAATATTTTCTTCAACAATAGCTATAGCCAACTAACAAATATCGTAAAACCATCATTAAAACAATAATAAATCCATACAAAATAAATTACGCAACCCATAAATGAATAGGCCCTCATTTTGTTCGTTCTAAAATAGGTTAACTTTAAGATGTTTTATGGCCAGAATACGATAAAAATCATACCAATTTTAATAAAATGGTCTAAAAAAGGAGCTTCTTGGATTTTCAACTTCTTAAAAAAAAGAGCTCAGAATTTCGTAATTACAAAGTAAGTGTAAATTAAAATGAATTTGCGATGGCAATAAAATCTTCAGCTTTTAATGAAGCTCCGCCAATTAAACCTCCATCCACATCAGGATTCGCAAATAATTCTTTTGCATTTGACGGTTTACAGCTTCCGCCGTAAAGTATAGAAATTTCATTTGCCGCATCTACTCCGTATTTCTCAATCAATAAGCTTCTAATAAATTGATGCATTTCTTGAGCTTGAGCAGAACTTGCTGTAACCCCTGTTCCGATAGCCCAAACTGGCTCATAAGCAATCACACATTTTAAAATTTGTGCGGCATCTAAATGAAACAATCCTTCCTCTAGCTGTGCTTGGATTAAATGAAAGTGGTTTTCTTTTTCTCTTTCTTCTAAGACTTCACCACAACAGTATATTGGTGTTAAATCTGCAGCTAAGATTTGAGCTACTTTTGCTGCCAAAACATCGTTTTGTTCTTTAAAATATTCTCTTCTTTCGGAATGACCTACAAGCACATATTGTGCGCCAACAGATTTAATCATCGCTGAAGAAAGTTCTCCTGTATAAGCTCCTGAATTGTGCTGTGATGAATTTTGAACGCCAACGCCAATAGCTGCTAAAGCAGCAATTTTTGAAATCTCAGAAACATAAACTGCTGGAGGAATCATTATTAACTGAACATCAGAAGCATAAGAAGAGCCAACAACTTCATTGGCTAAGGCAATTGCTTCAGCATGGGTTTTATTCATTTTCCAATTTCCAGCGACTATATTTTTTCTCATAATTTATTGTCTATACTCAACATTAAAGGCTACTTCACTCTTACGCGAGGGTCAAGTAATCCATAAATAATATCCACCAAGATGTTGATCACTACAAAAACAGTTGCGGTAAGTAACACCCCACCCATTACAATCGGTAAATCAAACTTATTTAAGGCATCAAACAGCACCCAACCTAAGCCTTTCCATCCAAATATCCATTCCACAAACAAAGCTCCAGCCAACAAACTAGCAAACATCCCCGAAATGGTGGTGACTACAGGGTTTAATGCATTTTTTAAGGCATGCTTCAAAACCACCGATCTAAATTTTAAGCCTTTAGCACTTGCCGTTCTAATGTAATCTTGAGACATCACATCCAACATCGAGCTTCTTGTCAATTGCATAATTGCAGATATTGGCCGAATTCCTAATGTTATTGCTGGGAGTATTAAATTACTTAACATTACGATTTCACCATTACCTAAATCGTCATAAACAAATAAACTGCCGGTCATATTTAAGCCTGTAAATTCATACAATACGTATCCAAATAACCAAGAAAAAATAATGGCTGAATAAAATGAGGGTACCGACATCCCTAAAACAGAAAAGAACAATAAGGATCGGTCTAATAAAGAGTCTTTTTTTAAGGCAGAAAAAATACCAAATAACACGCCAAAGATGGACGCGATTAATATCGCCGCTAAAGCCAAAACTGCTGTCTCTAACATATAATCAGCCAAGGTTTCTGCGACCTTACGTTTCGTGCTATACGATCTCCGTAAATAGGGATACTTAACTACTGCAACATTTGTTGCTCCGTAAGAAAACAGTTCTGAATAATCATATTTTTCTGGATCTAAATACAAGTAATGGTCTGGATCTGTATCGTGAACTGATAAAGGAGACAGGTCATTAATATACATGACAAACTGCTTGGTTAGTGGCTGGTCTAATCCTAAATCTTTTTGAATTATTCTTAAGGATTCTGCATCTGCTCGTTGTCCCATCAACATTCGAGCAGGATCTCCTGGTAAAACGTTGAAAAGTAAAAATACTACGGTTACAACCCCTAATAGGACAAAGAAACCGTACATTATCCTTTTTATTATAAATTGAATCAAATTCTAAATTTTATTTTAAATGAACTGCTTTTACTACTTCGTAATCAGGCAAATTATTCGCATTCCATTTGGCTAAAATTTTACCTTTTTTCATTAACACAATACCTGGATTTGCTCTAACTATTGTTTTTAAAGTGATGGCATCACAGTTATAAAAATCAAACATCGTTTGGTTCTTATGTCTAAAAGACTCTACATCATCATATACTGATGCGGTTAATCCAAGAACATAACTTCCATTGGCATTACATTGGTCAACAAAAGTATTCATCTTTTTGATGGTTCCAACATCCGTTGTATTAATATCGTAGGCGACAAACATAAAAACATAGCCTTCTTCATTAAAGAAATCCTGTGCATAATCATTTCCATCTTCAGCCATCATTGTAAAATCGGTAACGGCAGCAACATCTCCTTGAATGATTAATTTGGTTTTTCTATCAGAAAACTCATAATTATCATCATCCCAAGGGTAAGTCGTTTCTGTAAATTCTTCTACCACTCCAGTTGTTTTGTTTTTGTAATAAAAAACATTATCAAAAACGGACTCCTTAGCTCCTTTTGGCAATACCATTTGCGCTGGTATACTATTTCCCACTCCATAAGCTCTGTAATCTCTTACTGGTAAATAATGAAGGGTATAAAAGATAAATAGCATAGAAATAAGGGTAATCACCAAAATTGGTAACCAACGCAATACGGTATTAAATAACAAACGTTTTGTACCATAATAACCAAGGTAACCCAAGGTGAAAAATAACATTGGGAAATACCAATCGAAAACCCAAGAAAGCACTCCAACAAAGAGTAAAGAACTAACGCCTATAATGACATCTTCTTTTGTATTATTAATCTTGATGCGATTACGTGATAGAATAATTGGGATTAAAAAAAGCATTAAAATCAAATCCTTAGTCCAAGATTCCCAAGGGGTTAAACTCCTGCCTAAAGAACCTTTCATGGCATCGCCAAAACAACCACAGTCTGTGACACACTGAACGGGCATTTCTTCTAAATAAGTAACCTCTGTCTCATTTTCTTCTTGAATGGAAATGTTATTCGCAGACTCCATTCTCATTTTTAAACGAGAATGGGATGCCGATCCAACCTCAACAACGGTAACGTTATTGTAACTTCCATGGGGATCGCAAGTAGCAGTATGAAGCGTTAAAAAGAAAAAGAGTACGGTTAATCCCAACAAAGAGTAAACCGCAAATTTTATTTTGGTTCCGAATAAAACTGCAAAACCTAAAATAATTTCTGCTGCACACATCACAATTGCTAAAAGCAATGCGTGCTCCATTAAAAATTCTAAAGAAAACGAATCCCAACCGAACCAATCTCTAATTCGATAAGCTAAAGCTCCATTTTCAAAATACTCTTCTAATTTATAGCTGAATCCTAAAGTATCGTTCGCTTTTATTAAGCCCGAGACGATAAATAGTGCCCCTACAAATACGCGCGATATGGTGGTTAATATTTTCATTTATTTTTTAGCAATAGGTACAATTCAAAAGTAGAACTCAAAGATCAGCTCTTCTTTCCCTTTAACAGTTCTTTAACGTTACAGCTCTCCTGCTTCAATTTTAATTAATGCAAACACCGCATAATTTAGGATATCTGCATAATTGGCATCAACACCTTCCGAAATTAATGTTTTTCCTTTATTGTCTTCAATCTGTTTTGTTCGTAATAACTTCATCAGAATTAAATCCGTTAAAGAACTCAACCTCATCTCTCTCCACGCCTCATCATAGTCATGGTTTTTATCCTCCATTAAAGACTTTGAAGCCTTAAAGTGCTTGGCATAAAGCGCTAAGCATTCCTCTTCTGGCAAGTCTGTATTTTCATTATAACCCAATTCAAGTTGAACTAAGGCCATGATACAATAATTAACGATGGCAATATATTCTGGTCGAATTCCTTCATCCACCTTACTCATCCCTTTCTCTTCAATACTTCTAATCCTTTTTGCTTTGATAAAAATCTGATCGGTGAGTGACGTTGTTCTTAGAATTCTCCATGCACTTCCATAATCTTTCATTTTTTTCGTAAAAATGTCAGTACAAATCTTTATTATTGAATTGTACTCATTAGAAGTATTACTCATAGCTATAAAATCTTATGCACTCAAATAGTGAATCTTTGCAATATACAAATAAGTCTCTTCATTTTAAAGTGAATAAACTAAAAATAGACCAACCGATTATCATGGGGATCTTAAATGTGACTCCAGATTCTTTTTTTGATGGAAGAAATGACATCCGTGAAGAGGACATTGTACAGAAAGTAAATGCCATGGAATATGATGGCGCTCAAATTATTGACATAGGTGGGTACTCTACTCGTCCAGGTGCAGCAGCAGTTTCAGAAACTGAAGAGCTAAAAAGAGTTTTACCGATTGTACAATTAATTCAAGCTAATTTTAAAGGATTAGAAATTTCTATAGATACTTTTAGAAGTTCCGTAGCTAAAAAATGTGTTGAAGCTGGAGCAACGCTAATTAATGACATTTCTGGTGGAAGCTTAGACAAAAACATGTTTAGCTGCGTTGCAGACTTAAAAGTACCTTACATTTTAATGCATCTCCAAGGCTCCCCACAAACCATGCAAGACCATCCCACTTATACAAACGTTGTGGAAGAAATCAAACAATACTTTGAAGAAAAAATAAATCAATTGAATCAATTAGGTGTTAACGATATTATTTTAGACCCTGGTTTTGGTTTTGGAAAAACGGTAGAGCACAATTATGAAATCCTCAGTAATTTAGATGCTTTTAAAACATTTGGTTTGCCAATTTTAGCTGGTGTATCTCGAAAATCGATGATTAATAAAGTGCTGAATACGACTCCTGAAGAAGCGCTAAACGGAACTACTGTTTTAAATACGATTGCCCTTACTAAAGGTGCTCAGATACTTAGAGTACATGATGTTAGAGAAGCCAATGAATGTGTAAAACTACAGGCTAAAATAAGTCGCTAATTCGCTACTTTATCCTTAAAAAAAATATCTTTGAAGCACCCTTAACATGAAAAGAAAAACAAGAATAGCCTCCATATTAAAAGCCAATAGTCTAGACTTTTCAATTACTGGTATCCCCACTTTTAATTTATCAGCACTACACCTTTTATCAACACTCGACTTTGAATTGCCCACCAATATAAGATTAGGGCATTTGGCAGAAAGAATAGTTTCTAAGTTAATAGAATCCTCTACCAACTACCAGGTAATTTATGAAAACATTCAAGTAATTGAAAATAAAACAACAATAGGTGAAATTGATTTTATTATTGAAGAAATAAAAACCAAGCAGTTAACCCATGTCGAATTAGCTTATAAATTTTATTTATTTGATCCGAGTATCTCTTCCTTGCCTTTAAACAATTGGATAGGTCCAAATAGGAATGATTCACTGAAAGATAAATTAGAAAAATTAAAAAGAAAACAATTCCCTCTACTCCATCACAACAGTTCAAAAGCTGCGTTTAAGGAGATAGACATTAACCAAGTTGATCAAGCACTTTGTTTATTAGTTTCATTATTTGTTCCTTATGAAAGCAAAACAAATTTTAACCCTAGTTATGAAAAAGCAATAAAAGGCTATTATTTAAATTTAGATACATTTATTGGCATTCACAATTCAGCAAAAACGTATTCCCTCCCCATAAAAAAGGAATGGGGAATGGATCCTTCTGAAAATGAAAATTGGCTTCCTTTTAATACTGTAGAAAATTTCATTAATATCTGTATGGAAGAAAAGCAGGCGCCATTGGTTTGGCAAAAACACAAGGATTCATATATCGCTTTTTTTATTGTTTGGTGGTAGGTTATTTGAAGGGAATAGTTGAAAACGAGAAGTATGTATTCATCTGAATTGTCATTCAGAACGATGTTTTTCAAAATTTTAATTTTGGAACAAAACGAAGTGTGGAATCTACTTATATGTAGTCCATTTCACCAAGTTCAGTTAATTATTTAATCTCTTTTCCCTAAAAACAATAACTTCGTTTAACAACATTTTACATCACACTTGTACTGAGCCGAAGCCGAAGATTAAAACATGACATAGAATAGCGTTACAAATCATAGCACAAAAAAAAGAGCCGTTAATTAACGTCGCTTTTGTTTTCCAACTTACTCAATCATTTCCTCTATCTTTTCCCAAAGGACTCTGACATCATACAAAGCTGTTTTCTCTTCCGTATCAAAAGCAACATCAGAATGATAAATAGCTAAATCGTGAATTAACTTTAATGATTTGACCAAATCTGGTCTGTTTAAATAAACGAAAAATTCGAGTAATTCGACTTCGCCTGCCGTTAATAATTTTGACGTTTTTGATACGTTTCGTGTATCATTCGCAATGTTGACCGAATTACATTTCGGACACACATTTGGACCATTTGAAGTTCGCATAATTAAATGGATTAAGTGAATAAAAAGAGGAGAGGTCACCGCGAACTTCATTAAAGTGAGACTTCAATAAGGTCTCGGGACTCGCACCCGTTTGCCTCTCCAAGACTTTTTGTTTCAACCAATAAAATATTGATTCTCTCATTTTAATAATAATAAAGTTCGCACTGTAAATATAAGGGATTAAAAGAAACTATACACACCATTTTGTGGTTGTTGCAAAACATTCTAATTTTCAACAAAAGGCTTTTCACTTTCCTTTTGAAGGGATTTTTTTTAGGGTAACATTGTTTCAAAATAAAGCGGCCTCTATTTGCCTATCCTTATCCGATATCTTTGTAATTTTAAAAACTTACAAGCGCCAACAACCGAATAAAGAACACTAGTGTTCTTTATTCGGTTGTTATGTACAATTAAGAAATGGATACATTTAGAATAGATGATAAACAGGAACTAACATTGATAAATGGCAGATGGGTGCTACACAAAAATGGAGTTGCCCAAAATACGATTCCAAACAGTTTGTACAAATATTATCCACTCACGGAATACAGTCTTGACGCATTAGAGAAGGCATATTTTTATTTGAATAACCCAAAAGATTTCAACGACCCATTTGATTGTAATTATAACCTTATTACTGAAAACCAAAGAGACCTTCAAGACTGGGAATACGTGCCACTGTTAAATGATGTTGTTAATAAAGGAATTTCGTGCTTTTCTGAAGATGGCATAAATCCTCTAATGTGGGCTCACTACGCAAATTCTTATAATGGATTTGTTATTAAAATAAAACCACGCTTAAAGATTAGTTCATCTCCTCATTTCATAAGCGCCAAACTATTAAATGTAATATATTCAAATAATCCAAATAGTGTTCCTCAAAGTGCACCATTTGCAAATCAATATCAATTAATTATTAAACTTAATGATTGGCAATATGAAAATGAATGGCGATTAATTGTTGATAAGAATCGCCCAGATTTTAGTGAATTTCATTACGACCCTGATATTATTGAGGAAATTTCTTTCGGCTACAAAATAAATCATAACGACAAGGAGGAAAATATCATTTTGCGAAATCGACTAGATAAAATAGTTCAAGAAAAATTTTCACATTTACCATTGTTCATTGTTGGTCCAGATCAGAAGAAATTCGAGCTGAAAAAGATGCCATTTAAATATGGAGAAGTTTCAGATATTTTTCCCGATAATTAACACGAATAAAGTACATAACAACCTGTATAAAACATAGCTATTAACTGCCAAACTGAAAAGACTGTGCTATTTGATAATACCGCCCCATGTTTAATTTGGTGTTTAAACTAAAAAAGTTAAAAACAAAATATAAAAATGTGGCTCAGTGCTGAACGATAGTTTGTACACTTAACAAACGCTACGTTTCATACATTGGGCGTTATGGATCACTTAACCGTAACTTACTTTCACGTTTCTCCTTGACCTCTTTTTTCAATAAGCAAATGGACGTAAAAATCAAATGCTTGTTTTGAC
>JAWUVT010000150.1:0-7445 GCA_034112225.1 Flavobacteriales bacterium | reverse complement strand
AACGGAAGCAATAACGATTACATCTCGTCTACCTGAAAGTAGGGAAGAAGTGGTGCTTAAACGCAAACGTTCTATATCTTCATTGATAGATAAATCTTTTTCAATGTAGGTTCCTGTTACAGGAATGTATGCTTCTGGTTGATAATAATCGTAGTAAGAAACAAAATATTCTACAGCATTTTCTGGAAAAAATTGTTTAAATTCAGAATATAATTGAGCTGCCAATGTTTTATTATGTGCTAATACTAAGGTTGGTTTTTTAACTTCCTTTATTACATTAGCCACTGTAAAAGTTTTACCAGAACCTGTTACCCCTAATAAGGTTTGAAATTTTTCGCCGGATAAAATTCCTTCGGAGAGTTCTTTTATTGCTTGGGGTTGATCTCCTGTTGGAGAAAATTCTGATACTAATTTAAATTCCATTCTGTAAAAATACGGATACTTTGTAAAAAAGTATCCGTATTTTTTTAACTTTTAAAAAGCAATATTTACCTCCTCAGTAAAGAGAAATTTCCTTTTTTATTGATTGTTGATGTTGTTTGATCTGCAGGAATTAAAGTGATATTAAACCAATAATCATTAGAAGGAAGTCTTTTTCCATTATAGGTTCCGTCCCAACCTTGGTCATCAACTTCTAATTGCGCGACTAGTTTTCCATATCTATTAAAAATATGAATATTGCTATTTGGATAAAATGTTTTGTTAGCACCTTTTACCTGCCAATAATCATTTTCACCATCAGAATTTGGTGTAAAGAATTTAGGGAATTGAATTACAGGAACCAACAAAGTGGCGTCTGGAGAACAACCGTTTTTGTCATTGACAATAACGTTGTAAATACCACCTTCTAAGTTTTCAAAAAGAGGTTGGTCTTGGAAGCCTGCAAAAGGAGTTCTTGTGTTATCATCTGTATTTAAAATCGCAAATTGATATTCTCCAGAACCTAAGTCGTTACTGAGAACATCAACAGAGATTGATAAATTATTTTGACTCCCAATATTGTTAGATTCATCAATGATGGTTATAAAACTCATGTCTAAAGTTGCATTGTTCGATTCGTTTACAATAGTAGTTCTCGTTCTAGAACAACCATCCGGAGATTGATCTGAAGCAGTAACAATGTATTTACCACCTGTTGTAATATCTAAAGTTCTTTCGTTTCCTAAAACAGTTCCTGTTTCATCTGTCCATTGATAACTATAAGTTGCACCAGGGTTTTCAGCTTCAATAGTGAATGGTAAATCATTTAAACAAAGAATCTGTGGATCATCTATATTCTCTTCACCCAGCACTGTAAAGCTAGGTAAAGGTTTAATATTAATATTGAAAGACAAACGTGTATTTACACATACAATAGGTGTGTTTCTAATATTCTCTACACGCACATAAATAGTTTCGTTGTTTACTGTATTTTGATAGATGTTTTCATCTAAAGCTAATGTTATATCACCAGATTCTGCATCTGCAAGAGAGGTATAAAAAGTAATACTAAAATCATCAAATTCACTAGGTTGATAATTCACAAGAATTTCTGGTATTATATTTATTAAAGTAATATCACCATTGATACCATTTGCATCATTTTCAAAAGAATCTGAGGTGTTATCACATTCAGAAAAATCAGAAACATTTACAGGAATGTTTGGTTCAGGATAAATTAATAAGTTAAAAGTAGCAAAAATCGACTCACACATAATACCCGTTTGATCGATCACTTTATAGAAAATGGTTTGTAAACCAGGATCATCTGTACTAAAGTTAGGAGGAAAAGTAGTTAATGCAGGGACACTTTCATAATCGATTGTATTTGTAATTTCAGGACTGCTATTTTGAGCGTTTTGTGATGTTGTATAAAAAGCAACTCTATGATTTGTTCTACCATTTAAAATTTCAGCAACCTTAGAAGTTAAATCTATGTTTTTTGCAATTCTATTTCTAGGATCAGCATCTGTTGCGTTAGGGATGTCACAAAAAGGTAAAGGTGTAATTGCAGTAACCACTGGAAGTGGGTTTACAATTATTTTAAAAGAAGAATCACGCGAGTTATAACAAGCAGGGCTCGAACTGTTATCTTGTACACGTACAAAAATATTTTGTTCACTAATAGCACCTAAAACAAAACCAACAGGAGCAGTGTTTGTAAAGTTGGTGTCGTTTGTAATTCCAGTGCTAGAAAGATCATCAGCGTCTATAAACGAAGTATGGAACGTAACAAGATAATCTGCTTCAGTTTGAGTTGGGCCTAAAATATCGGCTACTTTATCACGAAGATTAATAGCAATATTTTCACCATCGGTGGAGCTTCCAGAAAGAGAATCATCACACAAATCAAAATTTGTTGGAATATTTGCAATAGGTAATTTGTTTACTTGTAAATAGATATTTGTAGTTCCAGTACAACTATTGTTCGTATTATTTATAACCTTAACATAAATGGTTTGATTGTTCGCATACAAAGGATTATTATTATTATTTCTGTGATTTCCAATTTGATTATTAATGTTATTTATAGAAGCGTTTCTGTCGCTTTCCGTTTCGTAGTAATAAACATCTAAATCTGATGGTAAAGTCAACGGAAAGAAACCTTTTATTTCAGCTTTAGAATCACTAAAGTCGAATGTAGCAATTCCATCAGTATCAGAATTATCATTAGTATCATTTCCGTCAGCATCTAAGAAATCATCACATTGAGTATATTTTTCGTTATAAACAAGATCTAGACTAAAGTTCACCGTAATTTCAATTTTAGAAATACGATAACAGTTTTGGTCAGAAATGACTCTTACCCAAGCTTCACCAGTTCCAGTAACAGAATATGTTTCTATATCAATACCTGTAATTTCATTATTACCTAAATCAGCATCGTCTTCAGTTGGAAAATATTTAAAAGTTTCATTTTCATAATTAGTAGAAATAGTAGGTTCTGCTAATTTAAGGTTTACAGTTGTACTTAAGTCTAGGTTGTTATAACAAACAATTAATTTAGCAGGATTATTCGCTAAAACGGGGATTGGATATATAGTCGCTTCTACAGCGATTCTTTCTGAGTCACATCCTTGTGGTGCGACGGTTACATAGTAGGTCGTAGAATTCGTTAGTACAGGTGTCGTAAAGTTTCCTCCAGTACCTTGGAGAATTCCGCCGGATATTGCATTATACCAAAATACGTCACCTTCACTAACAGTTGCTGTTAATGTAGTGCTATTATTAAAACAAACTTGTCCGCCATTTGTAGATTCTATTTTGGGAATATAAATACTGGTATTTGCTGAGATATTTAAAACTGGATCTCCTGGCATTCCACCGTATTCAACGATATATCCTTTTGCTTGAAATACACCATTACCTGCCGTATTCCGTAAATCATTCCAAGAACCTTTGATACCTCTAGATTCATCAATGATATGGGCATAATCTTCATTTCCTGATTGATTTGGTTCCCCCTCATTCCAATTTGAATACATTGGTAATCCAGTTGTTAGATCAATTGGTGCTGATCCATTAGCAGTACCATTCCAGAGAATAGTTCCATCCTCAGGGCCGGTAACCCACTTCCAAACACCTTCTTGATCTTTATCACTACAACCAATCCAACCAGGACCTGGTATTTGCACAGTAGCGATTTGATTTTCTTCGGCAGATAAAATTGTTGTCAAATATCCCTGAAGACCATAGTAATTTGATGCCTCTGCTGAAGCTTTAGCGTCAGACCAAGTGATGTCAATATCATTTACAAAAACATAATAATGTCCTGTTAAAGGGAGGTAGTTGGCTTCTCCAATTGTAAAAGAAAAAAATCGATCTGAACTAATATCAGGATCTTCGCTTTCAAAAATGAGATCTTTTATAGCTAGTTCTAAGTCTGTGTAAGAAATTTGAGTTGATCCATTTGGTGTTAATGTTAATTTGCCTTCATCAGCATTCCACGAGGTGTTTATCGTGGGGTGTGTTCCTGTTAATATTAACTGATCATTATCTATATCATATCCCGAAGAGATTTGAATAAAAAACGCATCAATAGCTACATCGTCAGGATCTGAAATAGTGAAGTTTGGTGCTATAGTAACCTGACTCAAAGGGCAATATGCCACTCTGTTATTCGCAGTAAGTTCTGGAGGTTGATTGATTACTAGGGGAACCTTAAAAGAACCTTGATCTGCCTGATTTGTAACATTAGGAAAGAGCTTAACACTAGTATTGTCTGAACATGGAGATTCTGTGCTATCACAGGTTGGTGAAACATTTTGAGGATAAATAGTAACGGATATAATTAAAAATAAAAAGGGTGTTATTTTTCTTGAAAATTTCATAGACATAGTTTTTTGTAGCTAAAATAATAATAAATTGAAACTTATTATATTAAAAAATATAATTTATTGTGTCAAGAGAAGTAAAAAATAGATCTGTAAATAAATTTTACATTTTTTTTTAATTCAAAATAATTTGATGGTTCCGTTATTTTATTTGAGGTTTTTTTAGCTCATAAATAGAGATGCGTAGCTTCTAGAGCCATTGATTATATCTAATATTTATTTTGAACATAAAAAAACATAAATATTTCCTTGGATTTATTTTCCTTGGTAAATAAAATTTTATTTTGTAACTTTGTCAAGAATTTAAAAACATTTATGATGAAGACGAATAAAATTATTTATTATACTTCTACAGGATTA
This sequence comes from Flavobacteriales bacterium, assembly GCA_034112225.1. GTDB lineage: Bacteria > Bacteroidota > Bacteroidia > Flavobacteriales_E > Vicingaceae. Next base: position 2,772 of record JAWUVT010000150.1, on the reverse strand, counting down.
TTAACCTTGTTCATTCTTTTCTCCGTGGGAATGTATTTCTTCAATTACGAAGAAGTAGCAGTTCTCTTTACACTTTTTGGTTACCCTACATATATTATTTACCCATATGCAGTTGCAAAATTATTAGGTTTATTCGCTTTATGGTTTGTTGCAAGTAAAGTCATAAAAGAATGGGCATATGCTGGATTTTTCTTCGCATTTATTTTAGCCTTCTTCGCACATTTTATGGTTGGAGACGGAGAGCAAATGGGGGCTGCTTTAGCAATGATCTTATTAATAGTTTCTTATATTTATACTAAGAAAATATAAGATGATAGATAGAATAACATCAGAAGTTACATTAACGAATCGCAACTATTTAGCAGAAGTAAGGGCAAGAAATCATTTTTTAGTAATCGATGAGCCAGTTGCTTCTGGAGGTGATGATAATGGCCCAACTCCAGTTGAATATTTGTTAACTGCGGTTGGAGGTTGTGTGTCAATAACCTTAAGGATGTATACCGAAAGAAAAGGGTGGGATGTTGGTAAAATAATGGTTAATGTTTCTCAAAAAGAAGAATTAACTTCTGAAGGAATTAAAAAAGTGTTGGTTGAAGATATTTCATTTGAAAAAGTAATCTCAGAGGATCAAAGAAAAAGATTGTTAGTAATTGCAAGTAAATGCCCTGTTGCAAAAATGATAAAAGGAGAAACTGAAATTGAATTAAAAATAAGTTAAAAATGAAAAAAATTTTAGCCTTTGCTGGTAGTACAAGTTTAACATCAATTAATAAAAAATTAGCAACGTTTGCTGCAGAAAATTTACAAAAAACCTCTTTTAATGTGATAGACTTAAGAGACTTTACTTTGCCAATTTATAGCAGTGATGAAGAAAAAAATGGGTTTCCAGAAGATGTAATAAAGTTTACTTCTTTGTTAGATAATTATGACGGATTTATCCTTTCATTAGCAGAACATAATGGTTCTTATACTGCCGCATTTAAAAATATTTTTGATTGGAGTACACGAGTAGAAAAGAATTTTTTTAGAGACCAACCATTATTATTAATGGCAGCTTCTCCAGGAGCAAGAGGAGGACAGACCGTCTTAGAAACAGGCGTTCAATCATTTTCTAGAATGGGTGCTAAGGAGTTAGTTTCTTTTTCATTGCCTAGTTTTTATGATAATTTTAAAGATGGTAAAATCATACAGCAAGATTTGCTAGTATTATTAAAAGAAAAGGTTAGTAAATTTGAGAATTCTGTAAATAAATAAAAAAATGAAAATAGTTTTTTTCGGAAAACAGGGTCATGCTTATTCTGTTGTATTTAAAAAATTTTTAAACTCAACAGGCGTTTCTTACATATGTAAAGATGTTTTTAAAGAAGCTGAAGCAAGAGAACATCGTAAAAAACTGTATGATGGTGTTGTAAAATTTTCAACTTTATTTCTAGATGATCCAATATATTTAACGCCAACAACAAACGAATTTAATAAAATAATGCAAGATTTAAGGTTAAGAGCATAATTATGGGAGATATTTCTAAAGACATCAACTCTAAGTTTATAAGTAATAAGTTAAAGGCATTAATCAACATAAAGTATACCTCTAATTGGTTAATTAGTAAAGAGAACGATTTTTTTAAACCTCATGGAATTTCGCCACAACAATATAATATTTTAAGGATTTTACGAGGCGCAAAAGATAAGACTAAGGTGCAGCTTGTTAAAGATAGAATGATAGAAAGAGCACCAAATGCAACACGTTTAATGGATAAATTATGTGATAAAAATTTAATTGAGAGGGAGCGTTGTGAACATGATCGAAGAGTGGTATATGTTAAAATCACAAAAATAGGTTTAGACTTATTATCAACGATAGATGATCATCAAAATTTTACTTTCTTAGATAATATAACAGATGAAGATGCTGTTGCTTTGAGTAATCTTTTAGATAAAATTAGATAGAAAATAAATGGTTATATATTTTCTTTGAGAAATATCTTAATACAATTATAAACGAATTTTAAATTCGACTGTGATGCTTTTTTTACATGATGTATCGAGAATAAATAAATAAATAGAAGTGATAAATAAATATAAAACAATCCAACATAAAGTAATAAGTCCTTTCGTAAATATGGGACCAATAAAATTACGTCAACCAATACCGACAGAAGGAATAGAAAATGTAGATCCATTTATATTATTACATCATTACGGTCCTTATACAATTTCAGAATTTAATAATCCATTCGATTTAGGTCCTCATCCACATAGAGGTTTCGAACCCATAACGTTGTTATTTAAAGGTGAGCAATTACATAAAGATTCATTAGGAAATGAAATGGTTGTAAAAGCTGGAGATGTGCAATGGACAACTGCTGGTCGTGGAATTATACATGCAGAAGGACCAACCAAAGAATTTGTAAAAAAAGGTGGTGATTTAGAAGGGATTCAGCTGTGGTTGAATTTGCCAGCAAAAGATAAAATGATGATGCCTAATTATCAATATTTAGAAGAAAAACAAATTCCAAAATTGTTTTCTGATGATAAAAAAGTGCAATTAAATATTATTGCAGGGAAACAGAATAATGAATTTGGATTGATACGAACGCAGACTGATGTTAATGTTTTTACTCTAAAAGCAGCTGAAGGAGGAAAGATAGATCTTAAAATACCACAAAATCATCAATCTTTAATTTATCTATTAGATGGAGAAATTTTAGTAAATGATTCTGAAGTTTTACGAAAAGGAGAAAATCAAATGATTACGTTTCATCAAGATGGAAA
>JAWUVT010000149.1:0-7169 GCA_034112225.1 Flavobacteriales bacterium | reverse complement strand
AAACATTCAAAAAGTATTTTTATCAAATTTAAATGTAAAGGGGGAAGTTCAACTTTTCATCAAAGCATTGGATAAAAATGAAATTCCTTATGAAATTTATAATGATGGAAAGATTGAAGTATTATTATTTGATAATCCTTTGATTTCAGATTTTAATAAACGTATAGAAAATGTGTTTAAAAAACACGTTTGGGGTTTTTCAAAAATTGTTTGGAAAATATCTCCACTAAATTGTGGAATCACTAATTTAAAAGAAATTTTTATTAGAGATTTAGAAAATAGTTTAACAATTCCTGTAGCTCAGTTTAAAGAAAAGATAAAAAAATCATCTTTAAATGTAAGTTACGGTCCTGGGGTTATTGGATTACATTTCAAAAAACCAAACTTTACATATAATTCAGAAAAATATACATCTGATTTTGAAAATGTTTTGAAATATGTAAAAACTATTGACAGGTTAAACTGGCAATAGAAAATTGAATAAAAGGCATCAAAATTAAGTTTTGATGCCTTTTATCTATGCTATAATATCCTAATAATTTCAGTAAGGTCTTTTAGTTCCATTTGACTCAAGGGAACATAAGCATGTGAACGATTTCCATTAACTAAAAAAGAAGCTGTTTCTGAAGTATCATACCAACATTCAGGTTCTTTTTTACATAAAATTTGTACTAATTTTCTCCATTTATTATGGGGAAATGAAGTTCCTTTAAACAGTGCCTTTGTACAATTAAAAGTATCATTGAAAAAAATGATTCCAAAACCAGCATTATTTTTATTTAAAAAATTGATTAAAGGTCTATTGCCCATAATTAACCTTGGTGTTTGCGATACTTCTATTGTCCATAAATTATGATGAAAGTTTTGAGGAATGGATACTCTTTCATTATGCTGGGCTTTTATTTTTGGAAGAAGAAAAACTTGTTTTTCTATGGTTCCATAAACAGAATGTAATATTGTATTGCCCGATACTTTTAAGGTGTTTAGTTCATCGGTAACATTATTGAATACTGCTTGAGTTTGATAAAGTATTTCCCAATAATGTAGCATTATAATTCTTGCAATATCCTCTCCCCAACATTGAAAAAGTGCATGACATACTTTCCCTAAAACGAGTAATTGGTCAGACCTTTTACTAATAGGTAATTTTGCTTGTTTAAAAACTACCTTTTGGTTAAAGAAAGTATTTCTCAATCGATCAATTGTTTTTTTAAAATTACTATCTGACTTGAAGGGTGTATTTTCTTGATAGTGATTTAGGGTACTTTCCAGCCATGCTTTGTTTTCAGAAGTGTACTCAGAGAGATTAATTTTATTTTCTAAGCAATAAATAACAGCAGTAATGGAAATGTCCATCAGTGTTTTTTTACATATTGGTGTAAGCCAGCCTTGTATATTTTGAAAATCATTTTCAGATTTTTTGTGTAAAAAACGTACATGATGTCCAGCTTTAATAATATTACTTATATGTTGGGTGTGTGCACCTCCATTGGCATCCAATTCATTTACTTCTTTGAGAATTCTATTTATAGACCAAGGGGTTCTTTTAAATAAATCTTTTGCGACTAATTCACTACAAGAATCTTCGAGTCTACCCCCATCAATTTGGTGTTCATCATATAATTTTAAAGCACTTCCTCCTCCAGTAACATCTGCTCCAATACCCGTTACAATACCGTTTGGAAAATATGCTTTACAAGTAGAATCATTCTTTTCAGATTGAATTGCAATTTCCATAAAATCAATATTCATTTTTTTTTCAGGCAAAGCACCACGAATTAATAAATCAGCAAAATACTCGTCTAAATGAGGGTGTGCGTGTGTTATGGTACGATCTAATTTTGATAAATTTAATGTTTGCCACTTTAGTGCTCTATTTTTTTTTATAATTTGATGAAGGTATTGATAGGATTTCTTCCGTAATGAAGCCAAAAACCCGCCATTTTCAATAATAAAATTTCGAGATAATTCTAACATAATTTAAGTGTTTATTTTAAAGTTTTACGCAGCATAATTAGAGAAGCGTCATCTATGGGCCATCTACGAAGGTTTTGATTTGACTCATAATAAGGTTCAATGATTTCCAGATGAAGTTCGGCAAGTAAATCAATATATCCAGTTTGAGGATAATCACGTTTTTTTAGTACATTTTTAAAAAATGGGCTTTCTAAAATTTGACTATGTTCAAAACCATCACTTGCCATATAGAGTTGATTCAAATCTGAGGTATCACCTGAGTCTATTAATTTTAATAAAGGAGTATTTGGTTTGAAGTTTGAATCAAATGCATTAGTAAGATATGCTCCAGAATCTGAATTTAAGTTATGAATGATATCATTAATTCCGACAAACCCGTCGCCACAATGGAAAACAAAATAATCTTTCTTTCTCATAACTGTAACAATGACTGTACTGGTCATCATATTAAATAAAAAAGGCAATTGGTTTTCTCCTTTGACTAACAAAGACTTCATAAGTCGTTTAAGACGTTGATGAATTTCTGTGTTCAAGCGTCTTAAAAAAGGTTCAATTTTTATCCTATTTTTTCTAGGTTTGATGTCTTGGTAACAAAAGTTTGCAATCATCTCTGCTAGCAATCTAGAACCTACTTCATTTGAAGAATAATCTGTTATCATTGATTCATCATGCGAGGTACAACCATCACATAGAACAGCAATCATAAAATCATCATCAATTCTAAAATTAATAGCATCTTGATTGGAAATACCACATCTGATGTGTTCAAAACCTTGTCTTGATACACCCCCAATATTAAACGGTAATTTTGTTTCAGTTTCAGTGTTTTTTAAAGATCCACTTGCTAGTTGAAAAGGTCTTTGTTCCCAGTTATTTGACATAATTTGGTAGTTTTAAGTTATAAGTATCCAAAAAAAACATGAGTTCTTTAGGGTCGTATTGTTTTTTATTTTGAGAGGTTCGAATTGCTTGTATTTTTCGTACTATTTTTTTTTGAACTTTTTTAATAATATTTTTTTGTTGTAAATATTGACGTTTACCAAAGTGAAATACATTTAGAAAAAGAGTGTAAATTTTAGGTGCATTTTTTTTAATACTATCTAATCTTTTGGATGCCTCATTAAATTCATCTTCATCGAATAATTCATATCCTTTATAACTTGTTCTTTCCAAGAAATGATAGCTTAAAAAAGTAATATTTTTTTCCATTTTATCATCCCTATCGGTTATAGGTTGCACTCCAACATCACATGGATGCGGCCCCATAAGCAATTCAAAACAAATAATACTCAAAGCGTAAATATCACTAGAAGTACTAAAAGAGAGCCCACCATCTTGATCTGCTCCCATTTTTTTAACAATTGGGCATAGATATCCTGGGGTAGACATACTTGCATAAAATTCTCCAACTTTTGCAGAATCTAAATCAATTATATAAACCTCATTTGTTTTGGTGTCCCATAAAATATTGTTTGCACTAATATCTCCTAAAATTATTTTTTGCCGATGAAGTATTTGTAATGTATCAAATAGTTTTTCAATAATTTTAAAGACATCTCTATCTGTAACATCTTTAAAACTATAACTCGAATTTATGATGTCATATCCCAACTCACTAATAGTTTTACAACCTTTGAAAAAAGCCATTGAATATCCACAAATAGTATCAGAAATATAAGCAGGGTACGTTGGAATTGCAATGTTTTCAAATCCTTTAATCTCTGATAGATAATCTGACTTATCACATAAAGCGAGTATTTTCTTTATTTTATTTTCAGATTAAAAATTGTCTTCTAAAATTTTTACAATAGAATCATTTTTTAAAGTATAAACTGTAGCCTCTTTTCCTGCATCTAAATAATCATTGTTATTTATGGGATACTTATTTTTATTAATTGTAACAATCATTGTGTTTGTTTTTTATTATACAACTCTCTCTGAAAATAGTTTAAATGCTTTTCGTACGGACTTCGGATCACTCTGGTTGATTGCAATTGCTTCTTCAAAGCCTAATTTACTTTGTAAATCCGTTAAATATTTAATATTTAAGTCTTTTGGGTTAGTCCAACCAATAAGTACAGAACTTTTAATAACATTTTCTTTTTTAAGGAACTCCATAAGTTTTTTAATATCTTCTATAGTGTGTGAGCTACTCTGATTATCTATTCCGTCAGTCATTACACTAATAATGATTTCAGGTTTTCTTCCTTTGGTCATTTTAAGAGAATTTACTTCTAAACATAAAAGATTGATAGCTTCATATAAAGTATCAAATAAGGCGGTAGTGCTATGAGGTCTATAATTATTTTTATCTAAGGCAACTATAGAGTCATTAGCCGATTTATCTACTAATGTTAGTGAGTTTAATAATTTACTTTCATGATTGAAGAGATGCTGCATTAGAAATAGGGCTTTTTGTTTACAAACCATACTTCCACGAATTGCGGAAAGAGATTCTTTATGACCTCGAATCACTTCATCTGTATATTTTATCATGGAGCCTGAAACATCAACTAATAAACTTGTATAAATAGGTGTTCGTAAGAGTTTCTTCTCTTCTATATGTGCGCCCACCAATACTTCATCTTTCATATTCTTATTATAATTTTCATCTGATAAATGACCAGATTCATTCATAATTTTATATGCATGCGCTGGTTTTCTGTAAAGTATAGATTGGTATTTTTTTAATTGTAAGTTTGGAAATTCCATCCTATACTTTTTTTGATACCAAAGAACTGCATCCATAAGGAATAACCTTATTTTATCCATAAAAGCTCTTTCTATCGTAATAGATTCATGCCTACCAGTTGCAGCTATAGGTCTTATGGTATTCATAATCGTTTTCATTTGAATATCAAAAACTCCTTCATCAAAAAAGAAAAGAGTAAGTTTATGGAAAGTTTTTTTTGGTTTGACGCCATAAATACGGATGTATGTAGCTTGACAGATACGTTCTGCACACAATCCAGCCTGTGTTAAGGAAAGGTTAATTCCTATCTTGTTCCCATCATTTTCTTGGGCTACATGCCAAGATTTCACTATTTCATTTTCATAGTCTTTTAATAACTGTTTTGATTTTGCATTCATAATTAAAAATTTAGATAGTTAAGTATTTATTGTTTATTTGATGTATCTTTTTGATTGTGACTTTCACTGGATTTTGAAAGATTTTGATGCTGTTTTTTATATTAGTTCCAATTCTTTAATAATTCTATTCCACTTTTTTTTATCGATATCCAATGCTTCATACATTTTCGATTTATTTCCTTTAAACATTTTGTACACTTTTTTATAATGTGCATTTTCTACATCCTTTATTTTTAATGAAAAGGAACGTCCTTCAGGGTGTTTAATACGATTTGGAACCATATCCATAGTTACTAAACCATCTTGTTTTGAATAGGTGTAAAAGCGCTCAATAAGATTTTCTAATTCTCTAAAATTCCCTGGGAATGGATGCAAGTCTAACATTCGTTTGACTCCTTTATCAAAGTGTATTTTCTTTCTTCTCAGTTTTTTCTTCCATTTTTGAATGAAAAATTCAAAATATTCTTCCCGCTCTTCCGCAGGCAATTCATTGAATGATAACGTTTCGATTTCTGCAACAGCAAGACGATAGTACAAGTCTGCACGAAATGCGCCTGTTTCTGTCATCTCAAACAAATCCTTATTAGTCGCCGCAATAATGCGAACGTCCACTTTTATGGGGTCATAGCTTCCTAATTTGTAGATGACTCCATCTTGTAAAACTCGAAGTAATGTCTGCTGCATTTTTTTGGAAATATCTCCAATCTCATCTAAAAACAAAGTACCTTCATGAGCCTTCTGAAAAGCACCTTTCCTTTCTGTCGTTGCTCCAGTAAATGCTCCTTTAACATGACCAAAGAGTTCGCTCGCTAACAACTCATCATTCATTCCTGCACAATTAATGGCTAAAAAAATGTCACTATCTCTAGAGGATTCTTTACAAATATGATTTGCAATCCATTCTTTTCCTGTACCTGTTTTTCCTAAAATAAGTGTCGTAATTGGGTAAGGTGTTGCTATTTCTGTTGCTAAATCATAAATGGTTTGAATCTTTTTGCCTTTAAAAATATCTTTTTGTTGGGTTGATTCTTTTTGTACTTGTTCTCGAACTGCAAGAGCAGAACTAATTGAAGGATTTATAGTTATATATTTTCTCTGATATGAATTTCCATTTCTATGTTTTGGCGGAACTGCCTGAAATAATTTGATTTCTGGAAACTCAAACCCTAAGAGATACCATACTGTTTGCATAGCAGGTGTTCCAGGGGAGATAAAAATTTCTACAGTTTCATTGGCATGGTTTACCAATATTGGGCGAACCTTTTTTAGTATCTCCTCAACACTAATTACATTGTTAATTCCTAAAAACATAGGAGTTACTTCTTTTTGATATGTTGTTCTTAAATGATTACATAAATACGAGAAATAATTATCCTCGCTTTCTTCACTCTTAGAGCATAAAAAAACATGTTTATCATAATCAAAAGCATTTTTGTATAACTCACAATGAGTTCCATTTTCATTGATACTGGTTTTTCGCCTGTCGATGCTTATAAAATCGTTCATTGCAGCTTGCCATGATATTAAAACTTTCATAAAGATGTTTTTTATGGGGTTTATTTACCTTCTTTTTTAAGAATTACCCAATGGTTATTTTTTTAACTTCTGATTATTAGTGATTTGAGTTTGGGGATAGAATTGAATACTAAAAGAGTATAAACGTTCATTGAAATTATTCTTTTATACCCCTGTCTTGATACCTATACAAATCATTGCTCAAAATTAGAACTCCTCTTCTATATAGAAGTGAGGAAATCCTCAACAAGCATTATTGAATTCTATAGCTCTTGATAAGTTATTTAAGAAGTATTTAGAGAAGTTTTATGTTTTTTTATTAATCCTTACCCTTTTTTAAAGATGAAAAAGTTATTTTTTTTAGTTGCAGTTTTAGTAGTAAACAGTTTTTTTATGAGTTGTATTCCAGAGGAAATGGAAGAAGAATTAAAGAAACCAAAGGTGGAAGTTAACGCCAATGCTTGTTGTGGGGAAGTTGGAACTATTCCAGATGAACCAGAAGAAGATTAACATCTTCAGGTTAAGTTCTAATTAGCACAGCATTTTCTTTAAATAACTGATATATTTGGTAAGCTTGGTCAGAGAGG
>JAWUVT010000148.1:0-9763 GCA_034112225.1 Flavobacteriales bacterium | reverse complement strand
CTCAAAAGGAACTACTTCGTTTATAGAAACAGTAGTTTTTGTGGCTATTAATTCTACTTTTAATGGTTCTTCTTGTGTTAGTGTGTTATTATCTTCTGAGCCACAAGAAAAAAATATAATAGTAAATAGAAATAGTATTATTTTATGTTTCATAATAAATATTGTTTTAAATCATCAATTTTTCACTTCTATCAAGAGTTTATTTAATTCATTCAGGAAATACTTTTTGTTTTCGTTTACCAAATCTTTTAAATTTTGATTTAAGTCCTTAGGATTGGAAATCAAACTATACCAAGCTTTATAAAAATACTCTCTTTCTTTTTGATAAATTTTAAAATCAGAAGTATTTTTTAATATAAATTTATTTAATCTATTATTAAAAGAATACAATATATGGTAATCAAAAGCAAAAGACAGTTCTATTGGTAAAAAACCAGGAATATCATCCTCAATTTTATTTGCTATTTCAATAACTTCAATTATGCCATCATTATCTAAATCCGTTAAAAGATACCTATTAGAAGATAAATGATATTGCTTTGTTTTTTTGTTTTTTTCTGTTTTTAGGCTATCTATAAAAATTAAAGCTTTATTTGTTTTTTCAAACTGTCCAAAAATAAATTGAGACCAAAATGTAATAATAAAAATTGTAATATATTTCATAAAAATTCATAATTCTAATTAATGTTATCTACTCCAATTATCTTAAGGTTTCCATTAACTTTAGCTACTTGTATATCTATATTTATTCTCTCTTTTTCGCTTTGGTTTTTATATCTGTAAGACACTAAATAATTTCCTTTTTTTATAGGGTTCTTTTTGATAATAATGAAATCTAAAAGACTAATATGATAATCTTGAGCCTTTATAAAAGGATCATAACTTAGTTCATAATTTTCTTGCATTCCATTAATTTTATTTACTAAATTTTCAGTACAATAAGCATTCATAATCTTTTGATAATTTTGCCTTATAACTACTTTATCGTATTTATCAATATCTGTTTTTATTAGATACTCAAAATAAAAATTCTTTAAGAATTTTTCTTGCACTTGATAATTATGTTTCTGTGTTTGACAAAAACAGCCGTAAATTCCTATTAAATAAAAAAATATTATAACTTTTCTCATAATTTTTACCATCTATATATTTTGTAATTTGAACTTCTCCAAGGGAAAAATGTTTTTTGAGTAAAATCAGAAACCCAGTTAGCTCCGTTAAACATTTGAATATGACCAGATACATGTGAAGCAGTTTTACCAAATAGCTTTATATTATTACTCTTACCAATCTGCCCTAAATTTCAAATTTTCTTTTGATAGTTTTTGTTTAAGATACACGTATTTAAAAAAACTTTTTTTCTGTTTTAAAGTAAGTGTATCTCCTTTAATAGTAAATTCATAATCTTTTACCCCGTAACTTTTTCTGTTTTGAGTTATGGGCACCACTAAAGATATTATTTGCTTGTTTTCTTTAAAATAATAAACACCTCTATATCCCACTTTACTTGGATCTAGCAAGGGTAGTTTTTTTATACTATCTCTATTAAAAACGAAGTTATTTATACAGTTATTCTGATAAAATTTTAAAGCTCCAATAAAACTATTGTTTTTTCTAGAATCATGCATTTCTCCTCTATAGTCAATCGCATAAGCTTCAATATATATAGATTCATAATCGATTTTTGAAGTGTTTTCTTTTTTATAAAGGTTCTTATAATTATTTATAAAAAAACTATCATCCAAGGGGATTTGAATATAGCTATTATTTAAGCGTTTTGTTTTCATACCTCCACACGAAATTATAAAGAAACAAAAAAATAAAAAAATGAAATATCTTACCATGATGTAAATGGATTAGTTGTATGATACTGAAAATATGGTGAAATAGAATTTGATAAAGTCTTAAAACCTGGTTGAGGGCTTACAAACCAATGAGCTCCTATATTTTGAATTGGATGTCTTACATGTCTGTCGGAATCAATACCTACCCTATAATTTCCATAAGAAAAGTATGCGGCTCCTAATCTATAGGGGTTTTCCTCTTTTACATAGCCTGCTGGCATCCATTCTCCATAAGTACCCCTATCATAGCCTTCTTCTTCTATTGCTTTAGTCATTTGTTCACTATCTTTTGAGTAATCATCTCTAAAACCTGTAAATAAATTAAAACCTGCCTTAAATTTTCCTATTCTAATAGTAACTGCTGCGGTTCTGTGACTATCATTTCCATCGCCTAAATTTACTTTTCTTCCTTGTTTCCCAAAAGGATTACCATCATTTTCATAAGTAAAATTAAAATCTCCACTTTTAAACTTACCAATCCCAGTTACTTGTTTAAACTCTTTCATACTGCCATCTCCACTCCAAAAATTTGACCCTAAACTAAAACCAGTTTTTCCATCATCAAAAGTAGCCATTAAAGAATGTCTTATTTGAGCACCTTGATTTCCAAAACCTTGATAGTTCCCATAACTAACAACACCAATGCCTGCAGAGAAACTAAAATTACCATCTTTGTAACTTGCACTTATACTAGCGCCTATTCCTAAAGATTTTCCAAAAAGTATCGTTGGGCTAACATTAATTGAAAAATCTCCTAAAGGTACACTAAAGCTAGGTAGTAGTGGGGCAGCAATAGCAGATAAGACTAGTTGAGTATTTGATAAACCACCTACACCTGCTAAAGTAACACCAACTATCCCTCCAACAATAGAAGAAGCAAAACCACCCCAAGACCAATTTCCTGAAACTATAGCACCAGTAATATAAGAAACACCACCAATAACCGCTCCAATAATTGCGTAACTTGTAAAGTTAGCTACCAAATAAGCAAAAACAACCGAAAAGAGTTCTCCACTAGGATCATTATATTTTAAAGGGTTGTTCAATACATACCCATACCTATTAAAACTTTGAGTACTAAATGGAGCCTGTATATAATTATCTGGGGATAAGAAACGTCCTAATTTGGCATCATACATCCGTCCATTCATATGTATCAATCCTACTTCAGTAAAATGTTCATGACCAGTATAACCTCTGTTTAGTAGCGTTGTTGAATATTCGAAATCAATTTCACTATTACCTCTTTTAAACTTATCTACAACACCCCATGCACCAAACTGACGTTGTTCTTTAGTATTAGCATTTCTATCTGTAATTGCTAAAATACTACCTAAATAATCTCTATGTAAATAATGGAAACCATTCGCTTCTCCAGTTTTTGTTTGCTTAATATGAACTACTGGTGCAGAATAGGCATCGCCTCCAATATAGGTGATAATTTTAGTGTTTCCCTGATTATCAGCCTCTATTTCTACAGGTGTAATTCCTGAATAATGCTTTTGATATCTACGACTTAGCTTATTATCTTCATTCCCTCCAAAATAAGCGTGGCTTCTATTTTGTAAAATCCCATATTCAAAATCTACTTTTGCTCTATCTTTTACATTTATAGAAACGGGTTTTTTATAAGAATTGTATCTTATTTTTTGCAAGGGTTGATTTTGATAATATAAATCTCCTTTAGTATTTAAATCTACTCCTTTTAATCTATACAAATTATTAGATTCATAATTGTAACTTCCTATTTCAGAATTGGCAGTAATACGACCTCTACCATCATACTGCTGTTCCTTGCTTACAGAACCAGATATATTAGTTAATCGGTCTAAATGATCGTATGTAAAGTTTTCATTCCATCCTAAGCTATTATTTTTTCTACTATTTAAGTTTCCTCTCACTGTATTAAAACTATAATCTACATCTAAAACAACACTAGAAGCTCTATCATAAATCTTAGTTAAAAACCCATAACTATCATAAGTTCTATTTTTTGTAATACCATTTCCTAAGGTTGTTTTTGTAGTCTGTCCTCTTTCATTTACTTCATTAACTTTCCAAAGCGAAGCATTATTATTAGCATCTTTAATTTCGGTTAAAGTACCAGAACTGGTATCATAAATATTCTTTACTCTAACTGTACTATTTACATTATCTGAATGATTAGTGGTTATATAAATCTCATTTGAAACCCTACCATAAGAATCTCTAGCAACTTGATGTTCAAAAAATGCTTTTCCGTTGGTTTCTCTAGTTATATAGGGTCTTTTATAACCATCATATAAATAAGTGTAAGCATAATTTTCATTAGTACGAATATTTTTTCCTTGAATAGAAGTCAATAATTTAGTAGTTGAGCTATAAGTATAATTCAAATTCATATTAGTTTCTTCTCCACTCACTTTTTTCGTTACTATTTTTCCAAAACCATCATAAGTATGTAAAGTTGAGCCTTTAGGTGTAGTTTCTTCCAGTATTTCTCCTAAACTATTATAACGATAGGTGTATATACCTGCTGAAGAATCTGTTAACTTTGTTTTTCTACCCCAGCCATCTATTTCTGTTTCTACTATATGGTTACCATAATTTGCGATTTTCATAGTTCCATTGCCAAAATAGGTATAATTGACAACACCGCCGGGGTCTTCCACCTTGACTATATTTCCGCCACCATCTTTGGTCGTTTTTATAGTTTTTGTTCCGTCATCTGCAGCAGAAACTAAACCATTATAAGTAATATTAGCTACCAACCCATTAAAACTAGTTCTAGCAATTTCTCTACCATAACCATCATAAGCAATTGTATTCCATTTACTTGGAAAATTAAAATAGGGTTCACTTTGACGTATCTTTCTACCTAAAATATCATATTCTGTTTTAATCTTCGTCCATTTATTATTTAACCCTAGAGCTCTACTTTCTAAAACCCAACCAAAAGTGTTATAGATAATTATTTTATCATTACCTTGAGAATAGTCAGTTTTTTGTTCCATTCCTCCACCAGTTATAGGTTTATAACTTAAAATTGTTTGTTTACCTAAATAGTCAGTTTCTGTAATTAGCCTTCCCCAACCATCATAAGTAAAACTTGTTTTTAGACCAAAAGGAGATCTCGTAGTTAATGCATTACCTTTATTAGAATCATAAGTAAAATTTGTTTTTAGACCTTCTATATCTAAAGATTCTATTAAAAATCGACCACTAGAATCATATTTGAATTTTTCAGTTCTTGTGCTCACTCCACTAGCGCTTAAAGACTTTTGAGTAACATTTCCAAAAGAATCATAAGAAAAAGATTCTGTTACAAAAGCCCCTCCATTTCCTTTGCTTTTATGCTGACTAATTAAGTTATTATTATATGTATATTGCTCTTCGGTTGTGAATGAATTACTTCCAATTGTACTTATCTCTGTCTTTTTTAAAGCTCTACCGATATAGTAAGACTCACTTAAACTAGTTGGATTATTGTTGTATAAGAAAGTTTGTGTTTTTGAACCTCCATTGAAACTTGTACTTATTTTTAATGGATTATTGAAGGTGTCAAAAGTAAAATCTTTTGTTATTATGGAATTTTGTAAATTATTATGTTTTATAACTTTTATAGCTTGATTAAGAAATATTTTTCTTGAATTTAACTCCGTTCTATAAGTATAATTAGTTTTACTAATGTAATTATTTGGAAAACTTGAAGATGAGGTAGAAGCCCATTCTTGTTTAATTGCACCTCTTAATTGTGGATTGTGATTGGATATATTCCAAATCGTAGAAACACCATCTCCATCCCAATTGGTTCTTTTTATTGTTTTAAAACCTTGAAAACCTAAGAAAACATTTGAAACTGCACCTTCATATTTAAATTGCTTACTTCTTATAACTCCCCCACCTATTTCTTTTATTTTTTTTACTAAGTTATACGATTGAGCATAATTTATATTTACATATGGGTAATTTTCATTCAAATCAGAAGTATATGTTTTATTATAATTATCTGAAGAAAAGCCTAGTCTATCGTATTCTATTGTCGTCGTTATCCCATTATTGGAAATTGATTTTAAGGTAACTTCTTTTTGATTATCTCTTAAAAACTCATAAGCCCTTATTTTTTTTCCATGAATATAGGCATATTCAAGACCAGCATTATTATTTCCCGTTTCCACAAATATTGGAATATCATTTTTTCCAGCATTTTCTGCTCCAACATTGTATTCTATAGAATGTGTAAATGCAACTTTATCAGAAATTATGTTTATATTTTCGTGTCCATGAATATAACCCTTATTTGGAGGCAATCCTGTATTAAATTGTTTATAAACTGTAGAAGAGCTATAAGGAGTTAATACATAGTGATGTATGATATCTGATTTCCCATCTCTATTAAAATCTTGAACTCTATATTGATGAATATACATTGGATTAATAACTAGCCAACCATTAATTAAAGTTTTTCCAGGAGAAACAAATGTTTTTCTATAATACACTCCAATATCTTTAGTATAAACTTGTACATCTTCTCCTTTTGAGATAAAAAATTTCCAAATTTTAGTGTCATCAGAGTTTGGTAATGCAAAATCAGTTTTACCATCACCATTATAATCTCCTAATAAAATTGAATAATTAGTATTTATTTTTTCATCAGAGATAGTTTTTAAATGAAATAATAAATTGTTTTTTAAAGTATATATGTAAACTTTTTTATTTGTGAAATGAAAAATATCTAAAATTCCATCACCATTATAATCTCCTGTTTTAATTAAATCATTATATTTTATAGAAGACATTAAATATCCAGCATGATTAGAGAAATTAGATGTTTTACTTCTATCTAAATCAATAAAATCTACTTTTGAAGAATTAACATTATAAGTTTCGCAATCACAACAATCAAAGTCAGGCGGTCTGCTGGCAATACTTTTTGTGTCTTTATTTTGTTCTCTCTTAATTTGCTCTTTTTGAAAATGTAAATCATCTCCATTATCACAAGGCGAATTACGACAGCTTGTTCTTGAATAAGATTTGCTTATAGCTAATACATCTGTTAATCCATCTCCATTAAAATCTCCAGAAATATATTGTTTTGGAATTTTTCTTCGAGTAGAATTATTGCAATAATTATCTGTTAGATATGAATTTGTAGTCCAAGTTTTATCATACTGAAATACAGCACCATATGCAGCCATTGCAAAAGTTCTGAATCGAACAGAAGAGCTAGAGCTATTCTGATTTATTGATTCTGTAGCAATCGTTATTCCTTGCTCATGTAAAATTTTATTATTCCAAGATAATGTTGTGTTAGTAAATACTTCATCAAAAGCACCTGTATTTACTTCATATCTTGTAGAAGAACTAACATTTTCAAACAAATTTTGATAAATAAATAATTTATTTTTTTGAGCTGAATTATAACTTACAAAATCTAAGTTACCGTCTCCGTTAAATTCACCTGGAATTAACCTAGAATTTTTATAATCTCCACTAGAAGATAAATTATGATCTAATTCCCCTGCAAAACCTAGTCCAGAACCTGTAGTACCATAATTAAATTTAATTGGGTCAAAAAATTTATTTTGAGCATTAGATTCTTTAAAAGAAATTAATCGTTGATAACCTAAAGAGCTATTTGAATGCAGCAATTCATAGTTTCTATAAATATTTCCATTAGATTTTATTTCTATTTTTTTTAACAGATTAGTTCTTTTAAAAGAATAATTACCTGTGTAGATTAGTTCTGGTCTTGTTCTATTTATATAAGTAAACTTTATTTCATTTATAGAAGGAGTTCCTCCTGATCTTCCTCCATATTTTATATTATTAATACTCAATAATCCATTATCATGATGATAAGTGTATTGTACATAATTACCTTGAGGGTCTTGCCATTTATAAATAGCCCATTCTAATCTGTTTCTTGAATTACCGCCATTACCATACCAGGCTCTAGTTCCATTAGGATAAAAAGCAATAAAATATTGTGGACCATAATTACTACCATAAGGAGAACTACCATAAGCAATTACTTTTATATTTGAATAATTTTCAGTCTCATATATAGAACCACTAGCGCCATGTATTCCAGATTTTAAAATTAACCTTTGTCCATCAATAGAAAAACGATCATCTTTAAAATCTACACCATCACTTTTATTATCATGGTATTTAGTGGCAGGAATTCTACTAATTGTAGATAACCCAGAAACATTCCAACCCCAACCAGCTAATCCATTACTACCCTGACTTGAAAAATTTAAACCAATTGAAGGTGAAACACTTTTAATACCAGAAGGCAAATTAAAAGGAATAGAATAAGTAGCAGAACCAGTTAAAGAAACTTCAAAATTTCCTTTTGTATAACCCGCATCTGCTGTTGATGAATTACCGCCAATATCTATATCATCAATGCAATCTCCTGTTCTAAAATCTCTCTTACAGTCGAAATCATCAATTGGTATGATTTTAGATTGATTATTTAAAACTTTACTTTTTAAATCATATGATTTGGAATTCTCAACGATCTTTTTAGATGATATTTTTATGGTGTTTTTTGGATCTACCAAGTTTTCATCCTGTGCATGAGAAAATTGAAATCCTAAAAATAATAATACGATACATATATGTAGTCTTCTTTTCATGGTGTCAATTTTTATTTTTTGATGATTCTTTTGGTGATACTTTTTCCTTTATTCAAATGAATATGCAGCAGATATACCCCAGAAGGTTTATTTGTTAAATCTAATTGAAGATTTTCTTTCACTTTAAAACTCTGTAATAAAGAAGAATTGGTATTATATAGTTTTATAGAGTAAATGTTTTTTAATGTTGTTTTTTCTAACTTTAAAGTAACTAAACCATCTGTTGGATTTGGGAATATGTGAATATGACTTTCTGAAAATATTTCTTCAGGCAATTCTTCATCAAACAAATCTCCTTTTGGGTCTTCGTAAACAATATTTTCATCTATTATATCTTCTTTTTCTTGCGGTTTTCTAGCCGCAGGAGGAGCACAAAAAGTAGGGTCTCCACAATAGAAATTCTGGGTTTGATTGCCAGCAACATCATAAGATAGTATTAATTTTGAATCGTCATTTATTTTTAACAATTCATGTATTGTAAGTTCATTTCCAGTTATTTTGTCTATTCTTGGCTCATAAAAGTATTGCCTGTCTAAAATATTTGTATCATAATACAGGTAAGAACGATGCCTAAGTAAAGTTACATTGTTTTTAAGTTTATAATCTGTAATCGTTCTCACTTTCTCTCCAGTAGTACCATCGTAAATTCCCCCAGTATTTGCTGTACCTGTATGACTACTTTTGTGTACATAACCTACCAACAAATACCATCTATTTAATTTTGGCAAATCACCTGCCCAAAAGTAGGGATTGCTATTATAAGTACCATTAAGTCTTAAAGAACCTTGACTATTAGCATTGAAACCAAAATAAGTTGATCCGTAATTAGAGTTTGTTTTTTTAATCCAAACGCTAAAGCGGTGTGAATTAGTATGTAAAACTTTTTGATAACCACTATTCCAACCGCCGTCTGCATAGTAATCACCACTAGGTGCGGCTTTCCATAACACGACTTCTTCACCTATGTGGTTTCTTCCTAATTCTCTACTATTTTCTGAAACAAGACCATTTTGACTAAAACCAGAAATACTTCCTGTACCTACTACCCATTTAGGCATATAGGGTTCTAATAGATTTTGATCACTACTATTATTTAACCTTAATAAATCTTCAAGAGCAGGTTCATTCCCATCTACAAGTTCCATTCTTGGTGCATAAAAATATTGTCTATCAGAAGTATTCGTATCATAATATAAGTATGCTCTGTGTCTTAAAATAGTGGTAGTATTAAAAAATTTAAAGTCAGTTATATTTCTTATTTTTTGTCCTGTAGCTCCATCGTAAATACCTCCA
>JAWUVT010000147.1:0-18340 GCA_034112225.1 Flavobacteriales bacterium | reverse complement strand
GGAAATGACAAATCGTTATGAAACTGTCTTTATCTTAACTCCCGTTTTATCTGCAGAGCAGGTGAAGGAGACAGTTGTAAAGTTTAAAAAATCTTTGAAAGATGCTGGTGCAAAACTAAAGCATGAAGAAGATTGGGGATTAAAAAAATTGGCTTACCCAATTCAAAAAAAATCAACTGGTTTTTACCATTTGTTTGAGTATGAGATGGAAGGTGAAGAAATTGCTAATATGGAAGTAAACTTAAAAAGAGACGAAAAAGTAATGCGTTTCTTAACCGTTTCTTTAGACAAGCATGCAATCGCTTTCGTTGAATCAAGACCTCAGAGAAAAAAGAAATAACCAAGTTTTAACCCGAAAAAATTAAAAATCATGGCTGAAAATACATCAGAAATTAGATATTTAACTCCTCCAAACATTGAATTGGATAGAAGTAAATACTGTAGATTCCAAAAAAACAGAATCAAATATATTGATTACAAAGACGAAAAATTCTTATTACAGTTCGTAAACGAACAAGGAAAATTATTGCCGAGAAGAATTACGGGAACCTCTTTAAAGTATCAAAGAAAAGTTTCGCAAGCTGTAAAAAGAGCGAGACATTTGGCATTAATGCCTTACGTAGCAGATATGCTAAAATAATAGGCGCTGCCTAAGTTTATTTAGTCGTTAAAATAAAAAAGAGACATGAAAATCATATTAAAAGACAATATAGAACACTTAGGATTTAAAGATGAGGTTGTAAACGTTAAAAACGGATTCGGCAGAAACTTTTTAATCCCTAAAGGAATGGCTACTTTGGCTACACCATCAGCAATTAAAGTTTTAGAAGAAAACTTAAGACAAAGTGCTGTAAAGAACAAAAAAGTGAAAGATGAAGCTCAGCAAACTGCAAATGCGCTTAATGAATTAGTCATTAAAGTGACTGCTAAAGCTGGAGAAAAAGGAAAGATTTTTGGATCTGTGAATACCATTCAATTGGCCGATGCCATTGAAAAGGCAGGCCATAAAATTGACCGTAAATACATTAAAATTAAAGGCGATGCCATTAAGACTTTAGGTTCTTATGAAGCTTCTGCTAGATTACACAAAGATGTATCTGCTACCATTAAGTTTGATGTTGTTGCAAAATAAGCTTCTTTAGATTGAATTGAAAATCCCTTCATATTTTATGAAGGGATTTTTTTTTGCACCTAAAATTTATAGCTTGCTTGCCAAAACGATTTATTTGACTATATTTGCACAACGAAATATGAAGGAAATGTAGAGGGAACGGAAAGTTCCCTTTTTCTTTGCTGAAAAAAATGATGACAAAACAACAAATAGAAAGCCTAATTCAAGACAAGTTTGAAGAGCAGAATTGCTTTTTAGTAGAATTAGAAGTAAAAGAGGGGAATATCATTTCGTTAGAGATAGATAGTTTGGCTGGAGTTACTGTGCAGGAATGTATGGCGTTCAGTAAGGCAATAGAAGGAGAACTAGATCGGGAAGTTGAAGATTTTGAGTTGCAAGTGTCTTCTCCTGGACTGGATAAACCATTTAGGGTGATTGCACAATATGAAAAGAATATTGGAAGAGAAGTAAAAGTGGTTCCTCTTGATGGGCTCGTTGTAAAAGGAGCGTTGAAGGAAGTTACTGAAGAAGACATTATGGTTGAATATTCCATCAAAGAAAGAATTGAAGGAAGAAAGAAAAAAGAAACCATCGTAAAACAAGAAAGAGTAAAGTTTAATAACATAAAAGAAACAACGGTAATTATATCGTTTAAATAAACCGAGAAGATGGAAAGTTTAAGTTTAATAGATTCGTTTCAGGAATTTAAAGAATTCAAAGACATTGATAGAGCTACCTTAATGAACATTTTAGAAAGTGTTTTTAGAAGTACGATCAAAAGACAATTTGGAGATGATGAAAATTTCGATTTTATTGTAAATGTTGATAAAGGAGATTTAGAAATTTGGAGAAATAGAGAAATCGTTCATGATGGAGAAGTTGAGGATGAGAATAAAGAGATTTCTTATGCTGATGCCATCTTAATTGAGCCTGATTTTGAAATCGGTGAAGAGGTTTCTGAAGAAGTAAAAATGGAAGGTTTTGGACGTAGAATCGTATTGTCGCTAAGACAAAACTTAATGTCTAAAATTCTGGAATTAGAAAAAGACAACATTTATGCTTCTTACAAGGATAGAGTTGGTGATTTAATTACCGGTGAAGTTTATCAAGTTTGGAAAAGAGAGATTTTAATTTTGGATGATGAAGACAATGAATTGATTCTTCCAAAAACAGAGCAAATTTCT
Source organism: Flavobacteriales bacterium (assembly GCA_034112225.1). Classification (GTDB taxonomy): domain Bacteria; phylum Bacteroidota; class Bacteroidia; order Flavobacteriales_E; family Vicingaceae. Next base: position 16,045 of record JAWUVT010000147.1, on the reverse strand, counting down.
AACGATAGATTTAAAAAAGGGGATGCAGTAAGAGCTGTTGTGGTGAAAGTTGAAATGAAAAACAACAAACCATTAATTATCTTATCAAGAACATCTCCATTGTTCTTAGAACGTTTATTCGAATTGGAAGTTCCTGAAATTTATGATGGATTAATTACCATTAAGAATATTGTGAGAGAGCCAGGAGAGAGAGCAAAAGTTGCTGTTGAATCTTATGACGATAGAATTGACCCTGTTGGAGCTTGTGTTGGAATGAAAGGTGCAAGAATACACGGTATAGTAAGAGAGTTGAGAAACGAGAATATTGATGTAATTAATTATTCTGCAAATACAGAGTTATTTATTCAACGCTCTTTAAGCCCCGCAAAAATTACAGCTATAAAACTAGATAAGGTAAAGATGTCTGCACAAGTTTTCTTAAAACCAGATCAAGTTTCTCTAGCTATTGGTAGAGGTGGTTTTAATATTAAATTAGCAGGAAAGTTAGTTGGATATGACATTGACGTTTACAGAGATGTGGAAGAAGATGATTCTGATGATGTTGCTTTAGATGAATTTAAAGATGAGATAGAACCTTGGGTGATTGATGCATTAAAAACGATCGGATGTGATTCTGCAAAAAGTGTTATCGAACAATCAGTGGATGAATTAGTGAAAAGAACTGACTTAGAAATTGAAACGGTAGAGGATGTAATGCGCATCTTAAAACAAGAGTTTGAAGATTAGTAGACCTTAACAGGAGGTTATTAGAAAGAAAATATATACTTTTAGTATTTAATACTGATTGAAAAAGAGCAAAGAACAAATGGCTGGAGGAGTAAAAAGATTAAGTAAGGTAGCAAGAGAATTTAATGTTGGAATACAAACCATTATTGAATTCTTAGGTTCAAAAGGGGTTACGGTTGAAAGCAACCCTAATACAAAAATTGATGCTGGCACCTTTAGCATGTTACAAGCTGAATATCAATCAGAAATAAGCGCTAGAGAAGAATCTCATAAGGTTTCTATCGGTACTGAAAAAGAAACAATCACTTTAGATAACATACAAGAAGTTGTCCCTGAAGTAGAAGAATTTTTTGAAGAAGTACCAGCAGTAGTCGTTGAGGAACCTGTCGCAGCGCCAGTAGTTGAAGCACCAGTAGCTGAAGAACCAGTAGCTGCAGCACCAGTAGCTGAAGAACCAGTCGCTGAAGAAGTTGAAGAAGCGAAGGTTGAGGAAGCGAAGGCGGTGGATAGTACACCTATCATTGAACACGTTGAACAAGAAGATGGAGATCTTAAGGTGCTTGGTAAAATTGATTTAACAAAATTAAATCTAAAAACAAGACCCAATAAAAAGAAACCAGAGAAGAAAGAACCTATTCCTGCTAAGGTTGTGACACCAGTAGCGAAGGTAGTAAAAGCAGCTCCGGCCAAAAAAGCTCCTCCTTTAGTTCCTGAAAAAGCCAAGAAAACCGAAGAAGTTAGAAAGGTTCCAGAAAATATAGAGACGAAATACGAAAAGCTTGCCGCTCCAAAAATATTAGGGAAAATTGAATTGCCTAAAAAAATTAAGAAGCCGGTAGCATCAACATCTAAAGATATTGATTCCAAGAAGAAAAGAAAACGGATTGTTCGTAAAGTTGACGTTTCTACTGAAAAAAGAAAACCTTTTGTAAAAGGAAAACCAAGAGCAAGAGTTGAGAAAAGAGCAGAATTAACAGAAGAACAAGTTCAAGCACAAATTAAAGAGACTCTTGCCAGATTAACTGGTGGAGGTAAAAAGAAAAGTGTTAGACACAGAAAAGATAAGAGACAGGCTGCTAGTGACATGGCAGATATTGATGCAGAAATACAAGCCGCACAAAAGAAAGTCTTAAAATTAACTGAATTCGTAACCGTTAGTGAATTGGCCATAATGATGGGCATAGGGGTGAATGATATTATCGGAGCTTGTATGAGCTTAGGAATGTTCGTTTCTATTAACCAACGTTTAGATGCTGAAACATTAACAATTATTGCAGAAGAGCATGGCTTTATGGTTGAGTTTATTTCAGCTGCTCAAGAAAACGAAGTTGATTTAGAAGTGATTGATGACCCTGCAGATATGGTGGAAAGAGCACCTATTGTTACCGTAATGGGGCACGTTGATCATGGAAAAACTTCTTTATTGGATTACATTAGAAAAGCAAATGTAATTAAAGGTGAAGCTGGTGGAATTACACAGCATATTGGAGCTTATTCTGTTGAAGTGAAAGATGGAAAAAGAATTGCATTTTTAGATACACCAGGTCACGAAGCCTTTACAGCAATGAGAGCAAGGGGTGCACAAGTTACAGATGTTGTTATTGTTGTAATTGCAGCTGATGATAACGTGATGCCTCAAACCAAAGAAGCAATTAATCACGCACAAGCAGCAGGAGTGCCGATTGTGTTTGCGTTTAATAAAATGGATAGAGAAGGAATTACTTCTGACAAGTTGAAAGAAGAACTTTCTCAAATGAATATTTTAGTCGAAGAATGGGGTGGAAAATTCCAACATCAAGATATTTCTGCGAAAACAGGATTAGGAATTGATGAATTATTAGAAAAAGTGTTGCTTGAAGCAGAATTGTTAGAGTTAAAAGCAAATCCTAATAAAAATGGAGTTGGTGCAGTGGTAGAGTCTGAATTAGATAAAGGTAGGGGGTATGTTTCTACAATTCTTGTTCAGGCTGGAAACTTGAAAGTTGGAGATGTTGTTTTAGCAGGATGTTATTCTGGTAGAGTAAAAGCAATGTTTGATGATCAAGGAAGAACAATGATAGAGGCAGGACCATCAATGCCAGTTTCTCTATTAGGATTGAATGGAGCTCCAAGTGCTGGAGATAAATTCCATATCATGGACGATGAAAAAGAAGCAAGGTCTATTGCCGAAAGAAGATTACAATTACAAAGAGAACAAGGCGTAAGAACACAGAAACACATTACGCTAGATGAAATTGGTAGAAGATTAGCTATTGGGGACTTTAAGGAGCTCAATGTTATTATTAAAGGAGATGTTGATGGTTCTATTGAAGCACTTTCTGATTCTTTACAGAAACTATCTACCGATCAAATTGAAGTGAATATTATTCATAAATCTGTTGGGGCTATATCTGAAACAGATGTAATGCTTGCTGCGGCTTCTGAAGCTATTATTGTTGGTTTCCAAGTAAGACCTTCTGCCGAAGCAAGAAGAGTTGCAGAAAGAGAACAAATTGACATTCGACTCTACTCCATTATTTATGCAGCTATCGACGAGATTAGAGACGCAATGGAAGGAATGCTTGCCGCTAAGATTGAAGAAAAGATTATTGCAACGGTTGAAATTAGAGACATCTTTAAAGTTTCTAAAGTAGGTACCATTGCAGGTTGTATGGTGCAAGACGGTAAGATTAATAGAAACAGTAAAATTCGTTTAATACGAGATGGAGTTGTTGTTTATACCGGAGAACTTGGTTCTTTAAAACGTTTTAAAGACGATGTTAAAGACGTTGGTAAAGGTTACGAGTGTGGATTAAACATTGCCAACTTTAATGACATTAAAGTGGATGATATTGTTGAAGCATACGAAGAGGTTGAAGTAAAACAAAAATTAGCAAAGTCATAAGTTAATTCTGAATAAAAAAAGAGGCTCGATCAATAACTTGATTGAGCCTTTTTTTTGTGACTACCTGCCTGCTTCTGTTGGTTGGTATAGGAAAGGTATAGTTGGGTGTTCTTTTGGTAATGTTTATCAACTAATTAGTTCCTGGGAGGATTGATCGTTTTTTATTGCCCCCCTTAAATGAGCTCAATCGGATGAAACCTTAACGTTAATTCGCTTTTTAACTCTGCTAGTATTGCTAGGGACTGTTGATTTGTGTTTTACCGCTTAAAAAAAAATCAAATTATTTTTTTCCTTTAGGCATTATGAATGATTACTTTACTACTGTTGAATTCAAGATTTAACAGGCAACATTCTTCATTTCTACCGCACATCAGAAACTAAAACGGTTTCATCTCAAGTAAGCCTTCTTCTCCATTAAAATTTTTTAACTGCTCTATAAATAATCTGTTGGACTAACAACTACACATTCTACTACTGGATTATTATGAATATAATTCACTTTTTGATTGCTCACTTCATTCGTATATAATTCTATCGGATGATTATCATTTCTCCACAACGGATGGGTTTGTTCTTTACTATTGGATTTTCCTGCTCTCCGCATCTCTTCTAAAAGCCAATTTCATCGACTTCCTATTTCTTTTTTAAGGACTTTAATTACTCGCAGTGCTGTAAACTTCTTAATGTCTCTTATTATTCCTGCTAATTTAAAGCCCTCTTTAGCGCTAACTATCCTATGCGTATGCTTACTCATCAATACCCAACAGAACAACTCTAAACCTTTTTCTTTCAGACAATAACGCAAACTATCTACAACTATATCCTTGTAGCGCTTTCTTGTAAATACGTTTATCCACTCAGCTAGTTATCGGATAAATAATGACAAGCTTTGATTCTCTCGGGTCTTTTTTTATCCTAATGTATTATTAAGCGCTTAGTCCAGCTCGTTAATATCTAGTTCGTCTTTTACAATAAAACAATTGGGAAATTCATGGGCGATTACATTTTTGTACTTAAAAGCTTCTAATTTAGTTCTAAAATCACCTACTCGAACCTTATAGTAAGGCTGGTCATAGTTAAGATGAGCTTTTGTTTTGGGATGTGCTTTTAAGAAAGTAGCTCTTGCCTGATTGGCTGGTTGCCTTTTATTGCCGGAGTAGATTTGAATACGAAAACCTTTTAATGAAAAAGTAGTCGAGAAGGTTTTATTCAACTCCTCTATTCTGTTGTCTTTATGAACGGTAACATTAGTTTTTAATTGGATACTGTTGGTGTCCGTATTTTCTTGAGCAAATATAAGTTGACATGAAAAGAGGAGTGTCGCTATTATTAAAATATTTTTCATAATGTGTGAAGTAGGTTTGGTTTCAAAAGTACATAAATCTTAAAAAAACAAGAAGTGAGCCAAATCTGATTTTTTAAAAATTGCTTATTTGGAATGATTCTAAATTAGGACAGATTTTAAAATTTATCCCCTAAAGATTTAGTAAAAACGACCGATTCTACTACATTTGTGAGCTATTAGAAGAAGATATATTTTTAAAGAATCATAAAGTAATTGTAACTCATTTAATATGAACAAGATAATCCATATAACAAAAGCGCATTCACTTTTAAAGGTGTCTTTCTTTTGTCTTTCTTTTCTGTTTCTTCAACTTAATTCATCTGCACAAGATGGGGCAAAGTTGTTTAAAGCAAATTGTGCGGCTTGTCACAGCCCTACAGAAAAAACTGTTGTTGGACCCGGATTAAAAGGAGTGAATGAAAAGCACGATAGAGAATGGTTAGGGAAGTGGATCAAGAATTCGGGAGACTTAATTGCTTCTGGTGATGCTGCTGCCAATGAAATCTATAAGGAGTTCAATAAGTCGATCATGCCACCACAGGCTGTAAATGATGCGGATATTGATGCGATTTTAGCTTATGTTGCGGATTATGTTCCTCCTGTTGTAAAAGGGGCTGTTGCTGATAGTGGTGGAGGAGTTGTTGAGGCAGATAATTCTGTGATGATGTACTTGTTTTTTGGAGTTATTGTTTTACTACTGATCTTAATTATCACATTAAATAAAACAGGCGTTTTTGTAAAAGAAGTAATTGCTAAAGATGCTGGTGTAACTTACGACGGTCCAAGAACATTAGGTCAGAACTTGAATAAGTTGATGGGAGACAATAAAGGAATTGTTGCCGCAATTGTAATTGTTCTTTTCTTCGGAGGTTTGTTAAGCTTAGTTGATGGTGCTTTCCAAATAGGAGTTCACCAAGGGTATAAGCCTGAACAACCGATTAAATTTTCTCATAAAATTCACGCAGGAGATGACAAGATAGATTGTAATTATTGTCATTCCAGTGCACGTCACAGTAAAACATCAGGAATACCTTCTTTAAATGTTTGTATGAATTGTCATACTTATATTGACGGGTCAAGTGGTAAAACTTTCATGTATAATGGTGAGCAGTATTCTATGGTTGAAGAGATTCAAAAAATTTACGATCATTTAGATTACGATCCTGAAACAAAAGTGTACGGAGATAACACTACCCCAGTGAAGTGGGTGAAGATACACAACTTGCCAGATCACGTTTACTTTAGTCATCAACAACATGTGGTTGCAGGGAAACAAAAATGTCAAACTTGTCACGGTCCAGTTGAAGAAATGGATGTTGTAGAACAACATGCTCAATTGACGATGAAATGGTGTATTGAATGTCATAAAGAAACAGCTGTTGCTACTGAGGGTAACGGATATTACGATGAGATGCACGATAGAATGACTCCAGAATTTAAAGAAAAAGTATTTAGTGACGGAGAATTAACTGTTAACGAGATTGGTGGTTGGGAGTGTGCAAAATGTCATTATTAATTGATTTGAATTTTAAGCTTTAACAGAATATGGCTAACACAAAAAAATATTGGAAAGGTTTAGAACAACTGGATAAAGACTCCACGTTTGTTGAATCTAGTAACTCTGAGTTTGCTGAGCAATTACCGGTAACGGAATTTCTAGGAAACAAAGAGGATTTAGAGGATGCCTCGACAACAAGAAGAGATTTCTTGAAGTATTTAGGGTTTGGAGTAGCAGCAGCATCTTTAGCAGCTTGTGAAACTCCTGTAACTAAAGCGATCCCTTACTTAAATAAACCAGAAGAAATTACGCCTGGTTTAGCTAATTATTATGCATCTACTTATTTTGATGGGAATGATTATGCACCTATCTTAGTGAAAACAAGAGAAGGTCGTCCGATTCACATTGTTGGAAATAAAGAATCCGTATTGACCAAAGGATCGATTAATGCGCGAGTTAATTCTTCAGTTCTTTCCTTGTATGATAACAACCGATTAAAAGCGCCATCTATAAGTGGAGAAGAAACTACTTGGGCTACTATTGATAATAGATTAGGGAAAGAATTAGCAGGAGCAAAATCAGTTAGGGTTTTAACAGGTTCAGTGATGAGCTCTTCTTACAACTCGGCGATTCATTCTTTTTTAAATCCAAGTATTGAAAATTTCAATGCTGCAGGAGATCCTATAGGAAGTGAAGTGACAACTATTGGTAAACATATTGTTGCGGATGCTATTTCTTATTCTGGAATTTTAGAAGCCAACAAAGAATCTTTTGGTAAAGCAGTAATTCCTACTTATAATTTTGAAAAAGCAAAAACAATTGTAAGTGTTGGGGCTGATTTCATGGGGAATTGGTTAGATGCTTTACAATATGTAAACGACTATACTCAAACTAGAAAACCTGGAAACGATTGGATGTCTAAAACCTTCCAGTTTGAAGCCAGTATGTCTTTAACAGGAACAAATGCAGATGTAAGAGTTCCCGTTAAACCATCTGAATACGGGGCAATTATTTCGTCACTTTACGCTCACCTCGGTGGAAGTGGTGGTGTGAAAACGGCTTACGATGCAAAAGTAAAAGAAGCTGCTGAGGCTTTAAAAGCAAGCAAAGGTGAATCTATCGTTGTTTGTGGATCTAATGATAAAAACGTTCAAGTACTTGTTAATGCAATTAATGAGTTACTAGGGAACTACGGAAAAACAGTTGATGTCAATATCGTTTCTAATTCTAAACAAGGATTAGACAGTGAAGTGGCGGCATTAATTGAGGATATGAATGCGGGTAAAGTTGATGCCTTATTAATCCAAGGCATTGATCCTGTATTTACAATGGGTACTGCTTTTGCTACAGCAATGAAAAAAGTGAAAACTACGGTTTCATTTGCTACTAAGATGGATGATACTGCTGCAGCTTGTCTGTATATTTGTCCATCAAATCACGCATTAGAATCTTGGAGTGATGCAGTTCCTGTAACGGGTCATTATTCTTTAGGTCAACCCACCATATCTCCTTTATTTGACACTCGTCAAACAGAAGCAAGTTTATTAAAATGGTCAGGAAACGAAACTTCTTACCACGATTACATTAAAGCTTATTGTGAAGCTCATATTTTTCCACAATCTGGAGCCGTAATGTTTACAGATTTTTGGAACAAAACCTTACACGATGGTGTAGCCGTAGTTTCAACTAAAGCTACAGAATCCACTCCTTTTGCAGGAAATGTAAGTAAAGCCGTTGCTGCTGTTAAAGCAATTAAAGCAAACGGAATTGAATTGGAATTGGTTCAGAACATGGGCATTGGTGCTGGTGTTGGAGCTGATAACCCTTGGCTACAAGAAATGCCAGATCCAATTACTAAAATTACTTGGGACAACTATGTAACCATGAGTCCTTCAGAAATGAAAGACGCAGGTTATGAAATTCATTTCGGTCAAGAACATGAAATGAACGTGTTGGAAGTAACGGCGAATGGGAATACCATTCAATTGCCAGTAGTTGCACAACCAGGACAAGCAAAAGGTACGATAGGTATTGCTTTAGGATATGGTAAAAAGGTAGGAAATCAAGAAGAACTTACTGGAGCAAATGCTTATCCACTTGTTACTAAAACTAAAACAGGCCTTTCTTATTATGCTTCTGGAGTGACTGCTGAAAACGTAGAATTAGATGAGCCTTACTTCATTGCTTGTACGCAAACACAGCAAACCGTAATGGGTAGAAGCTCTGTAATTAGAGAAACTACTTTTGATACTTACAAGAAAGGAGATAGAGCGGATTTTAATCCAAAATTCACCTTATTGTCTGGAGAAACAGACGCTCACGGTCATCAAAAAGCAAAAGAATTAAAAGAATTTGATTTGTGGGGAGATCAACCTGTTAAGGTGATTGGCCACAGATGGGGAATGTCTATTGACATGAATAGCTGTACAGGATGTAGTGCTTGTGTTACTTCTTGTGTTTCGGAAAATAACATTGCTGTTATTGGTAAGGATCAAGTAAGAAGAGGTAGAATCATGCACTGGATGCGTATCGATAGATACTATTCAAGTGAGCATCAACCACTAGGTGATGTTGGTGCTACCCATGATAAAACAAAAGAAGCCTTAGATGTTAACGGAATATCTGCATACACAGCGATGGAGGATCCAGCAGACAATCCTAGTGTTGTTCACCAACCTATGATGTGTCAACATTGCAATCATGCAGGTTGTGAAACCGTTTGTCCTGTTGCTGCAACAACACACAGTAATGAAGGATTAAACATGATGACGTACAACAGATGCATTGGTACAAGATATTGTGCGAATAACTGTGCGTATAAAGTAAGAAGATTCAACTGGTTTAATTACATCGCATACAGCAAGTTTACTGACATCAACCCTTCTCAAGATGATATGGCAAGAATGGTTTTAAACCCTGATGTTGTGGTTAGATCAAGAGGGGTAATGGAGAAATGTAGTCTTTGTGTACAAAGAATACAAGAAGGTAAATTGGACGCAAAAAAAGCCGGAGCAAAAGTTCAGGATGGAGCAATCCAAACCGCTTGTTCTTCAGCTTGTCCTACCAATGCCATTACTTTTGGAGATCATAACGACGAAGACAGTCAATTAGCAGCAGAAAGAGAAAGTGATCGATCCTATAGAGTAATTGAAGAAGTTGGTCAAGATGGGAATGTTTACTATCAAACGAAAGTTAGAAATTTAAACGCATAATAGTTATCTATTAAAGATTTATAAAATGCATAAAGAAGCAGCCATAAGAGAACCATTAATTTTAGGAAGTCCTACATATAGCGACATTTCTAATGATGTATTACATTCAATAGAGAACAAACCAACACAGCTTTGGAAAATTCTTATGATAATTGCTACAATCGCAGCCCTTTGGGGCTTGGGGTGTATCACTTATTTATTAGGAGTTGGAATTGGAACTTGGGGATTAAACAATACCGTAGGTTGGGCTTGGGACATTACCAACTTTGTTTGGTGGGTTGGAATTGGACATGCAGGAACATTAATTTCTGCCGTACTGTTGTTGTTTCGTCAAAAATGGAGAATGGCCATTAATCGTCCTGCAGAAGCCATGACAATTTTTGCAGTATTCATGGCCGGAATGTTTCCGATGATTCACATGGGAAGAGTTTGGATGGCTTACTGGGTAATGCCTATCCCCAATCAATTTGGTTCTTTATGGGTAAACTTTAACTCCCCATTATTATGGGATGTATTTGCCATTAGTACTTATTTATCCGTTTCTTTAGTATTCTGGTACATTGGTTTAATTCCAGATTTCGGAACCATTAGAGATCGAGCTACTCGTCCCGTACAAAAATTAATGTACGGTTTATTAAGTTTTGGATGGACTGGAAATGCTAAAGCTTGGCAACGTTTTGAAGAAGTTTCTTTAGTATTAGCTGGTTTAGCTACTCCTTTAGTATTCTCTGTACATTCAATCGTATCTATGGATTTTGCCACCTCAGTAATACCAGGATGGCACACCACCATTTTCCCTCCTTACTTTGTCGCAGGAGCAGTATTTTCTGGATTTGCAATGGTTCAAACCTTAATGTTGATTGTACGAAAAGCAATGCGTTTAGAACATTATGTGACGATCAAGCACATTGAATACATGAACATTGTAATTATTGTTACCGGTTCTATTGTTGGTGTTGCTTACCTAACAGAATTGTTTATCTCTTATTATTCTGGAGTAGAATATGAATCCTATGCTTTTATCAATAGACTCTCTGGACCTTATTGGTGGTCTTATGCAATTATGATGACCTGTAATGTTGTTTCACCTCACTTATTTTGGTCTAAGAAATTACGAACCAATTTATCCTTCACATTTGTGATGTCTATTGTCGTGAATATTGGAATGTGGTTCGAAAGGTTTGTAATTATTGTGACTTCAGTTCACCGAGATTACTTGCCATCTAGTTGGTCTATGTTTTACCCTACATGGGTAGATATCGGAGTGTTTATTGGAACCTTAGGAATCTTTAGTGTATTCTATTTACTGTTCTTAAAATACTTCCCAGTATTGGCTTTCAATGAAGTGAAGTCTATCTTAAAATCTTCAGGAGAGCAGTACAAGAATATGACAGATGAAGAGTTTAAAGCACTTCATCCAGTATTAAAAAAAGATATAAAATAATTAGTTAGATATTTTAATTATGTCAGATAAAACGATATACGCTATTTACGATGATGACTATGTGCTTTTAGAAAGTGCGAAGCATCTAGTGGCTAAAGGAATTCACATTAGAGATGTATTTTCTCCATTTCCAATTCACGGAATAGATCCAGTTATTGGATTGGCAAGAACGAGAATTGCAATGACAGCATTTATTTATGGAATGTGTGGAGTGACACTAGCACTTACAGGAATGTGGTTCTTTATGATTCATGATTGGCCCTTAAATATTGGAGGAAAACCTAACTTCTCTATCATTGATAACCTGCCTTCATTTGTGCCGATTACTTTTGAGTTTGGAGTGCTATGTGCAGGACACGGAATGGCCATTACATTCATGTTAAGAAACTGGACACTACCTGGGTTTAAAGGAAGAAACCCTTACCCAAGAACTACAGATGATAGATTTGTAATGGAAATCCACGCTGCAGATTCAGATCTAAGTGCAGCAGAAATAAAAGCATTTATTGATGAAACATGCGTTTTAGAAATTGACGAAAAATAATTGATTACAGATGAATAAAAAGTATCTAACTAGATTATCGAAACTCGCTATCGTTGCAGCTGTAATTTCTATTACCTCTTGTAAAGAAGAAGGCGGATTGGCTCCCGAATATATGCCAGATATGTATCGTTCACCTGCGGTTGAACCTTATGTTGATTATGGAGAATTAAGAGGGAATTATAGCGACACGGCTTATACCAATAAAATGACTGCTCGTCATCCAGTAACAGGAACAATTCCTAGAGGGTTTCAACCTTATGGCTATGAAAATACTCCTGAAGGCTATGCTTTAGCAGGTGAAAACTTAAAAAATCCTATTGTTTTTTCTGACGATATCTTAGCGGACGGAAAAGTATTATACGGGATGATGTGTGTGCATTGTCATGGTGAAACAGGACAAGGAGATGGAACAATTGTACAAAGAGATAAATTTCCACCAATACCAACAAAGTTTGCTCCAGGTTTAGCAAAAACCGAAGGGCAAATGTTTCATACCATCACCTATGGAAAAGGCTTAATGGGATCACATGCTTCTCAATTAAACAAAGAAGAAAGATGGAAATTAGTTCACTTCATTAGAACTCAATTTATGGAAGAAGTTCCTACTCACGTAGCACCAACTGCAGTTGCTGTAGAAGTTGTTGAAGAGGAAGTTACAGAAACTGTTGAAACTGTTGAAGAAGTAAACGTAACAGAAGCACACGGACATTAATTTAAAAGAAAACAAACATTCTTATAAAATGGAATATAAAGTATCAAAACAAGCAAAATTAACCACGATGACCTTAGTCATTGTAGGTCTCTTATCATTGGTAGCAGGTATTGCTATGGATCATAGTCACCATGGAGTAGCAGGAAGACTTTGGGCGAACTTATTAGTAGATGGTTATTTCTTTTTTACCATTTCGGTTGCTGCAATTTTCTTTTTAGCGTTGCAATATGTTTCAGAAATGGCTTGGGGAGTAACCACTCAACGAGTATTTCAAGCCATCATGGCTTTTCTACCTATTGGAGCTGTTGTTCTTTTAATTGTTTTCTTTGCAAGTACTATGCATTGGAATCACCTTTACCACTGGATGGCAGAAGGCGTTATGGAAGAGGGACACGCCAACTATGATAAAATTATAGCGGGAAAATCAGGCTATTTAAATCAACCTTTTTTCTGGGCAAGAACTCTAATTTACATGGCAGTATGGTGGTATTTTGCCAATTGGTTTAGAAAAAACTCTATCAAAGAAGATCGATTAAGCTTAGATGGAGCCGTTTCACCAGTCTACAAAAAAGCAATTGTTAAATCTGTACTGTTTATTGCATTCTTTGCCTATACATCTTCTTCTTCCGCTTGGGATTGGTTGATGGCAATTGATGTACACTGGTTCAGTACCATGTTTGGATGGTATGCATTCTCTGGAATGTGGGTTTCTATGATGATTGTTGCCGTAGTACTGGTACAATATTTAAAAAAGAACGGTTATTTAAAAGAAGTGAACTCCAGTCACATTCATGACATTGGAAAATGGATGTTTGCCATCAGTTGTTTATGGTCTTACTTATGGTTTTGCCAGTTCATGTTAATTTGGTATTCGAATATTCCAGAAGAAGTAACTTATTACGTTCAACGTTTTAACGATTACAGAGGATTATACATCGGAACCTTCTTTATTAACTTCATGATGCCTTTCTTTATTTTAATGTCAAGAGATGCAAAAAGAAACGGAATATTCTTAATTCCTGTTGCCTTAGTTATTTTTGTAGGACACTGGTTAGATGTATTGATTATGGTTTTACCAGGTACTTTATTTGAAGAAGGTACTTTAGGATTAGTAGAAATTGGAATGTTCTTAACCTTTTTAGGGGTATTTATTTTTGTAGTGTTAAATGCACTTTCTAAGGCGCCATTGCAAACTAAGAATCATCCAATGTATGATGAAAGTTTACACTTACATCATTAATAACAAAATCGAATAATAATAAAGTAAGTCTTATAATTATGATGACTATAATAGTAGTAATAACAGCAATATTAGTAGTGATTACCGCTTCTCAATTGCTTAAAATAGCTGAATTAAGAGCTACAAGTAAAGGCGAGTTGATTTATGAATTAACTCAAAAAGAAAACAAAATGCAAGGGTTCTTGTTGTTGTTGTTCTTTTTCGGCTTTATGGGATTCTTTGCTTGGCAATGTATTGCATGGGGAGATAGAATGTTGCCAGTTTCAGCTTCGGAACACGGGGTGGTTACAGATTTTTTATTAAACGTAACTTTTTGGATTATTACGCCTGTATTTATGCTGACCAATGGATTGTTATTTTGGTTTTCATTTAAATACGCACACAACCCCAAAAGGAAAGCGTTGTTTTTCTCTCACAGCAATAAATTAGAGATGATATGGACGATTGCTCCATCATTAATTTTAACGGTATTAATTTTAATGGGACTTAGCAGTTGGAATGACATTACAACTCCGATAGCACAAGAAGAAGATCATGTTTTAATTGAGCTAACGGGACAACAATTTACTTGGACGGCCAGGTATGCTGGTGAAGACAAAAAATTAGGACGGTCTCACGTTACTTTAATTGAAGGGGTTAATGCTACTGGTGTTGATTCAACCGATGTGAACGCTATGGATGATAAATTGGTGAAAGGAGAGTTTCATTTACCTGTGGGAGTTCCTGTACAATTTGTATTTAGATCTTTAGATGTGATCCATAGTGCTTATTTTCCTCACTTTAGATCACAAATGAATTGTGTTCCTGGAATTGTAACTCAGTTTAACTTTATTCCAACAAAAACAACGGAACAAATGAGAACGATCACCAATAACGATGAGTTTAACTACGTTTTATTGTGTAACAAGATTTGTGGAGCGGCTCACTATAACATGCAAATGGACATTGTTGTTGAAAGTCAAGAAGATTACGACAAGTGGTTAGCAGAACAAAAAGGATTATAGCATACTAACAGAATTTAAGAACTTTACTTAATAAGATAAGAATGAGTGCACATCATCATACCAAAGATTTTTTATTTACGTATATCTTTACGACTGATCATAAAATGATCTCTAAACAGTTCTTAGTAACTGGATTTTTAATGGGATTCATTGGTCTAATTATGTCTACCTTATTTAGACTTCAATTGGGTTGGCCCGGAGAAAGTTTTGAAATTGTTGAATTATTGATGGGCAGTTGGCAAGAAGAGGGTGTTATGGCTCCAGATAAGTACTTATCATTGGTAACCATGCACGGTACTATTATGGTATTCTTCCTATTAACGGCTGGTCTTAGTGGTACATTTAGTAACCTTTTAATCCCACTACAAATTGGAGCAAGAGATATGGCTTCCGGATTTTTGAACATGTTATCTTACTGGTTCTTTTTCATCTCTTCTATCATCATGCTTTCTTCTTTATTTGTTGAAGGTGGTGCTGCTTCAGCAGGATGGACAATTTACCCCCCATTAAGTGCTTTACCTCAAGCTATTCCTGGTTCAGGTGCAGGTATGACGTTATGGTTAGTTTCCATGTCTATCTTTATCGTTTCTTCTTTATTAGGAAGTTTAAATTACATTGTTACGATTTTTAACATGCGTACCAAGGGAATGTCTATGACGAGATTGCCTTTAACGATATGGGCTTTCTTATTAACTGCTATTTTAGGGGTATTATCTTTCCCAGTTCTTTTATCTGCTGCTTTATTATTGGTTTTTGATAGAAGTTTCGGAACCAGCTTTTACTTATCTGATATTTATATTGGCGGTCAAGTATTAGACCATACAGGTGGTAGCCCAATATTATTCGAACACTTATTCTGGTTCTTAGGTCACCCTGAGGTTTACATTGTATTGTTACCTGCTTTAGGTATTACATCTGAGATTATCTCAACCATGACAAGAAAACCAATTTTTGGGTATAGAGCAATGATTGGTTCTATGATGGCCATTGCTTTCCTTTCGTTTATCGTTTGGGGACATCATATGTTCTTAACTGGAATGAATCCATTTTTAGGATCTGTATTTACATTTACAACCTTATTAATTGCTATTCCTTCTGCTGTAAAAGTATTCAACTACTTAACTACACTTTGGAAAGGAAATATCAAATTTACTCCCGCTACATTATTTAGTATTGGTTTGGTTTCTACCTTTATTACAGGTGGTGTAACTGGATTAGTTCTTGGAAACAGTGCATTAGATATTAATGTTCACGATACTTATTTTGTAATTGGTCACTTCCACATTGTAATGGGATTATCTGCAATATTTGGAATGTTTGCTGGTGTTTATCACTGGTTCCCTAAATTGTTTGGTAAAATGATTAACAATAAATTAGGGGCCTTACACTTTTGGATTACTATAGTCTGTGCTTACGGAGTATTCTTTCCAATGCAT
>JAWUVT010000146.1:0-34704 GCA_034112225.1 Flavobacteriales bacterium | reverse complement strand
GAAGATATAAAACAGCGTCAATAAATGTATTTACTGGAGTTTGATCTCCTGTAACTATTTCAATAGCATATAAAGGAGCATCAACAGTACAATCAAATTGATTACCCGCTTCATATTCAGTGGTACTTCCAACACTTCCACCACCAGTACTTCCTGGAGTTGCTGAGTGGTCATCTAAAGCCATAATTCCATCAGTAATAATGAAAGGTGCCATCGTGAACGTATTATTGTCAGGGCTTGCATCAGTAGAATCTTCAGAAAGAATGTCTAAAGTAACTGAATATGATGTTCCTACTGTCGTACTTGGAGTCCATAAAGAGTCCCAAACAATTGTATCTACCTCTAATGACGCGATTGTAATGTTAGGCGTACTAAATTCTGTTTGTGTAGTCCCCTCATCAATAGTTACCGTAAGGTTTGAGTTGGTTTGATCTATAACACCAATGTTGTTGTAATTCATAGTAGCACTCATCGGTTGAACTTGAGATGCTGGAATTCTAGTATATTCAACACCATAAAATCGAGCTGAAGGTGAAGAAGTAACGATGTCGTTCGTTTCAGATTCTACAACCTCAATATCATCAATCATCCAGAAATAAGCTTCAATACCACTTTTGATATGGAATCTAATGTAGATATCTCCAGTGTAATTTGCAGCAATTGATGAAATGTTTACAGATACGTTCATTGGATCTGCAGACAATTGACCAACACCATTAATAATGTCATATTCAGTTGGGTTAGTAAATGCAGCATCTGTACTTACACTTAATACCGCAACTGGTGCAGGTGTAATTGAACAACATTTTCTAAAAGACTGTTGGAAGTTAACAGATACACCAAGAACATTACTTAAAGGAATGGCGTCAGATTGGAAATAAGAATCCATGTCATAATAACCACTTGCAGGTATAGGAGTTTCGTATAAATCACTATACAATAATATACAGTTTTGACCACTTGTTGAAGCAATTGTTGCTTGATTAGTAGTAAAATCAGCATCAGGAAGAATTCCTGCAGCTTGAACTACCCATACAGCTCCGTTTCCAGTATTATCGACTACACTCCATCCTGTTGGTAGAGAGGAAGATGCATCAAAGTCTTCACTCCAAAGTAAATCTCCTGGTGCTTTGTAGTGAGGGGTAGTATTGTTGGTCTGAATTCCAGTAGCAGCAGTACGTTGTTGTTTTTGTTCACTAAAAGCTTTTGTTGTAAGTGATTGTCCAAAAGACAAAGAACCTACAGAAAGGGCCATAGCGCAGATGTAAATTTTTTTCATAATTTATTATTTAGTTAATATGTTTTTTCTAACATAAACCCAAAAATAACCATTTTTTATAACAAAACAGAACAAGCGCAATTATCGGGGCTTATTTGTGTTAACGGTATTCGTTGGCTCTTTTTTTTGATCTCTTTTTGAAATTTTTACGGAATTTTATTTTTTTAATATCGCTATTTGTAAAAGAGAGTTGTTATTGATTTAAAGAATACCTTATTTTTAGCTTTTATGAAAGCGGCTGAGTGTTCTTGAGAAATGAGGATCGGCTTTATTAGCTTCTGATGAGGGATGTCGGTTTCTACTTAATCTTTGGAACTTGGAGGTCGTATGCAGGGCTATTCGCTTTAAATTGAATAGGCAATAAAAAAAGGTTGTCTTACTATTCTAAATAGAAAACAACCTTTTTTAATTTTTAAAGGAAATGAACCTTTGGTTCATTCGTTAGAAGGGACAGGTAAAACTTAAACCACTTCTTCAAGATATGCCTCAATACCAACACAGCTACAGATGAGGTTCCTATCGCCATAAGCGTTATCTGCTTTGCCAATAGTTGGCCAGTATTTAGCCTCTTTTAACCAAGGCAAAGGGTATACAGCTGTTTCTCTTGAATAGGGATAACTGTAATTGTCAGAAATTACTACTGAAGAAGTGTGTGGAGCATTTTGAATCGGATTATTTATTTTATCATATTTTCCGTCAATAATTCCTTGTACTTCTTTTCTGATCGCAATCATTACCTCAATAAAACGATCTAACTCTTCTTTACTTTCACTTTCCGTAGGTTCTATCATTAAAGTTCCTGCAACAGGGAACGATACTGTTGGAGCGTGGAATCCATAATCCATCAATCTTTTGGCAATGTCTCCAGCCTCAACACCAGATTCTGCTTTAAAGTCTCTGCACTCTAGAATCATCTCGTGTGCAACTCTATTTTTAGTATTGCTATAGAGTATCGCGTAACTCTCTTCTAGTTTACATTTTAAATAGTTGGCATTTAAAATCGCAGTAATTGTAGAGTCTTTTAACCCTTCGGTTCCTAGCATTTTTATGTAACCATAGGAAATTAGGCAAACGTAAGCGCTACCCCAAGGTGCGGAAGAAACTGCAGAAATACCGTGTTCACCACCTGTTTTAATTAGTGGATTAGACGGTAAGAATGGCGTGAGTTGTTTGGCAACTCCAATTGGCCCAACTCCCGGTCCACCTCCACCGTGCGGTATAGCAAAAGTCTTGTGTAAGTTTAAGTGGCATACATCAGCGCCAATGTTCGCAGGGTTTGTTAAGCCTACTTGCGCATTCATATTTGCACCATCCATATAAACCTGACCACCATTATCATGAATAATTTGAGTCATTTCCATGATGCCTTCCTCAAATACACCATGTGTAGATGGGTAAGTAATCATGGTACAAGAAAGGTTGTCTTTATGGAGTTCAGCTTTTTCTTTTAAATCGGCAATATCAATATTTCCATTCTCATCACATTGAGTAACAACAATTTTCATTCCTGCCATAACAGCACTTGCAGGATTTGTTCCATGAGCTGATGACGGAATTAAAGCAATGTTTCTATGGTGATCTCCTCTGCTTTCGTGGTATGCTTTAATCACTAAAAGTCCAGCATATTCTCCTTGAGCACCTGAGTTGGGTTGTAAAGAAACGGCATCAAAACCAGTAATTTCAGATAAGTCATCTTCTAAGCCTTTAAGCATTTCTTGATAGCCTTGTGCTTGGTCTAGTGGCGCGTAAGGGTGTATGTTTGCCCATTCGTCCCATCCTAAAGGAATAAGCTCTGAAGCCGCATTTAACTTCATGGTACAAGAGCCTAAAGAAATCATCGAGTGAGTTAAAGAAAGGTCCTTATTCTCTAATCTTTTAATGTAACGCATCATCTCTGTTTCAGAATGATACTTGCGAAAGATTTCAAACTGTAAAAAAGCAGTAGTTCTTTTTAATTCTTCAGGCAATCCATTTACTTCGTTTAATTCATCAACAGACTCACCAATTGCTTCCGCAAAAATGGAAACAATACGTGTGATGTCTTCAATGCTTTCTGTTTCACCAATACTAATAGAAATGCTATTTTCAGTAAAATAGAAGTTAATTTCTCTTTCTAAAGCGAGGGTATTAATTTTAGCTTTTACATCGTCTTCAACCTGATAGGTTATTGTATCAAAAAAAGAATCATTGACTCTTTTATACCCTAAAGCATCTAAAGAACCAGCTAATTTTCCAGTTAATTGATTAATTTTTCCAGAAATGTTTTTTAGTCCATCAGCACCGTGATAAACAGCATACATTCCAGCCATCACAGCTAACAGCACTTGTGCAGTACAAATGTTAGAAGTTGCTTTGTCTCTTTTTATGTGTTGTTCTCTTGTCTGTAAGGCCATTCTTAAGGCTTTGTTTCCTTGAGCATCAACAGAAACGCCTACAATTCTTCCAGGGATGGCTCTTTTGTAAGCTTTTTTTGTTGCAAAGTAAGCCGCGTGTGGGCCTCCGTATCCCATTGGTACTCCAAAGCGTTGAGTTGTTCCTACAACAACATCGGCTCCCCAACTTCCTGGAGATTGTAATTGTGTTAAGCTAAGAAGATCTGCGGCAACAATCACTAAGCTTTCGTTAGCATGAGCTTTTGCTGTAAATTCTTTGTAATCATTAATTTGTCCAGTAACATCTGGATATTGAAGAATAGCTCCAAAAATAGTGGAGTTAAACTCAACAGTATTATGGTTACCAATAAGCAACTCTATCCCTAATGGATTAGCCCTTGTTTTTAAAATGTCTATCGTTTGTGGTAAACAGTTGTTAGAAACAAAGAATTGATTTGCACCAGCTTTTTTTGCAGTTCTACTTCTATTGTTGTAAGCTAAAATCATAGCTTCTGCAGCAGAAGTCCCTTCATCTAGTAGCGAAGAATTCGCTAACTCCATTCCGGTTAAGTCGATTACCATAGTTTGGTAATTCAATAAAGCTTCTAATCTTCCTTGAGATATTTCGGCTTGGTAAGGAGTGTATGCTGTATACCATCCTGGGTTTTCTAAGATGTTTCTTTTAATTACAGAAGGAGTAATGGTATTGTTGTATCCCAATCCAATATGAGATTTAAATACGCTGTTCTTTCCAGCCAACGCTTTAATATGATTTAAGTATTCATATTCAGTCATTGCCTCTTCTAAATCAAGCTCTTTACTTAGTCTTATTTTAGAAGGAATAGTTTCGTCAATTAATTGTTCTAAAGAAGAGGCTCCACACGCGGAAAGCATTTCGTCAATATCTTTAGCTCTTGGACCTATATGACGACTTGAAAATTTATCTACAAACATATCTATATATTTTTATATAACGAAGAGCAAAAATAAGAAAAGTTGGATATAAATGACGTTCTTTTTACGAACAGTAAATAAGATAAAGTAAATAATTTTTACAGAATTCAGATCTTAATTTTATGCGGTGTTTTTTTAAGCGTTGAAAGCAGCTTTCATTGCCGCTATTTCCTTTATCAAGTTGCTGTTTTTTTCAGCTCCGTTTCCAACAATTATAAGATCAGCTCCAGCTTTATATATTTCTTTAGCTGCCAGAGAAGTTCTTATGCCTCCACCAATAATTAGCGGGCCACTTAAGGTTTCTTTTGTTTTCATGATCATTGCGTTAGAAATGGGTTTTTTTGCCCCACTGCCTCCATCGATATAGGTTAGTTTCAACCCTAAGTACTCTCCAGCTAATGCAGTGTTTGCTGCAATCTCAGGATTATTGTGAGGAATCGGGTTGGTATCGCTTACATAAATTGCAGTGGTCGTTGTTCCGCAATCCACTAATAAGTATCCTGTAGGAATGACTTCAAGATTAGTCTTTTTAATTAATGGAGCTGCCGTTACCTGATGGCCGATTAAAAACTCAGGGTTTCTTCCAGAGATTAATGAAAGAAACAAAATAGCATCCGCATAGTTGGATATTTGATCAGGACTTCCCGGGAAAATGATTACTGGTTTTGAAGAGTTCTCTTTGATTAGCCGTGTTGTCTTTTGCAGATCACCATTCGTAATGATGCTCCCCCCAACAAAAAAATAATCCACCTCTGATTCGTTACAGATTTTTACAGTATCTAATAATTCTTTAACATTCTGTTTGTCAGGGTCTATTAATACCCCAAACATTTTAACCCCACTGTTAAAGTTTTTAAGAATTGAACGGTATACTTTGTTATCTTTCATTAATTGGCAATATTAAGAATTACAATGTATAGGTAAGGATGTAATCCTCTATTATTTCGTACTGCATCGGAACCGTAACTTTTAAATCCTGCCTGTTTATTTCCCCCTTAAAGGTGTTTTTTTTTGGAGAAAAATCTTTTATAAAAAGATGCTCGATAAATAACACTTCCTTTTTTCCGTAATACTTATATAGGGCTTCTTTAGCTCCCCAGTAAAGTGTAAGGTGTTCTGCCGTGGTTATGTTTTTTAGATCTGAGGGATTTAAAAACTTGTGTTTGATTCGACCAACCTTATCACTTATTTTTTCAATATCAATTCCGCAATCATTTTGCTTGTTTACAATAATTGCTACAAAATCGTTGGAATGAGAAATGGAAAGGTTCCATCCATTATCTAAAAAGGGTTTTCCTAATGGGTTATAAGTAATTTGAACTTTTTCAAAAAATGTAGCAGTTAAAAGCCGAGTTGATAGCCACTCTTTTAAGCCTCGTTCAGTTTTTTTTTGAGGAATAGTTGATTCATTAAATCCAACAGTTGAAAGCTGTTCAAGCAACTGTTTTTTTGTTTCTGTAATTTTCCAAACGCCAATTTTAATGGTTTCAGAAACGTTATTTAGTTGATAAATGGGCATTTTATAAAAGTTATTGACTTATTCCTTAACTTCGCACTTCTTAATTTATTAAAAATCATTAACAAATGAGTACACAATTGGAAAAATCACCTTACAAAGTTAAAGATATCTCCCTAGCAGAATGGGGAAGAAAAGAAATAAAAATTGCTGAAGCAGAAATGCCAGGTTTAATGAGTCTAAGAGAAGAGTTTGGTACTTCTAAACCATTAGCAGGAGCAAGAATCGCAGGCTGTTTACACATGACAATTCAAACGGCTGTTTTAATTGAAACATTAACAGCTTTAGGTGCAGAGGTAACTTGGTCGTCTTGTAATATTTTTTCTACACAAGATCAGGCTGCCGCAGCAATTGCTGCAACAGGAGTTCCTGTTTATGCATGGAAAGGGTTAACCGATGAAGAATTTGATTGGTGTATTGACCAAACAATTAATGGATTTGAAGGTGGAAAATCTTTAAATATGATTTTGGATGATGGTGGAGATTTAACCAACATGGTATTTGATAAATACCCAGAATTATGTGCCGATATTAAAGGATTGTCTGAAGAAACTACAACGGGTGTTCACAGACTTTATGAAAGAATGAAAAATGGAACTTTAGTAATGCCAGCGATCAATGTAAATGATTCGGTTACTAAATCTAAATTTGATAACAAATACGGATGTAAAGAATCTTTAGTAGATGCAATTAGAAGAGCTACCGATGTAATGATGGCCGGAAAAGTTGCTGTTGTTGCTGGGTATGGTGACGTAGGAAAAGGTTCTGCAGCATCTTTACAAGGAGCTGGAGCAAGAGTGATTGTAACGGAAATTGATCCAATTTGTGCTTTACAAGCTGCAATGGATGGTTTTGAGGTAAAGAAAATGGATGATGCTTGTAAAGAAGCGAACATTATTGTTACAACAACCGGAAACTTTAACATTATTCAAGGAAGTCATTTCGAATCAATGAAAGATCAAACTATCGTTTGTAATATCGGACATTTTGATAATGAAATTGACATAGCTTGGTTAAATGGTAAATATGGGCACACAAAAGATACAATTAAACCACAAGTTGATCAATATGATATTAACGGAAATGTTATTTTCCTTTTAGCTGAAGGTAGATTGGTGAACTTAGGTTGTGGAACAGGACATCCATCTTTTGTAATGAGTAACTCATTTACCAACCAAGTTTTAGCTCAATTAGAGTTGTGGAAAAATACAGCAGCTTATGCGAATGAAGTTTACATGTTGCCTAAACATTTAGATGAAAAGGTGGCAAGATTACATTTAGCTAAAATTGGTGTTGAGTTAGAAACACTCTCTCAAGAACAAGCTGATTATATCGATGTAAAAATTGAAGGCCCTTACAAAGTAGATCACTACAGATATTAGTAACTCGTTTTAGTTGCTGGTGGATAGCAAAAAAATCCCATTCGTTAATTCGGATGGGATTTTTTTATGAGGAGACGACTTCTTCCTTAAGCATTCCAAGAAGTGTAAAATGAGAAGACTTCTCAGTTGACTTTTTCGAGTGGGCGTTTTTTTTTGCGCCATTCAATAATCAATTCTGAAAGAAGATTTAGAAAACAACTTAATTAAAAATGCGTAATATGCTTCCGTCAAAAGAAGTCTGATACATTTTTAAGGGAATAGATGCGGGATTTTTAATTACTGAACCATCCGTGATTAAAAATTCAGAAGCACAACAATCATCTCTTGCAATAATGTTAGAAGCGTCAACATTAACTTGACCACAATTGTTATTAGGATCATAGGTGCAATGTCTGTCATAAGCTACAAATTCAAAATTAGAGGCTCTATAAAGAAGAATGCCTCTAGACCCACCGTTAATGTACATCCAGGACCCAGGAACTGAAACAGCAATGTATGCGGGGTTGTCCGTGTAGATCGTAAAGTTGACAGTGGTTAATGGAATGTTGTCGTTTTGAGCTTTGCTGCACCCCAAAAATAATAGGGGAATAATTAATATGTAAAGTGAGTTTCTCATTTGTTATGTAAAATTAGTAAATTAGATTTTAATTGAATTAGAACGATTATGGAAAGATTAAAGTATTTTGTAGCTGTATTGTGTGTCTCGTTGTCACTAGCTGTCTTTTCTCAAGAGACCAAAATGATGAAGAAGAGAAAAAAAATGCTTGTTAAACAAGAGCAAGCGAAGAAAAAAGCGGGAGAAAAAGCGATAGAGAAAGGGCGAGAAAGACATCGGAATATTCAGACAAAAGAGGTGCGAAAACGGATGAAAAAACAAGCGAAAAGATCTAATGCCTTAAACAGAAAAAGAAGTGGTAAAAAGAGTTCTTTTTTGGTAAGAATATTTAGAGGTAAATAAATGGAGAGAATTACAGCAATAATTATTGATGATGAATACCTCGCAAGAGAAAATTTAAGGATGCTCTTAGAAGAGTTCTGTCCAGAAATTGAAATTATTGGTTCGGGCCAAAATGTTCAGGATGCTAGGCTTTTGATCAAAGAGGAAAAACCAGAAGTAGTTTTCTTAGACATTAGAATGCCAAGTGGAGAAGAAGGACTTGAATTGCTAGAGGATGTTAAATCTAATAATTTTCAAATCGTTTTTGTTACCGCTTTTAAGGACTATGCCATTAAGGCCTTTAACGCTAACTCTATCCATTATCTATTAAAGCCAATTGATATCGATGATTTAATAGACGCTAAGACTAAGTTGTTGCGGTATAAAGAACTATTTAAGCAAGACTCAACCAATTTAGATTCGTATTTACAATCCATAAAAAACTTCTCGGAGAACATTCATGATCAAAACAAATCGAACCGAATTACAATTTCTCATACGAAAGGCATTAAGATTGTTGTAGACATTTCTATTCTCTACCTAGAAGGGGATGGGAATTGTACACACATCCATTTCACGGATGGAACTTCATTTTTGGATACAAGAACACTTAAAGTTTATGAAGATATTTTGGACGATAAAAAATTCTACCGTATTCATAAAAAATACGTGGTCAATTTAACTCATTTAACTGATTATGTTCATGAAGATGGCTATTATGTACTAATGAATACGGGTATAAAATTACCTGTTGCTCGTGCGAGAGTATCAGAGTTTGTAAAAAAAATTAGATTACTTTAGCTGATTAATCCATTTGAACTACCGTTTGATTGTTGGAAACTACTGATTGATAGTTCCGCTAAACATTTCTTGAGGTCTTTACGTAAATTTAGAAAACACTAAACTGATTGATATGGCTATTCGAACTCTTATTATTGATGATGAACAACATGCACGAGAAAATTTAAAGTTAATTATAAATGATTTTTGCCCTGATTTACAAATCGTAGCAGAAGCAGGATCTGCTGATCAAGCAAGGACTCTAATTTCGGAGTTAAACCCTGACTTGTTGTTTTTAGACATTAACATGCCTAATGAAGATGGTTTTGAGCTTCTAGAATCCATTGAAAATAAAGCTTTTTCTGTAATTTTTATTACCGCCCATAACCAATTTGCGATGAAAGCTTTAAAGGCAGGGGCTATCGATTATCTAGAAAAACCAATTGATATTGAAGATTTACAAGCCGCAGTAGCTAAAGTGGCAGAGAGTGTATCGCTTACGTCAACGAACATCGATTTTGGTATGATTAAACAATTGTTGAATGATTATAAATCAGAAAACAAAGCGACAACAATTGCTGTACCTACACTAAGTGGTTATGATATTATAAAAGCTAAAGACATCGTCCATTTAGAAGCAGATGAAAGTTATACCCGAATATTTTTAGTTGATGGTAAAAAGTGTGTAAGTAGTATGACGATTGCAAAATATGAAAAGGTGTTAGATCCTAGCACATTTTTCAGGGTTCATAAATCGCACATCATTAATACAAGGTATCATTTAAAAGAGTTTAATCGACACGAAGGAAATGTTGCAATTATGGATACTGGAGAGGCTATTCCTGTAGCTAGAAGAAAGCTTTCTGGATTTATTGATGCGATTAAAACATTTTAAGACAAAATTACATGAACAAACTGTTTGCTTTTCTGATTCCTTTTCTCGTTTCTGTTAGCGCTTTTTCTCAGCAATACAATTTCATCAATTACTCCATTGAAGAAGGCTTGGTACAATCTCAAATTCGCGCAATTCATCAAGACGATGCTGGCTATATCTGGATCGGAACATTAGGAGGTTTGTCTAAGTTTGATGGGGTAAATTTCGAAAATTTCTCTACGAATGATGGGCTGTTGAGTAACCAAATCAATTCTATTTTTAATGATAGCAAGGGAAATGTTTGGTTTGGTGGACAAGGAGGCGTTTCGGTATATGATGGTAAAAGTTTTAAGCAGTATCAATTTAAGGAAGCGTTAAATCAATATTTTATTTTTTCCATAGCAGAAGATAAGCATGGAAGAATGTGGTTTGCTTGTGAAGGAGGCGGAGTTGTTTATCTGCAAGGTGGTCAATTTAATTATGTGGTTTTGCCGAATGGGACTTATAATAATTATGTGAGAAGTATTGCCATAGATGAGCAAGATAACAAGTGGTTGGCTACTAGAAACGGATTGTCAATTATTGATTCCAACCTGATCATTAAAGACACCATCTCAAATGTTAATGCCTCACAAGTTTTTATCGATGCAGATAAAACAGTGTGGTGTTCAACTTACGGAGACGGAGTCCTTCAATTGGTGAATGACACTTGTATTAAATTAACTATTGATTCAGGGCTATTGACGAACCATATAAGAGGTTTTACTAAAAGGAAAGACGGCTCTTTTTGGTTCGTATCGAAAGACGGGGTTTCAAAATATCAGGAAGGCGTCTTCAAGAATTTCACAAGTAAGGATGGGCTCACCCAAAACAATATTAAGTGTGTTATAGAAGATAAAGAAGGGAATTTGTTTTTTGGTTCGGATGGTGGAGGATTGATAAAGTTTACCAATGAAGATTTTATCAGTTATTCAGAACAAGATGATATTGGTAGTAATGTTGTGATGTCTGTATTGGAAGATTCGAGTAACAACATGTGGATATCAACCTATGATGCAGGAATTACTAAAATTGAAAAAGATAGCTACACCCATTATCAAGATATAGGAGGAACTGCGAGTAATACCGTATGGTGTAGTCTGCTTGCAAAAGATAATCGAATTTGGTTCGGAACTTCTTTTGGTCTATATGTTTATAATGGTGTAATTTTTAAAGCATACCAAGTAAAAGATGGGTTGAGTGCAAAGAAAGTTTACGCCTTAAATGAAGATGAAAATGGAAATATTTGGATAGGCACTAAGGATGGCGTTTCTTTATTGGATGTTGAGAAAGATAGTATTCATGATTATACTCAGATTATTGGATTAAGAAGGAATATTCGATTTATTTTTAGTGAGAACCCTGATGTAAAATGGTATTGCTCTTCCGAAGGTTTATCTCGCTATGATATGAAATCAGGCAGGGCTGATGTGTTTACTGTAGAAAATGGCTTGCCTGATAATAGTGTGATGACGCTCGTTAAAGATAAAGCAAATAGACTTTGGATTGGGACCCAAAATGGATTAGCAATTTACTATCAAGGAGAAATCAAAGCATTGCCACTGCCGGATAATTATGCATCAAATAATGTTAATTTCTTGGAATTAGACGAGAATGAAAACTTATGGATAGGCACAAATTTCGGACTATATCAATTAAACACTTTAAATAAAGATACTTTTTTCACTTCAGACTTTATAAGGTATTCCAATCTCGATGGATTGAAAAGCTCAGAAACTAATCAAAATGCATCGTTTATCGATAGCGAAAATAACTTATGGTTCGGAACAAGTTATGGATTGATGAAGCATAAATTAGGTTCACAAAATAAATCTTCCTTTTTACCGAAAGTTCAGATAAAAGATATTCGCTTATTCTTTGAAAAAAAAGATTTAACGAAATATTCAAAAGGGGATGATCTAGTGACCGGTTTACCAAATGATTTCATTGTTCCTTATAATAAAAGTCACTTGACCTTTGATTTTGTTGGCATATACCATACCAGCCCAGACAAGGTGAAATACCGATTTAAATTAGACGGGTTTGATGAGAATTGGCAACCTGTAACGCGATCTACATTTGTTACCTATTCGAATATCCCTTCGGGAGATTTTACCTTTCAATTATCTGCGACAACAGATTTGAAAAACTGGACTAGGCCAGTCGCATTTTCATTTACCGTAAAACCTCCATTTTGGTTTACTTGGTGGTTTTATTTAGTGTGTTTAATTGTGGTATCAGCTTTAATTTGGCTAATTGTTAATAAACAGATCAATAAAAATGAACTTAAACGATCAACACAATTGATCATTGACCGATCTAAGATGTTAGAATTAGAGCAGCAAGCACTTAATTCAAGTATGAATAGACACTTTATTTTTAATGCCTTAAACTCTATCCAGTATTACATCAATAGACAAGATAAAATTGCAGCCAATAAGTATCTCTCCAGTTTTGCAAAACTAGTTCGAAAAAATTTAGACAGTTCGTTGGTCAATGAAATCTTTTTGGATGATGAGATTGAAAGAATAGAACTTTATTTGAAGTTAGAAGAAATGCGCTTTCAGGATAAATTTGTTTACCAGGTGAATGTTGGTCCAGAGATTGAATCTCAATCGGTTAAAATCCCTTCTATGTTGTTACAACCCTTTATTGAAAACTCCATTTGGCATGGAATTTTAACCAGTGATAAAAAAGGAAGTATTACAATTGACATTACAAAAAGAGAGGACAAATTGATCATTAAAATTGTTGATGATGGGATTGGTATTGATGTAAGTAGAGCAAATAAAAAAGGTAAAAAACAACATCACGATTCTAAAGGGATGGACTTAACCAAGGGAAGGATAGACTTGATAAGTAAAGTCTCTAAAAAAGAGTGTGCAATTAAAGGCCCTTTTCAAATTTATAATAAAAAGAGAGAAATTGCAGGAACTGAAGTGTCAATAATTATAGCGTTGTAATTATTAGTGAAGCGCTCTAAATGTCTTTAGACCTTGTGTTAAAAATAAAATGAATACTGTTACTTATGAAAGTTAAAGACATCACAAAAATTATAGAAGAATTTGCGCCTCTAGCATACCAAGAAAGCTATGATAATTCTGGACTTATTGTTGGAAATTCAAATGACGAAGTTACTGGAGTGTTAATCAGCTTAGATTGTGTTGAAGCCATTTTGGATGAAGCCATTGCTACCAATTGTAACCTGGTTGTGGCGCACCATCCTATTGTTTTTTCAGGACTAAAAAAATTGAATGGAAAAAACTATATTGAGCGGACTGTGATTAAAGCCATAAAAAATGGAATTGCTATTTATGCCGTTCATACCAATTTAGACAATGTAAAGAATGGCGTAAGCTTTAAAATTGCAGAAAAGATTGGCGTAAAAAACTGTCAGATATTAGCCCCTAAACAAGGACTGTTAAGCAAGGTGATTACGTATTGTCCCACTGATAAAGCATCCGAAGTTCGAGAGGCCATGTTTAATGCTGGAGCAGGAAATATTGCAAATTATGACGAATGTAGCTTTAATTCTGGGGGGGTTGGAACTTATAGAGGCAGAGAAGGAACTACACCTTATACAGGAACTGTAGGCCAATTTCATCAAGAAGAAGAAACTAAAATAGAAACAATTGTTCCTAATCATAAAGTGACAGAGGTAGTTCAGCGTTTAATTGCTGCACATCCATATGAAGAAGTTGCCTATGATGTTATTGCGTTGTCTAATACACATCAAAATGTAGGGAGTGGTATTATTGGAGAATTAGAAGTTGCTGAAGATGAAATAGCATTTTTAAATCGAATAAAAGTGGATTTAAAAACAGGAGGTATCAGGCATACCAATTTAAGAAGTAAGAAAATAAAAAAAGTGGCTATTTGTGGAGGTTCAGGAAGCTTCTTACTCCATAATGCAGTTCAGGCAGGTGCCGATGTTTTTATTACAGGAGACTTTAAATACCATCAGTTTTTTGATGCTGATAATCAGTTGATTATAGCTGATGTTGGCCATTATGAAAGTGAACAATTTACAAGCGAGCTCATTTATGAGATTCTTAATGAAAAAATTCCTAATTTCGCAGTTCGTTTAACGGCAATAAATACTAACCCATTAAATTACCTTTAAGATGGCTAAACAAGAAGCAACTATAGAAGAGAGATTAAAAGCATTGTATGATTTACAAGTGATTGACTCTACCATTGATAAAATACGTACAGTGAGAGGGGAACTTCCATTAGAAGTTCAAGATTTAGAAGATGAAGTTGAAGGCTTAACCTTGAGGTTAGAAAAATTAACCAATGGTATTGAAGATTTAGTTACAGACATTTCTAATAAAAAGAATGGGATCACTGATGCCAAGAACTTGATTAAGAAATACGAAGAGCAACAAAATAAAGTTAGAAATAATAGAGAATTTGATGCGATTACCAAAGAAATGGAATTTCAAACTTTAGAAATTGAATTGTCTGAAAAGAAAATCAGAGAAGGTGAATTTCAATTAACTTCTAAGAAAGAAAAGGTAGAAGAAGCGAAAGACTATTTAGATGGAAGAAAGATTGATTTAAAAAATAAACAAAACGAATTAGCTGAAATTACTGCGGAAACTTCTGCAGACGAAGATAAGCTACAAAAGAAATCAGATAAAGCTGCTAAGGTTATTGAGGCACGTTTGATGAAAGCTTATACAAGAATTAGAGGTAACGCAAGAAACGGTTTAGCTGTGGTTACCATTCAAAGAGATTCTTGTGGAGGTTGTTTTAATAAAATACCACCACAAAGACAAATGGATATTAAAAACCATAAGAAAGTATTGGTGTGTGAGCACTGTGGTAGAATTTTGGTGGATGCTGCCTTTGATCCTAACTATGAAGAACCAGTAGAGGAAGAAAAACCAAAAAGAAGAATTACAAGAAAAAAGAAAGGTGAAGCTGCTTAATAAGATTCACCTTTCAACAATACTATTAAAAACCGTTAGCAGAAATGTTAACGGTTTTTTTAGTTAAAGATATTCAGTGAAGAGGTGGAAGTAGCAAGAAACAAGTAGCAAGTAGCAAGTAACAAGTAATCAGGGTTAAGTATTTTTTTATTTTGGACTACTGACTACTGACTACAATACTTATTGATTAAAGAATACCCTTTTGTAATCCCTAATTCACCCGCTTTACTTAAATCCTTACAAGCCTGTTCATTGTTTTCTAAGATTAAGAGAATAAGTGCTCTATTTAAATGCGCCTCAGCAAAAGAAGGAGACTGTTTAATGGCTTCACTATAATCTTCAATTGCACCGATGTAGTTCTCATTCTGAAACTTTAAATAGGCTCTGTTAAAGTAGGCGTAAGCAAAATTTGGATTCAGCTCAATACACTTGTCATAACCTTTAATTACTTGCTCTAGCCTATAGCTTCCCTCCGGTGTTTTTTCAATGAGTTGATATAACATATTCGCTTTGCCAAAATAAGCCATGTAATTATCAGGATCTAAATGCAGCGATTTATTAAAGTTTAAGATGGCTTTATCGTAATAGTTTAACGAAGCGCTTACAATTGCTCGTTTTAAGAACAATTCCCCATTGTTATAATCCCTAGAAATTTGTTGATTAAGCTCTTCCAGTTTCTCTTTTTTTAATGCCTCAGAGAGGTCACTGTTTTCTTCATTTAAAAGGAAGTAGGCAGAAAATGAATTGTTCTTTTTATTCCAAGAATCAACTATTCTTTTGTGTGGCGTAGCAGCTAATAAGCTAATGTAGTAAGGACTAACAAGTGCGATTTCATTCGTTGAAATAGGCGCTACATTTTTATTGTCACCATTCCCATGAAAGGAAGTCACTTTAGCAATGTTTAATTCTTCGTTACGTTTTAAACTGTCGGTAATGTCCAGTTTCGTACGGTTAATGATTTCAGCAGTTTGTTGGTCTTGCTTGGCCCCAAGGTAGTCGCCAGTCTTTTGCTTTAATGACGCTCTAAGTTTATAGGCATCCACAAAATCAGGGTAAATTTTAATTACCTTCTCGACATCCTTGCGCGCCAAGTGATCTTTTTTTAATCGTTGATGGATTAACGCTCTGTTATAGTATGCTAAAATGTTTTTTGGACTTAAAAGCACCACTTTGTTGTAGTCTTCTAAAGCTTTGCTGTAATCTTCTTTATCCGAATAAATTAAAGCTCTATTGTAGTAGGCGGAGGAAGAGTTTGGTGAGATTTCCAACACTTTATTCAAGTCATTGAGCGCAGCATCTTTATTTCCCGTTTTGTCATTGATCATTGCTCTTTGAAAATAAGCAGAGCTACTTTTGTTATCTAGATGTAATGCGGCATTGATATCAGTTAATGCCGTTTCATAATTCTCTAAATAATAGTAAGCACTTGCCCTACGAACATAAGTATTCGCTTTTCTAGGATTGTTTTTAATGATGAGGTTAAAATCGTTTATTGCGGTGTAATAGTTTTTTAACCCGAGCTCAGACATTCCTCTAATTAAATAAACCAACTCTTTTTTACTATGAAAGTAGAGTGCCGTTTCACAATCCTTAATCGCATTTTTATAATCTTGCAAATTAATATAGCAAATGGCTCTGTTTAAATAAATTCCAGCATGAGTAGAATCTAGTTTTAATGCACGATTAAAATCATCAAAAGCTCCTGGAAGATTTAAGAGTTGATTTCTTGTAGAAGCTCTAACAATGTAGCTATCTATGCTTCTTGAATTCAGTTCAATGGCTTGGCTAAAATCAGCTTCCGCACCAATAATGTCTCCCAGCTCTAATTTTGCAATGCCTCGGTAGTAGAAAGCTTCATGGCTGGTTTCTTTGTTATTGATAACTGCGTTAAACTTCTCAATTGCTCGTTTGTATTTCTTTTCTGAAAGCTCTAACCTCCCCAGAAGGAGTGTATTCTCTTTTTTAATTTGAGCAGAATAACTCGTGTACAAAATCAAGAGGAGAAATAAGGAGGCTAGTTTTAGAAATGTGCTACTCAAGTTCATTAAGATAATTCTTTTGAAGAACAAAAAAACACAATAATTGCGGTCCGATTACTTTCCGAAGTATTTAAAATGTTAAATCTTATTAAATTATTTTAAATTGTAAGTATAAAGTAGGTTTCTGTTCACTACAACTAAATTTATGGTTTTATCATTGTTGATATCAGCAATAGAAAAAGAAGTAGAACCTGCTAAAGGGAAACCATCTTCAATTTCCCCTTTCTCATTTATCAAGTAAATTTCATTTTCAGTAACCACTCCAATCTGATTTGTTTGGTCTTTTCTTTTAAAGTGCTGAGGTTGTTTAGTAATCTTTAGTTCAAATTCATTTTGATAAAGAGTCTTCTTTTCATGGTCTATTATTCTGAGCGTTTTTTCATGACTTAAAATAAAGTCAATCGACTTGTTGTTGTCATAATCAAAAAAGTTGAAATTGGTATTCTCTTGAATGTCTTCAAAAGTGATTTTTTCTAGGTGATCATTAAAATAAAGTTGATGAAGCCCCCCAGAACTATCTGTTGTAGTGAGGTACGTTTTTGATAAATCAGTTCCAACTTTTAAATAAGTTGGATGGTTAGCTTGAGGTAGCCTATTTTTAAGTTGGAGCCTATCCTTTCCATTTCGTTGAATTATTTTTAGCGATCCGTTTTGTAAAAGCGTAACAATGTAATCTTTATTAGAAAGTATGAAATGCCAAATTTTTCCATTTGCAGGACTTCCTGTGGCAGTATATTCCCAACCTTTTACTTCATCGCCATGGATGTTGTAATTATAAACCATATTGTTTTCGCAGCCAATTAACATGCGGTAGTTTCTGTTGTTACTATAATCTAATGGAGTAATGGCATTAGTAGCCTTACTTGCAAGTTTAACAGGGTATTTTTCTACGTTATTTCCATTTCTGTCCAATAAATATATTTTAGAAGGAGTATTAAAAATCAACTGTAGTTTATTGTTTTTGTAAACATCAACTTGGTGCACTTCTCCGATAATTTTTTCTTGCAATTGTTTCGTCCAAATTATTTTTCCGATGTTGCTGATGAGGTATATTTTATTGGCATCATCTTGAATAAAAATTTCCTTCGCTTTCGTTTTATGATTTACTAAGAGTTGAGGAGCATTACTTGCCGATGTATCTAGTGCTAATTCCCACAAAGAGCTTGTTTCTTTTTTGTAAACAGGATTGTATTTAAGATGTATGTTGTTGTAATACATACCATTCTTTTCTGTGTTTACTTGAAAAGAAATCGCTTCAAACTTTCTAAACACATCAATTTTCTCATCAATTATTGGAAGGTATTCTTTTTTTGAATAGTTTTTGTAAAGCGTTGTAGAACGAGAAACGTTATTGTAGACAAACACGTTACTGCTTGAGGATAAATTCTCTTTAAAGGATTGAAAGTTCTCGTTGTTGCCTAACGATCTTTCTTGGGTAATATTTTTTAAGTACTTTTTTAATCCGATGACTGAATTCCCGAAAATAACATAGTCTTCAATAAATGCATAGTAATGGTTTTCAAGGTTAATAAAAGGCTTTCCTAGTAAGTTGTTAAATACGTTTTTTAGTTCTAGCTTACCGAATTCAGTAGCTTCTAAAGGTAGGTTTTCCGATGTTGGTTCGATTGTTTTTTTGGAGATGCTAGCAAGATCTGCTTTAGTTTTTTCAATATCTAAGGTATGAAAGAGTACAAATTTATTATTGCTAAAATCGTTGTTTTGAGATTCTGTAATAACAAATGCTACCTCATTTCCAATATTGTTAAGCAACTCAACCTCTAAATCTATTCCAAATCTTGCCGTTAAATCATCTAAGTATTTTTGGTAATCAAAAAATTTATTCGTGCTTTTTAAAGAAAGCTTTCTATTTTTAAAATATTTTTTGGAATCACTTAGTCCATAATTATAGACGAGCGCAGTATTGTATGGAATTACCGAAAGAATAGCTAGCTCTTGTGGCCTTTGATCCTTAAAAAGGGTTAAACTATGCTTGTCCTTTGCGTCAGATAAACTAAACCCATTTAAGCTTAAGGAGTTCGGCTTTATGCTCATGTCAAGTTCCGTCCAACCCGTATAATTTCCAAATGGAGTAGCGTATTCTTTCGTTGATTTGTTGAGGTATTGATTGATTATTTTTGAAAAATACGGAGTATGAATAAAGAGATTTCCATCTTCAGACCATCCAGAATTTGCAGTAAGTTGTGCAAATTGCGGATGGTTAATTAAGCTTGTTTCAGAATTCAGTTGTCTAATTACATCTTCTATTAAAATAGCGCTGTAACTAAACGCTAAGGTGTTTTTGTAAATGGCGATAGAAACTTTTTTACTCGTATTGGTGGGTAAAGCATAAATGTTAACACCATCATATACCCTTGTCGTAGGATTTTTTTTGGTAACATTCTTAATCCGCTGAACTAGTTTTTTTTCAGTAATATCAGTACTTAAAGGAATGTAATAAATAAAATCATAATCATTAGCACCAGATAAATGCAAAGAAGCTAAAAGGGTTTTGTTTTTAAAAAGTGGGTGAAAGGGCCCCGCTAAAATAGAATCTAAATAATGAATTTGGTGGTGTATAGAATTGGTCGTTTCTGTATTCGATATTAGCTCTTCCCAAATAAGATTAGTAGTAACAAGTTTCGTGAAAAGTTGATGAAAATTAGTTTCCTTTATAATTAAAGCCGCATTTTGAGGAATGGCTTCATAAGCCGTTTTATTGATGGGTTGTTTTACATTTTTATAAAAGTGGTAGGCAACAATACCCACAACACCCATTAATAAAATAAACAGCCCTAAAAGAATTTTTTTTGTCATGAAATTTATATACCTGTTACTATACGATAAAGGTAGTTCGGATATGGTGTTGGTGACCCTTGAGTTGGAGAAATAATGAACAATGATTCGTTAATAGGAATTCCTGTTTTTTTTGAGTAAAAAGAAGAGTGTGATTCCTCCTAATATAAAAAATAAAACACCAGACAAAAGTAAGGCTTGCTGTAAACTGTATACCTCTGCAACATATCCTATTAAAGGAGATAGGATGGCGAATAATGCTCTAATGATAAAACTACGAATTGACATTACCGTAGCTCTCATCTCTGAAGGCGTTAATCTGTTTTGGTAGTCCCTTAAAATGGGAGTTGCGATTCCTCGTGTAAGGTAAAAAATAAATAAGAGGCCTAAACTCCAAAGAGCTAGGTATTGGTACAGTATAAAGTAAGTACCACTAATAAGAACGAGTATGCCTATTAAAAGCACTTTCGTTTTTACTTTTTTTTCGATAGTATGCGCAAAATAAGCCGTAGCTGCAACAGCTAAATTTAACACCCCAAAAATAAGCCCATTGTACTTTCCTTTAATCGCTAACTCATCAAGAATAGGTTGCGAAAACCAAGCAATAGTTAGCGTTGCAGTTCCCATTAAAGCAGAATAGAAAATGCAATGGCGTAAACCCGCATTTTCAATTAGAGCGTAGCGAATAATTTTTTGAATGTTTTCCCAAGGTTTCGACTTTCCACCACTTATTTTTTGAGTCAGAGGTTCAACCAGTGTAAAGGCAACTAAAAAACCAATCAATGCAATTCCTACCTGATAGTAAAATGGGGTACGATAGGTGGATTGTGTTAAAAAATAAGCACCAATAAAACCAGCAAAAGCTTCCGCTAAATTTCCCATAGATATCGTTCGACCTTCAAGTTTTATAAACTCTTTGGTTCTATTCAGTTCCAGAAGAGAATCATACATCAGAGCTGTGTCTGAACCCGAAATAAAACTTTGACCTATACCTAAGCTCAGCGCAGCAAATAGAAACCCTTCAAAACCAAAAGAAGTCGCATAGATGATCATCCCTAAAAAACCAAAAAAAGTACCAATGAGGATTGATTTTTTTCGACCTAACACATCCGCAACATAGCCCGAAGGAATTTCGATTAAAGCAATAGTGATTGAATAGATACTTTGAATAAAGAATAAATCTTTAATGCTTAATCCATTCTCCTTATAAAATAGCCAAATGATAGGCATAAAAAGCATCATCCATTTAGATGCTTTTATGACATACAGTTTCCAAATGTTTGAACGAACGCTCAATCTATTTCTTAATGCTTATGAAGTGTAAAATAGCTAACCGATAAGAATGAAGACCTAATCCGGTAATAATTCCTGTGCAGTTTTTTGCAAGTAAAGAGTGATGCCGATATTCTTCACGACCATATACATTGGAAATGTGTACTTCCATTACGGGGGTATTAATACCTGCAATAGCATCAGCAATACCAATAGAAGTATGCGTGTAAGCACCAGCATTCATAACAATGGCATCATAACTAAAACCTACTTCATGTAATTTGTTAATGAGTTCCCCTTCAACATTGTTTTGGTAGTATTCCAGTATAATTTCGGAAAATTCATTTTGAAGCGTAGCAAAATAGTCCTCAAAAGAGTTTTCCCCATAAATAGAGGTTTCTCGTTTTCCGAGTAAATTCAAATTTGGACCGTTAACAATTAAAATTTTCATAATAGAATTCTGAAGCGCAAAGATATATATTTGTAGTCAATATTGTACGTCATTGCGAATGCAGTGACACGAAATGAAGCAATCGCCTAAAAAAAGCGCAATTGCTTCGTACCTCGTAATTATGCTTTTTTTATGAACTGGAGCTCAACGATAAAAGGATTTAAAAGTTATTTGCAGCTCGAACTGTCTTTATCTTTCAACTCAATAGACGCCTATTTGAGAGATGTAGAGAAATTTGTTCAATATTTACAACTTAAAGAAATTGATATTGCTCCAGAGCAGGTAGAGCAAGATCAGGTTGAAGCGTTTTTGCAATGGATAAGTGAAATCGGGTTAAATGCCCGTTCTCAAGCCAGAATTTTATCCGGGTTAAAAGCCTTTTATAAATACCTCATTATGGAAGATTTTCTTGAAGTGGCTCCCACAGAATTGTTAGAAGCACCAAAAATTGGAAGAAAATTACCTGAAGTCTTGAGCATTGAAGAAATCAATTCGATTATTGATGCAGTTGATTTGAGTAAAGACGAAGGAGAACGAAATAAGGCAATGTTGGAAACTTTATACAGTTGCGGATTAAGAGTCTCTGAATTGATCAACCTTAAAATTTCGAACTTACTATTGAACGAAGGATTTATCCGAGTAATTGGTAAAGGAGATAAAGAAAGAATAACTCCAATAGGAAGTATTGCGATTAAGCACATCAGAATATATGTAAAGACCAAAAGAAATCACATGAGTAATATTGATGCAGCCAGTGAAGATGTTCTTTTCTTAAACAGGAGAGGGAAACAGTTGACTCGGGTAATGATTTTTACAATCATTAAGAAATTAACAGCACAAGCAGGAATAACCAAAGTGGTTAGTCCACATACCTTTAGACACTCTTTTGCTACACATTTAGTTGAGGGTGGAGCAGATTTACGTGCGGTACAAGAAATGTTAGGACATGAATCGATCACCACTACAGAAATATACACCCATTTAGATAGAGAGTATTTACGACAAGCAATTCTCGATTTTCATCCTAGAGCAAATTAATTACATCTCTTTCCAGGTTTTTTTTTGATGAATTTAGAGCGATAATTTAGCTACCACTTTTTGTAAATTCCCAAACTAAAAGTGGATATTTTAGCCACATAATTCCCACTAAAGGCACCAAAAGAAGCTGCTGTAAACCCAACTTTGTTTTTTAATTCGTAGGATGTTTTAATACCAAAAGCAAAGTATTCTTGGTTATTGGTGTACAAACCAGTCTGTCTAAGGTTTTCAACTCGGTAGGATTCCGTAGTAATCGACTCTCTTAAATCTAAGGTAAAAGCGGTCCAAAAAGAGGGTTTGATTTGATAACCTAGTTCATAATGAATCGCCAGATAATCATTAAAATTATTGCTCATCAAATTGATACCAACATCAATAAAAGAATATAGATTCTTACTAAACCCTTTGCCAAAATGTAGATAAAAGCCAATAGAATTGGCAGCATAACCCGTAATTAAACCTTTATCTAACTCTTTACTTGCCGTGTTTAAAGAACTTTGAATTGACGTAGCAATTTTTAAATTTTTAGTAAACAGTTGGTATTTTAAAGCAAAATTAGCATTGCCCATGCCGTTCAACCTTCCTCCAGGAAGTGTTTCAGTAGCTAAAGCCTTTTGAGTTACACCTTGAGTAGCCACAATTTTATACGGTAAAGTCGCTATCAGTTCCAACTTGTTGGTAATGCCATACTCTAAATACGCTTGAAAAGTATAATCCAATACCGCTCTTTGCAGTTCTACCTCCTCATTGTTTTTTAAAAATAAATGGGAATAAGCACCCGCAGGAAAAGTACTTTGAAGTTGAAAAAACCCTTCTTTCTTTTTATTTAACCATGGTCCTCCGGCAAATAAAGTAGAGGTATAGAGGATGAATAGGGTTGATGTGATCAGTTTCATGGAGTAAAAGTAACCAGGATTTTTAGATCTATTTGTTGGCCATCCGACACCCTTATTATTTTTTATGAGTCTGCTTTTAAAATGACTAGTTTTACGGGTATGTTATTCCTCAAAAAAATAGTTTGTATCAGCATCATTATCTGTTTATTTTTTTCTTGTAAAAAAGATTTTGATAGGCCAGAGTGGGATGTAGATTTACTTACTCCATTGATGAAAACGACATTGACCTTAGACAATATATTGCCAGATTCAATTTTGCAAACACAAGCGGATACTTCTTTAAAGTTAGTTTATCAGACCAACCTTTTTGATGTTGATATGGATTCTATCATTAAGATTTCGGACACAACAATTACAGAAATCCATACCATTACTTTTGGCTCTATTGCGAGTCCAGGATCCTCTTTTATTAGTGAAAGTGAAGAAAGATCTTTAAGTATCCGTAGCGGGGTGGAGTTGCATTATGTAAGTATAGAATCTGGGTTTGTAGAAATTGAAATTCTAAGTGAGATAAAGGAAAGGTTAATTGTTACTTATTCAATTCCTAGTGCAACAAAAAATGGAGATACCTTAGTGTTAAAGGATTACATTTCTGCAGCCACAAATAGTGAAAATGGATATCTTTTAAAAAGGATTGATTTAAGTGGATATGAATTAGATTTAACAGGTGTTTTAGGCGACGAAGTCAATACTTTTGTGACTTTAGCTGAAGGAACTGTTGATACCTTAGCCACAGGGCCAGTGAATATTAACGCAGGAACAACACTCTCTTATGGACTTAAGTTTATAGACGTTTCCCCTTATTTTGTTCGCGGTTACTTTGGCAATCAACAAGTTCATGTTGGTCCTGAAACCACTATAACAAATGCCTTTAATAGAATTAGTTCAGGAACATTAGACTTAGATTTAATTGATTTTGACCTTGAAATTAAAAATGGTATTGGGGTTGATCTTCAAATGACCTTGAATCAATTGGGAAGTTCCAATACCGCTACAATGACATCCAATTCATTAAGCCATTCTAGTATTGGAACGCCTTTAGATTTGACTAGAGCACTATTAACCGGTGGAGTTCCAGAAGTTACTTATTCAAGCTACCCATTAGCGATTAATACGAGTAATTCTAATATAGATCAGTTAATTGAGATACTTCCTAACGAATTAAGCTATGATTTTGATTTATTTATTAATCCGTTGGGCAACACTTCCGGAGGAAATGATTTCTTTTATAAAAAGCACTCTATAGAAACCAATTTAAAAGTTGAATTCCCACTTTCATTAATTGCCAATAATTTAACCTTAGAAGAGACTGTCGACTTTAATTTTTCAGAAGAAGAAAGTAATCAAGATATTATTGACGGTACCCTCTTTTTATATGCCGATAATGGTTTTCCTTTTAATGCCGACATTCAGTTAATATTATATGATGCAAATATGACGCAGATCCAGAACCTTCCCATTAAAAACTATATTGAAGCAGCACCCGTAAATGCAGCATTAAGAGTAACAGCAAAAAAAGAATCCATTGTAACAGTGCCCTTGTCTAGTTTTGAAATTGCAAACCTATATGCAACAAAATATATGGTATTGAAAATTGCTTTTACAACGACAGCTCAACCCCAATTCATAAAAATTTATGAAGCGTATGAATTAGATATTAAAATAGTAGGAGATTTTTCTTACAACGTTAATTTTAAGTAGCGAATGAAAATTAGGATCCAAATAATTACACTGCTTTTCATCACTTTTAGCTACCTCTCAGTTACAGCACAAACTAGCTCCGATTTTTTTGCGGATACCACTCAGCAATTTAGTGTGTCTTTAGGGGCTAATTATACCTATGGATCCTCAGTCGTCAATTCAGCTTTTTTAAACAAATTTATTTTTGGAGGGAAAATAGAAAGAGCCGATAAAGATGAAGCGTATCATCAACTGTCAAATGAAAATAGAGTAGGAGGAGATTTTAATTTTGGATTAAAAGTTGAAATTCCTCTAGACACATTTTTTAAGAAAACAAATGTATCTCTAATTGTTGGCGTAGAGAATAATGTCCATTTTGATGCCCAATTTTCCTCCGATTTATTCCAATTTACTTTTGATGGAAACAAACAATTTGAAGGAGAGCGGATAGATATCGGGAAAACCAACTTTAATTACTACACCCTGCAAAAGTTAAACCTTGGTTTAGTAAAATATAACAAATTTAATGGAGTCCTGGCAAAAGAAGGACTAAG
Organism: Flavobacteriales bacterium; assembly: GCA_034112225.1. Taxonomy (GTDB): domain Bacteria; phylum Bacteroidota; class Bacteroidia; order Flavobacteriales_E; family Vicingaceae. The sequence continues at coordinate 8,914 of JAWUVT010000146.1, read as the reverse complement.
TATAAACCTAATCAAAGGACAAGAAAGTCAATTCATGAAAATTACAGAAGGATCAATATTTACCGCTGAATATGGTAAAGAAATAGAGGTCGATTTAAATTACAGGTATCACTCATCAGACACTGCAAAAACAGGAATTGCTGCATTTAATGGCGTTGGAGTAACAACAGATTTGTTTGCCGAGTTTATCTTAAAAAATGGAGATAAAGTTTACTTAGGAGTCAATGACCTCGGTTTTGTTCGTTGGAACAATAACTCGATTAAAATTGCAGCAGACAGTAACTTTCATTTTGAAGGGATTGTTGTCGATAATGTTTTTGATTTAAATGATAGCTTGGTCAGTAATATCTCCAGAGACTCAATCATTGATGATATTTCTACTGAAAATACAAAGACATCCTATTTAATGGCTATGCCAGCATCAGTAAACATTAACTATACAAAAGTGTTCAATGAGAAATGGAAAATAAACGTAGGATTTTACCATAAGATTTTGTCTAATTATGTTCCTCTAATATCGGTTAATGGATACTACTATTTTAACCCAAAACTTGTTGTTAGAGGTCATGTCTCCTATGGAGGTTATGGAAAACTAAATACAGGACTTGCCTTTTCTAAAGCAATAAAAAAACATTTCGATATCTTTATCGGAACAAATAATATCGAAGCCTTTATAAAACCTAATTCAGCTTATAGTAATAGCGGATTTATTGGCCTTAAAGCTTATTTTTAATAAAAACAAATGAATAATATACCCAATTTAAAACATACAGATTCAGGTAATTTTTTTTTAATAGCCGGACCCTGCGTAGTAGAAAGTGAAGACAACGTTTTTGAAATTGCTTGTACAATAAAAGCGATTGCAGACAGACTAGAAATTCCTTTTATTTTCAAAGCCTCTTACCGCAAAGCCAATCGATCAAGATTAGATTCTTTTACAGGAATTGGTGATGAAAAAGCTCTGGCAATTATTAAAAGTGTAAAAGATAGATTGCAATTGCCAACATTAACCGATGTCCATACTGCAGAAGAATGTGCCATTGCCGCAGAATCCTGTGATGTTTTACAGATTCCAGCATTTTTATGCAGACAAACCGACCTGTTAGTCGCTGCAGCAAAAACAGGTAAAGTCGTTAACATCAAAAAAGGACAGTTTTTGTCTGCCGAAGCCATGCAATTTGCGGTAAATAAAGTAAAAGAATCCGGTAACGATAATGTTTGGTTAACAGAAAGAGGAACCACATTTGGCTATCAAGATATGGTAGTAGACTTTAGAGGAATTCCTAAAATGAAAGAGTTCGCCCCTACAATATTAGACATCACTCACTCCTTACAACAGCCCAATCAATCTTCAGGAGTTACAGGAGGTCAACCCGCGTTAATAGAAACTATCGCCAAAGCCGGGATAGCAGTTGGTGCCGATGGTATCTTCATAGAGACACATCCCGATCCCTCAGTGGCTAAAAGTGATGGAGCAAATATGTTAAGGTTAGATCTTTTAGAAGACTTACTCATCAAATTAATAAAAGTAAGGAAGGCGGTTAGTGCTTAAGTCGATTCTAAATAGGGCACTTACTGTTAATTGCTTGTTTTTTTGTCTGCTACTTCTTCTTTTTTTCTTTTTCAATTTTCACGAGATACTGTTTTTAAGACCTCAAGGAATACACTTTGCTAGGCAGACTGATTCGTTAGCCTTTGTTACTGGATACTACAAATATGGAATGGCTTTTTTTGAGCCTAAAGGGTTAAATCTATTGAGTGAAGGAGGAAGGGGAGCTAGTGAATTTCCTATTCTGTATTACCTGACAGCCTGTTTGTATTTTGTTTTTGGAGAAAAGGAGTTTATTCTAAGACTCATCAACATTTCTTTAGTTTCCTTTGGGTTTTATTATTTATTCAAACTAATTCGTGCTCTTTTTCAAGACCTGTTTTATGCTTTTATACTCACCTATCTATTCTTATCCTCAACAGTATTATTATATTATACCAATAACTTTTTGCCAGATGTAGGTGCTTTAAGCTTTACGTTGATTGCCTGGTATTTTTTCTATAAATACCTTTCCGATAAAAAAAGGAATAGCCTTTTTTTGTGTTTTCTTTTTTTTACGATTTCATCCTTACTAAAGATTACGTTTTACATCAATCCCATAGCAGCCTTCTTAACACTAATCTATTTTGGAATAAACGAGAAGTCTAATCCTTTCAAATTTTTTTTAAAAGTTTTTTGGATTGGTTTTAGCGTTAATTTTTTTTGGGTATTATATGTCATCTATTACAACCAGGTTTTCGGGAACAATTATTTTACGACAACTATTCGTCCAATCTGGAATTTACCAACTGAGGCTATAAAATATGTTTGGAGCCATATTTATAACTATTGGTATACCAAGTATTATTTTCAGTCAACCTTCCATTTACTATTTTTTATTCTAATTTTAGGAGGATTATTGATCAAAAGAATAGCGCTTAAATTGTTAATTCCAACGCTATTATTGTTAATGGGGAGTCTGTGTTATGGTGTCTTATTTTATGAAATGTTTCAAGATCATGACTATTACGTTCTCGCCATCTTGCCTACTCTTATCCTAACCGTCTTGTCCTGCTTTTATGCGATTCGATCTAGATTCCCTAAATTGGTAGCACACTATTTAGTAAAGCTGATTTTTCTTGCGATTTGTGTATTGAGTATCAATTACGCTCAAGAGAAACTTTCAATAAGATATTTGGACAGTAAAAATGAGGCTTCTGACATCTCGAATACGTTCGATTCTATTAAAGAAAAATTACTGAAGTTTGGAGTTGATGAAGACTCAAAATTTATTGTCATAGAAGATTCATCTCGTAATGGAAGTTTATATTTTTTAAATAGACAAGGCTGGGTGTTTGATGATTTTTCGAAGCTAAACGAGGCTGTTTTGTTAACGTTAATTGGTAATGGAGCGGAGTATCTAATCGTTACAGAGAAAAACAAACAATTAAATAATTATGATTCTTTAAAAGAACTTGGTCAAATTAACGGAATGCTTCTTTATAAAGTGGAGTTAAAAATCGGAAGTAAGTAGGGCTTTACGTTCTGAATTGACAAAGAGTGGTCAATCCTTCCAAATGAGCAGAATTGAGATAATAGGTCTATTAACAAATGACTTTTTTTAAGGCGCTAGATACACTTGAAGTAATCAAAAGGTTCCAAACAATCTTCGCATTGATACAATGCCTTACAAGCAGTAGATCCAAACTGGCTTTTAAGATTCGTGTTCTCTGATTTACAAAGAGGGCATTGTACGGATTTAGATCCAGAAGAAAATAAGATTCCCTTATCTGCAGTTCCTTTCATTGGAGGAGCAATTCCAAATTTCCTTAATTTTTCTCGCGCCTCTTCAGTAATCCAATCGGTGGTCCATGCCGGAGATTGAACCGTTAAGATTTTAGAATTAGAAATACCGTGTTCAATTAATTTTGAAGCGATATCATCTTCAAAAGTTTTCATTGCCGGACAGCCAGTGTATGTAGGCGTAATGGTTACAATTACTTTTGAATCGATGATTTCAACTTTCCGAAGAACACCTAATTCAGCAATCGAAATAACAGGTATTTCAGGATCTGGAATCTCTGAAAGGAATTCCCATATTTCTTCTGTAGTGTGTTTGTTCGTGTTCAACATATCAAAAATAAAATACTGAGAACCTAAGCAGAACGAGCCGATTTGATTCGCGTTTGTTAACCAATAAGCTAGCGAACAATAATCAACACCGATTCGATGGTGCTACCATTTGTCGTTTGGATAAGCTCTAGGTAAAAATTGCATTTCCGTTAATAAATGACCTAAATCTTCAGAATGCATTCCCTCTAAACTTCCTTTTTGCATGTAGCTATCCTCAGGTCTAATTAAGGTTGCTCGCTCTAAAATTTCATTCATCGTATCGTTCCAAAGCGGTTTAATGTCACGCAGATCAATTGCAATTTTTTTCTCAATTAAAAGTTCATCCACTTCATTCATCGCAAACAAATCTTCAGTGTATTCCCAAAGCTCATTTAGCGATTGCTGTACTTTATCATGACTCTCCTCAGTACCATCACCAAGTCTAATCATCCATTCCGCACTATGTCTTAAATGGTAAGTAACCTCTTTTAAGGACTTTACTGCAAAAGCCGAAATCGTTGCGTCAGCACTCTCTTTTAATGCCGTATAAAAATGGAAGGAGAATGCAGAAAGACATAAGTTTCTAGCAACAGTATCCCCAAAATGACCATTTGGTCTTTCAGCCAATAAACTATTTAAAAAATCCCTCTCAAATCTTTTAAATGCGAAATCATTCTCTGTCCTTCCCTTTCCTTCAACTTCACCAGCATAGGTGAGCATCGTTCGAGATTGGCCAAATAAATCTAAACCAATATTAGATAACGCAATATCTTCTTCTAAAACAGGTCCTTTACTGCACCATTCCGCCATTCTTTGTCCCCAAATAAGGCTAGAATCACCAATTCGTAAACAGTATTTTGCCAAAGCTTCATTTAATGTCATAATCTTTTTTTATTAAATTTCTAAGTAGAGATCATAAATTAGTTGTGGAGAGAGTTTAACTACAGCTAAACTAATAATTCCCCCTAATTCCCTAATCTCTAATTCCTAATTAGATGTGTTTAGCACCTTCAGGCATTACGTAATGAGTAGGAGTTCTATAAGCCTTGTCATTAGACGGTTCAAAAAAAGCTTCATCATCCTCAGGTGTTGAAGAAGTAATGGCATCAAAAGGAACTACCCAAATACAAGTTCCTTCCTTTCTTCTTGTGTATAAATCTCTTGCGTTTTGTAATGCCATTTCTTTATCCGCAGCATGTAAGTTTCCGACATGTTTGTGTGCCAAACCGGGTTTGCTTTGTAAAAAAACTTCCCAAATTGGTCCTTGATCATCTGTGTTACTCATATTCTATATTTTTAGTAGAAGATTTTAAGCCTTAAAGCCTTCCATCATACTCTCATTTATTATTAAGCCACTTTTTGTTTCGCGGTTTGTTTTTCTGCATAAGCTTTGGCAGCTTTCCGAACCCATTCACCATTATTGTGTGCATCATTATAGTGCTTTAATCTTTGTTTACTACAAGGGCCACCACCTTTTACTACCGCCCAAAACTCATCCCAATCCATTTTACCGAAATCATAACTCCCTCTTTCTTCGTTCCATTTTAAATCAGGATCAGGAATCGTTAAACCAATAATTTCTACTTGATGAACTGTTTTGTCGATAAAACTTTGTCGCAATTGGTCATTGGTAGCTCTTTTAATTTTCCATTTCACTGCATTTCCAGTATTTGGAGAATCAGAATCGTGAGGTCCAAACATCATAATTGATGGCCACCAAAATCTATTTAAAGCATCCTGGGCCATTTCCTTTTGTTCCTTTGACCCTCTTGCCATATCAGTCATGATTTCATAACCTTGTCTCTGATGAAAACTTTCTTCCTTACAGATCTTTACCATTCCCCTAGCATAAGGACCGTATGATGTTCTTTGTAAAGAAACCTGATTAACAATTGCTGCGCCATCTACTAACCATCCTACAGCCCCCATATCTGCCCAAGTTAGGGTAGGGTAGTTGAAAATACTAGAGTACTTTGCTTTCCCGGTTTTTAATTCATCTAAGTACTCTGTTCTACTTTTTCCTAAAGTTTCTGCAGCAGAATATAAATATAACCCATGTCCAGCTTCATCCTGAATTTTTGCCAATAAAACTACTTTAGCTCTCAAACTAGGAGCTCTTAACAACCAATTTCCTTCAGGTTGCATTCCAATAATTTCAGAATGAGCATGCTGAGACATTTGTCTTTGAAGATGCTGTCTGTAAGCATCAGGCATCCAATCTTTAGGTTCTATCTTAATTTCCGCATCAATCTTAGCCTGAAACTCTTCTAACTTTTTAACATCTTCCATAAAACAAATTTTAGAATACAAGTTTACTCAATTTCAAGCTCATTATAGTATGATTTTACTCAGTTCTTAAATCTTTTTTTAACTCAATGCAATTTGTTATCAATAATGTTGGTCAAGAAATGATAGTTTTGCAGTCTTAAAATAAAATAACTATGACACACTTTTTTAATTTAGCATTAAATGAGATCAGAAAAGAAACCCAAGATTCTGTTTCTATTTCTTTAAAAATACCAGATCAATTAAAAGCCAAGTTTACTTACACTTCAGGGCAGTATATTACCCTCAAACATAAAGTAAATAATGAAGAGGTTATTCGTTCATACTCTTTGTGTAGTTCCCCTTTTGAAGATGATTTTAGAATAGGAGTGAAGAAGATTGAAAATGGATTAATGTCTACCTACTTAAACGACGAATTAAAAGTTGACGGAACATTAGAAGTAATGCTTCCTGAAGGACGCTTTTCAATACATCCCGATAAACAACAAGAACACCATTACATTGGTGTTGCTGCAGGGAGTGGAATTACACCCATCTTATCCATGATGAAGTCGGTATTGTTGGTTGAATTGAAAAGTACTTTTACCTTGTACTACGTCAATAAGAATGAAAACAGTGTGATGTTTCAGAAAGAAATTGAGGAATATCAACACCGTTACCCAGAAAATTTCAAAGTATATCATTTGTATACACGACAAGACCAAGAAAATGAACTTTTAAATGGCCGAATTACCAAAGAGCGATTTATGGATTTGATGCGTGACAATAAAGCAGTTCAAAAGTCCGATGGTGTATTTATTTGCGGACCAGAAGATATGATTTTTGACGTGAGTGCAGCCTTACAAGATTTTGGGTACAATAAAGATAAAGTTCACTACGAATTGTTTGGAACACCAAGCGATAAAATGAAAGCGTTGGCCCCTCTAGTCGAATCCCAATTTGAAGGTGAAAGTCAAGTTACCGTAATTATGGATGGCGATGAATTTGAGTTTTCCTTAAGAGACGACGGAGCTTTCATTCTAGACGCCTCTATAGCAAATGGAGCGGATGCACCTTTCTCTTGTAAAGGCGCAGTATGCTGCACCTGTAAAGCCCAAGTAATTGAAGGAAAAGCTATCATGGATATGAATTACTCTTTATCAGACGAAGAGGTAGCAGAAGGATTTATCCTGACCTGTCAAGCCCATCCAGCATCAGAAAAATTGGTAGTAGATTACGATGTAAGTTAAGCTACTTATTAAAATAACACTGTTGAAAAGGTCTGGCATTCGTCAGGCCTTTTTTGATGCAACAAAAGTAAATTTGTTGCCATGAAGTTATTCACCTATATCTTAATGCTGATGGTTCTATTTTCTTCCTGTACAGGAGGAAAGAAGATGGTGGGCGCCAAAAATAAGGAGGCTTTGAGGACGAAGTATGCAGAAATTGTTGGCGTATCAAAGAACGAAATTAAAAATGTGAAACTATATGCCTTTATAGACCAATGGTATGGAGTCAACTATAAATATGGAGGAATTTCTAAGTCAGGAGTAGATTGTTCCGGCTTCTGTACTGTTTTGTATGCTGAAATATACCATAAACATATAAAAAGAACAACTGCTGCTCTTGCTAGAGAAAGTAAGAAAGTATCTAAAAAGAACCTCAAAGAGGGCGACTTGGTATTCTTTACGATAGAGAAAAAGAAAAATGCACATGTAGGAGTCTATTTAATGAACAATAAGTTTGTACATGCAAGTTCAAGTAAAGGAGTTTTAATTTCTAGCTTAACGAATCCATATTACATAAAAACATACAATAAAGGAGGACGTTTATAAATGAATATATTAGTTACAGGAGCAAGTCGAGGAGTTGGTTATGAAATGGTTAGGAAGTTTGCGAAAGACCCTTCCAATACGATCGTTGCCCTTTCGAGAGATTTAGAAGCGTTGAACAACTTAAAAGCCATCTGTAAAGCAGAAAGTAATACCTCCATACATCGCTATAGCATAGATTTTCTATCTGAGACCTTTCGTTCAGATTTAGACGTGGTATTAGCAAAGCATAGAGTGCATTTTGACATCATTATAAATAATGCCGGTTACCTCATTAATAAACCCTTCACAGAAACTTCAGCATTAGCTATTGAAAACACCTATAAAGTAAATGTTTTCTCGCCAATAACTATTCTACAAGAAACTTTTCCTTTTTTAGCAAAGCACAAAAAGTGTCATGTTATAAATATAGGGAGTATGGGGGGCGTTCAAGGATCGGTCAAGTTTTCAGGCCTTTCCATCTACAGCTCATCCAAAGCCGCATTGGCCAATTTAACAGAATGTTTAGCCGAAGAATATAAGGACAAAAACATTTTCATTAACTGTTTAGCATTAGGATCTGTACAAACTAAGATGTTGGAAACGGCCTTCCCAGGTTATGTTGCACAAGTATCAGCTATTGAAATGGCTGACTACATTGTTAAGTTTGCTTTGCAAGAACCAATCTATATGAACGGTAAGATTCTTCCAGTCTCAAATACGACCCCTTAATTTTTTTTAATTATTGGACGTTTACGTCACGGTTGCGCTATTTTATTCTAGGGATACGTTGCGCACTTTTTGCGAAATGTGCAAAAGCCTCGAAACGCCAGAATAGAAAACAGACTGTGGTTTCCATCCCTAACACCAATCCACTTGGGCATCAAGATCAGCCTATGTTTTTCTTTAAAATTATTCTAGCTGTGAATCAGCAACTTAGTGGTCTGTTTATTTTTAATTAGCTTCTAAGCTTGTGTTTTCTTTAAATAGGGCTACATTTGCAGCCGCTTAAGAAACAACGGTTTCACTAACTAAGTAAAGCAGATTGAAATATTTATTTTTTTAAGAGCTTTAAAAACTTTTTCAAAAAAAATTAAATTTTGTTTGTTAGTTAGAAAATTAGTTGTACTTTTGCCATCCCCAAACGAGGAAATGTCCTTTAGAAAGTTTGGGAATTAGATTAGAAATAAGACATGTA
>JAWUVT010000145.1:0-31583 GCA_034112225.1 Flavobacteriales bacterium | reverse complement strand
TACGTCTGACGGTAAAATTACCGTCAGACGTATACTCAACTATACCCTTTTTTTCTTGCTTTTCTTTCCTAATAAATAACAAAAGGATTGGTTGCTCCGATTGAAATTACGAGAGAATTGATGTCAATAATTTTCTATTCTAACCAAAGGATTGAAAAAAAATATAACAAAAAAATAAGGTAAAACAGCAGTCTTTTACTAAATAATTTTTTAGCTTATTCATTAGATGAGCTATTCTCTGTTTTACTAATCGAGGTAAATTTTCTTTTAGTGACTTTGAAGCATAAGATGATAAAAGAAATAATTAAGTTAAAACCCTTTTAAACTCTAAGTATTGCATTAACGATTCACCACCCTTGAAGCGATGAACAGCTCTTCCAGGAGCCTCTACAGTATAATTAAATTGTCCTTCACTGATAAGAGCTCTTTGTGGTTTACATTTAATTAAAGCCATATAGCTGGCTTCTTCTGTAACTTTTAGATAAATGAATTCATCATCTTTAACCCAAGAAGCTTCTTCATATTTATAAGTTGATTCTTGAACTTCTAAATGAACAGTTCCAGTCCTTTTTTTTGTTTTATTTTCTTCCATTATATTTTAATATTAACAATGTAATTTACTGTAATCTCTCTTCGTTTATCAAGAACAGTTTTTCGTGCCATAGTCTATATTTCTTCATTGAATTCTACAGCTCCACCATCTTTGTACACCTTAGTTGATGCTGCGCTATAGTTCAACTAAAGGAAACTATAGTCAACTGTAGTCGCTGTAAAATGACAAGCACTTCATGTCATCACTACATTTCCAACTGAATGAGCACACAGGTCAATTTGGTAACTCTCTACATGAGAATCATTTGTTTTCGTATCTCAGCTATCTAACCTTAAACTACCTGCAGAAATGGACTTGACTGCTTGTCGCATCTTTTGTGTTATGAATACTCCACTCTCAGCTCAAATCGCCATTTCCATTATCAATTGTTGCACTTCAAATGTTGATCCTGAAACACCATATTTAGTAAAGTCAAATGAGTTAATAACCCAGCCTACATTCTCCAATATTTCATAACATTTACCAGGGCACTCGTCGGTTTGTGTGTCTCTGGTTAAAGTTCTTATTTGCTGTCAATTGAGCAATCAAAGTTGAATTCAACACCTCTTACTTTTAAACCTGCCGTAAAAGCAATGAAACATCCAAGGTTTAAATTCGCAGCTTCATCCTCCTCTTTCATTTCAGGTTTTTCACCAAATTATTCTCCAGCAATTTTTTCTAATTCTACTGAATTTAAATATTCAACTAGTCCTTCTTTTGTTTTCATCATCTTCTGTTTTTTAATTAATACCATTTGTAAATCGTACTATTTACAAGGGTTTTGTCCCATTGCTAATATCACACCAAGAAACAATAGCAGTAGCTGTTGCTTCTGTTAGTTTGAAAAAAATAAAAACCATCAAATGGTTTTTTATTTTTTGATGCAAAAACCTTTACCGTTTATATCGACAAATTTCGCCACTAAAATTCTTTATTTCATCAGTATAAATACCACTTTTTTTGACTGTATTTATACCTATTTTCAGAGTGAAAGGATATAGGAAGTTTTTTAAAACAAGCGTAAACAGGGGGAAGATGGAAGTGGAAGATGGAAGATGGAAGTAGGAAAATGGAAGTGGGTGTTGAGGCGGGGGGCTTTACTTTGGTGGACTCCTCTTTTTTTTCCTCCACAGTACCAAATTCGGGAGTTCCATTTTTGTTTATTGTTCACCTGTTCATCAAGCTGTAGGGCTTAGTGTTGGTGTTACAAACGAGGTGTTTTTTTTCTTTTAAAAAGTGGGGTAAAGGCTACTTGGAAATTGGCCTTTTGGCGGTTTGGACATAGGTGTTTTTTGTTTAGCGCTATGGAGTAGCCTTATTATTGACGTTAGGCACAGTTTTTTAATTCAGTGTCCACGTTATACATATTACGGATGTTCCTTAGTGCGCATAGTTTGTCTATCAGATTGTTCAAGTTGATGATTAAATACTGATCAAATCGACCTCCGTCAATAAAAGATAGATTCAATAACAGCATTGAAAGAATGGTTCATTCAAACAAAAAATATCAAAACGAATTTATAGGGACTTAACTGCCCATCTCTAATAATGTTAATTGATTTGTTGCTTGTTGTTCTAAAATTGGAATAGCAGTTTTTAGAGTCCTTTTTTTATAAGTTTCTTGAGGATTAGTTTTCCTTACAAGGACTGTGTTTTCTATATCTTTTTTAGCGATCATAAAAGATGAATGTGTGGAAAAAATCACTTGATAACCTTTATTGGATAATACATTTAATGAATTTCTTAATATTTCAATTGCTTGTGAATGTAAATAAAGTTCAGGCTCATCAATTAATAATAAAGTAGTTGTGGTGTGTTGTTGATTCGCTAATTTTAAATCCGCTAAATGTCTAATCAGTGTCATTTGTATAGAACGCTGTGCATCATGTCCAAGTGAGCTAACATCTTTAGAATTAGGCAACAAATTTTCAAAGACTTTAATGGTTCCTTTTTTAAATACTTCTTTTAATTCCGGTGTTGGAATATGAACCTTAACTTTAATACCGGGGAAAAAGTCCTCTAATTTGTTATTTATTTCTTGGTCAAAAGTTTCTAGTTCTGGTGCTCGGTGAATTCCTTCGGCATCTAAAATCTCTTGAATACCATTAAGAGCTCCACTAACTTGTTGGCCGTATTGCAACTCTATTGGACCAATTATTTCAGCTAATAGTTTCCCAATCGATGAAGAAGTACTAGATGGTGAAATATCTTCTTCTGAATTTCCAATAGCTCTAATGTGAATAGACTCTGGAAATAAAGCTTTTATCGCATTATCTATTCCTGTTGGATTACTTTGCCAAGTTATTCCATCATTAGGGTCTAAGACTTGCAATTGTATTTGAGCTACAGATTGATTTGGCGTTGCTTGAATTCTTTTTATTGTTAGAGTTTCATTTTGAAGGAACGGTTCAATTTGAGCTCTATGAGATTGGTCAATATTATCTAAGATGTCAGTTGTTATTCCCTCTATTTTTCCAATCATTGTAATGGGGAGAGCGGAATCCTTAAAGTGGTCTAACTTTAGAGAGGTCTTTCTTAACATCCATTTTATAGCTTCTAATAGGTTTGGCTTTCCAGCATTATTATAGCCAACAAGCGGGGTGAAGCCAGATAATTCAAATTCTTGATTCTTTATTGATTTGAAGTTTTCAATATGAATTTTACTTATTAGATGTCCCATTGTTTGTTTTGTAATTTTATTGTGAATAACAAGCGAATAATCAACAGCAGATGCTTCGCGGCAATTGATGTGGATTGGGTTGGTGTTAAAAAAAATAAAAACCATCAAATGGGTTTTATTTCTGGAGCAAAACAACCACGCCTAGTACCTAATAAATGTAACCACTAAAATTATTTATTTCATAGGTATAAATACGTAATTTTTTTTCGAGTATTTCTATCTATTTATAAAGTAAAATATTTTAAAACAAGAGTGAGTAGGGTTGTTAGTTCTATTGGTAGTGTGGGTTGTAGTACAGTTAGGCGTGGGAGTGAGCGTCCTCGTTTTGGTGGTCTCCTCTTTTTTTTTGCCACCACAGTACCAAATTCAGAAGTCACATTTCTGTTTATTGCACTCCTGCTTATCAAACTGTAGGGCCTTAGGGTTGGTGCTACAAATGGGGAGTTTTTCCCTCTTCTTCCTCGTCAAAGTGTGGGGTTAACGCTATTTGGCAATTGGTCTATTGGCGCTTTATCCATCAGAGGTTTTTGTATGGCGCAATGGGGAATACGGTATTTTTAGTTGGACTATGGGAATTTTGAACGCTTCGTTGTTAAGGATTGGGTTTATTCACTTTACTCTTCCTCAATGGTATCGTAAGTATTAAATAGGGTTTGCTTATAAAAGAAAAATTGGGGAGTGTATAGGCTAAATTTTTAAGAAGAAATTCATTCAGTGTTTAAATCGCTTAAGCTGTCTTTTAAATTCAAGTAAATAGGTTTTAAATCATCCAGAGGATGAAAAAATAAGTTCAGAAAGTTTGATTTTTGCTTGTTTATCAAATTCATCACAAAGAAGATTGCAGCCGTCTAACTCTCTGATGTCGCTTTAATTTTCAGGCTTATTTTATTGAGGAGGTAACCGTTTTTACCTCGACTAAATTTTCCTTATAGATGGTTCCTTTGGTGTCCTTCTTTTTTATGCTTTCGTTTTTTATGGTAGGACTCTTCTTTTGTTCTTTACTTAAGAAATCAGTATTTAGTACTCGTTTATACGCTTTTGGTTTTTGCCTCTTTCTCCTTAAATTTTATCGCGTTTATCTATCCTTTTTTTGCTTTTTTTTCTGCTGTTATTCAACAGTATACTATCGGTGGCAGCGGTTATCTATTGGTCGGCAACTGTAGCATCCATTTGAAGATTCCCTTTGTTGAGTGGGAAAACATTCCTTTTTTTATTGTTGAGATGTTATTTTTAGCCTTCTCTTTCCTTATCGATTGAATACGCTTTTTATTGACAGCATCAAATGTGCTGGCTTCAACTCTTTTGTGGATTTCAATAAACAATGAGGAGTCAAAATTCGGTTTTGCTGAAAATGCCTTCAATTCAACCAAAAAATGCAGGTAAAAATTTTCTTCAAGAGCAGCAATTACTCCGCTATCGTCTAAATTCTCTTGATGTTTTATTCTCAAGATGGCTAAGACCATAAGTGAACATAGTCTTGGTTGACCAATATTACTACTCTGCATAGAAATTGATATCGAGGCAAATGCATCTCAGGGCTTGACTACTCAAAACCGCCCCACGATTAGTGGTGAACAGAGCCGTGTCATTCCGATATACTGAATTGTTTTGCTGAGGTATAATTTATCATTGCGCCTACTTATTTTCATAAAATTAAAAATAGATTTTCTTTTTTACGCCATGAAAACACAACGCATTCAATATAAAGTACTGGATATTGAATGCGTTGAATTTTAAAATTACTTTATCAGTAAACCCAAGAGTAGAAATTGCTAAATTGAATTTTTCGTATTTATGCGTTAAGAAATTTTTGTGGAAGTGGGTGTATTTGATTTATGATAGCATAAACAACTAATCCTACCGTGTTTTTAGCACCAACTTTTTCAAGAATTCTTTGTCTATGACTCTCTATTGTGCGTTTGTTAAGAAATAATAGGGATCCAATTTCTTGACTCGTATGTTCTAAACAAATTAATTTTAAAATTTCAATTTCTCTATCAGTCAGCTCTTCATTCGTTTTTAATACTATTTTTTTAGCAGGTTTATTCATGTATCTCATGAGCATTTCTTTATCCGTCTCTGTGAAATAAATACCAGAATTGTTAACGGATTCAATGGCTGTAATAAGTAATTCTTTATTAGAATTTTTTGGAATAAAAGCAGAAACACCTAATTTAATCATATGGCCTAATACATTACTTTTGTAATGAGAAGAAAGTACAATGATTTTAAAATCTGGATATTTGTCTTTCAAAGCTTCAGTCAATTCAAATCCATCTATGGGTTTCATTTGAATATCTATTAAAGCGATGTCTGGAAAATCTGACTCAGAAGTTTTTTCCAGTTCATCTAGAAATTCTAAGCCACTGTTGGCGATTTTGATAACGTCTATGTGTTCTACATTTGAAAGTAAAAGGGAAATACCTTCTACGAACAAAGCCTCATCATCTACTAATGCTACATTAATAATTTTACTCATGGTGTTGGAATTTTTATAATTAATCGTGAACCTTTGTCTTTTTTACTTTTCCATTTGCTCTGCGCATTAATGGATTTAATTCTACTGTCAATGTTTTTAAGCCCCATACCTTTTTGGAGTTGGTCGATGTTAAAACCAATACCATTGTCAGATAAAATAAGGTCAAGCGAAGTGTCTGTATCTCGAATATGAATCAACATTTTGTTTGCTTTGGCATGTTTAATTACATTATTTAAAAATTCTTGTATAATCCGATAGATTTGAATTTCAAAAGTGATCGCTCTTTTTTGATACTTGTAATTTAAGATGTATTGAAGAGAAAGAGATTGGTTCATATTTGCAATTAAAGCTTCAATAGTGAGTATTAATCCAAATTTTTCTAAATTAACGGGATACAATGAATGAGAAATAGTTCTGGTAGCTTCAATTAATTCTGGAATTTGTTGTCCTATTATTCCTTTAGCTCTCGGGCTGTTCCATGTCTCTTCATTATTAATCCAAAGAGAGAGGACATTTAATTTGTTGCCGATATCATCATGCAGTACTTCTGCAATCCGTTTTCGCTCACTTTCCTGAACGCTGGTGAACTGTAGTGCTACTTCTTTTTGATGCTCCAATTCAAGCTGATGCTGAAGAGACTTTTCCCTCAACATTTTTTCAATAAAGGACCTGTAAACTGCTAAAGCCGATAGTATGATTATCGACAGCACGATCATCAAAACGACTATATATTGGATATTGACTAGCACGTCTTTATTTTATAAAAGGTGTAAATGGAACTACCATATAAAATGGGGAAAAGGATATTGTTTATCCTCCAAACATTAATGCTCATTACTGTTAATTGGTTCATTACTAAAATTAAAGACGCGTGAATAATTAATAATGGATTCTTTCCAGCTCGTTTAAATTTTTAATTAAAAGAAATTCAACCCAACAAGTAATAGTTAAATGATAAAATAGGAGACCCTTCACAGCGGTTGCATCTTTATTAATACCCCAAGTTTCAATAAAGATGCAACATGTAAATAACTCCCTTATTTGTCGCTATTTTTTACCACTTTTTAGTTTCTTAAGAAACACCCACCTAAGAATAAAATACTCTTTGGTTAGGTGAAATGATTAGAGCTACTGTCTGGTATTACGCTCAAAATATAAATTGAGAGCAGTGTCATCCACTCAATTCCTAAAATAAAACCCAAGTAGATAATATACAATTACTTCATTTATTCGTACGCATTTGTTTGCTGATCATACCGCATACATAAGAAGTAATCAATAAACAATAAGATGAAATTATAGAAGTAAAATATAATTATTCATTGAGATCTATAAGAATGTGTATTCTTTTTTATCTTTACACAAAGGTGGACAAGGGCGAGCCCAATCTTTAGTGTTGGTTTCAACGATGTTATCACTGGTACTTTTTGAGCGAATAATTGCTGTAGAATTATCTTCATCATCTATAGCTACAAAAACTAATAAAGGTATCTGTGTTTGATAAATGGTAGAATATTTAAAACCAAATAAAGCAATTACTTCACCTTGTGTTGCATCTTCTCTTGACAAGTCAGCAAAAGGTACCTCAAAGACTCTAAAGATGTTTTGACCACCAGAGTTATTACATTCATAATAAAACCAATCTGAACATTCATTTTTCCATTTTTTTATGCTTTTTGCGGAAGCACTTTCTGAAATAGTAGGTTCGTTGTAAACTGGCAAATCAACTACTTTCCAGTGTTTAGTAATTTCTAATTTTGCGGATAATGTTGTTTTTGTTACAGTGGTTACCACCTCTTTTTCTGTTAACGTGATGTCGCCTTTTAAATCTGTCAATTTTGTTGTTAGGTATTCATCAAGAATAATTTCTTGCCCTACTTTATCTAAGGGTATAATAATTAGAATAAACTCATCATTGGTTACACCAGCATAAGCATGGAACTTACTGTTGTCATTGTGTTTACTTATCCAGTCACAATTCTCTTGTGTAAAATGAAAGACAGCAGTTGGATCAATTAAATTTTGGATTTTTGAGAAGTTACTTCTAGTTATTTCCCATTCATTAATTGCTAGGGTACATTTTTCTTTTGAAAGCATAGTTTTATTGTTTAGTTATATTAATAGTTTCTGAATGAAGTAGCTAGATAGCTAAGTTTTTTTATTGTTTTATTCTTTATTTGGTTGACTACGTGATCCGGTGTAAAGCAGCCTTTTATCTTTTCGGCTAATTTTTAAAAATTAAAAAAACACTGCCCTTATTTTTTTGAGGCTTTCTTTTCTACTCTTCCCTAAAACAACCCAATAAAAAACAGCTGTTGGTTTGCTGCAATTGTTCTTGTTTTAAAACAACCATAAAATGGGGTTTTATTTTTGGGAAGAATAACTGCCTTTTTTGTTACTCACCAAATGTCGCCACTAAAATTCTTTATTCCGTACGTATAAATACCTAATTTTTTTTTAGAGTATTTATACCTAATCACAATGCAAAAGGCAAAGTTTTAAAACAGGCGTTTATAGGAATGGGAGTGCTATTTATTGCTTTGGAGGTCTCCTCTTTTGTTTTACAACCAGAGTAACAATTAATGGAGTCCCATTTTTTTTTATTGCTCATCAAGCAGTAGGCCTTGGGGTTGGTGCTACAAAAGGGTAGCTATTCCATTATCAAAGTGCAGGGTTAACGGAACTTGGTAACTCCTCAATTTTCGCTTTGACGTTAAAGGGTTTTTGAGCAGCGAGATTCGTCAACTTAGGATCAGGAGTTCGGCAATTGGCAATTGGCAATTGGAGTACTTCGTTTTTGAGCTTAGTGATCGTTCTATTTCTTAAGTTTTTGTAAATTCAATAATTAATTGTTGTTGCTCATTGTTTTAATTGCATTCAACATTTAAAAACTATTTTGGTATGAAAACAGTAAAACACCTTTCGATTGCAATTCTGATTCTTCTTATTTAGGTTTATGGCGTTACTCTCTAGCACCTAATAATCCTTTTAAGCGAACCTTTCTCTTTCTAATTGTAGGCTTCTTTATTTTTAATCTTATGCTTAGAAAATCATTTCACAAGTAAGGATAACTTCTTTACAGTAAAGGTTCAGAAGGAAAAGGCATATGATCTATCAAAGGAGTTGATGTTTGATAAAATAAAAGAGGGAATTAACGAATTAGATTTTAAATTAGTTGAAGTAGCTAAGTACAAGTTTGAAATTGTAGCCATTTCGAAGATTACATTTGAATCATGGGTAGAAAATTTATGCCTCAGTTTTGAAACGAAAGGAAACACTAATTAAATTTTGTTCGGCAACTCTATTCCAAGGGCATTATTGGAGTGAAAATGAGAGGAATTATGACGATTTATTGAATGAAATAGAAATATTCATTAATCGTTTAAATTTATTAATAGGTCTATTGTAGTTAACTTAGATGTGATGTAAGCCAAACGGAAATTAAAGTTAAAAGAACTTTAGGAACAAGTGTGGGGGCAACAGTAAATCTGTCAATTTTAAAGCAAGGAAAAGTGAAAGCAATTCGCTTTTCTATTTTAGAGGCAATTTGTTTGGCATTAGATTGTTAACCGGGTGATATTTCGGAATACATTGAAGAAGAAAGGGGAGTTGCAGTGATGAGGTGTACAACTTTAAGATGAAGCCATTCAATTCTAGCATTGGTGCTCTTCCCTGTTTTTTTAAAACGAAAATTTTAAACTAGCAAAGGTAAAATGGAGTTGAATAAAATTATACCGATTACTTCCGTCTGCACCACCTTCAAGTAGCCGATAACCAATGTTTCCTTGTAGATTTTTAGCAAAATTATACCTTCCAGATATGGAAAGGTCAATTGCTCTACCTTTGCTTGCAATGATACAATCTCCAAAAAAATCAACACCCACTTTTTGAGAAATATCCCAATTGGCTAATACGTTGATTAGAGGCACGAAACCAATACTAAAATTTTCTATAATCTGTTCTTTATTTTCCAAAGAAATTCCTGCATCTCTAATTTTTGCAGAAAAGCCAAGACCAAGTTTAAAATTGTTACGAGTGATGATTCTTCGATTATAGGTAAAGCGATACGAATTAAATTGATAAACAGCTTCTAACGGTATGTTTGCTTTAAAATCTTTTCCATCAAAAAGGATATCTCTATCGATTGTTCCAGTTACTACAATTTTTAAAGGAGCATAAAGAATTGAAAAGTGGTGTTTATCATTTAATAAAATACCAGCACGAAGTCTCAAAAAGGGAGTTACTGGAGTCGCTAAATCATTTTTTAGAGAAAATAGTGTACCCTTATTGCCATTACGAATATTATTAAGCCCCGTAAATAATGCTCCTGACTCGATCTGAACGAAAGTTTGAGCACTTGTAAATGAACTAAAGTTCAAGCAAATAAAAAGAACCCAAAATCTTGATGGGTAAAAAAACTTAGCCGAAAAATGGTTCATATGAAGTGTTTATCTATTGGAAGTATGGTTTTTAATGTTTTACAACTCCCAACCGATGTTTTGGTAGGGCGATTTAAAAGTACATCTTTTCGTTTAAGGATTTAGCCAATCCCGAAAGCTTTCGGGATGGCTTTGGGTTTTAAGCTGTTCTCTTGATAAAAAATAAAAATAAAGTTTTAGCGGAGTTTGTTAATTCCTTTTTAGTTTTACGGCGCTATCAACGGCCTATAAGATATAGCTGAGGCTTTCTTTTGTTCTTAACATCCAACACTTACGGGAGTTCCTATGATTTTTAAAAGCGAACTCGAATCTACTGGTTGGGATAAATATACTGTTGGAGAATATGCATTGTAGTGATCTGAGGTGTTCATAATAAAATCAATTAGAGTATCAGAGTCGATGTCTCCCATAAATTCTATTTCTATACTAGCGCCTTGGAACCTTGGTATTGCAACTAGATGTTGGTGAATAGCTTGTCCATTTTTAGGAGATGACAAGTATAATTTATAGTTCCATAGAGCATACCGTGCAGGATCCTCTTGAACCTTTAATTGACCACCAGTAGCATATAAAAAGTAATCATTCTCTTTAAAGGTGAAGTGAACGGTATCTCCAGGTACAATAGTACTCTATTCAAAAGCCAAATATTGGACTGTTCCAGAGTCAAGAAATGAATAGTTATTGGTTAAAAGAGAATAGCTTAAATCGGTGTAAAGAGCATTTGTTCCCCTTTAAAATCAAGAATAAAAGTATTTTTTAAAAAAAAAAATATAGGTTTATGCAAAGACCGCAACTGCTACCCGTAGTATTTCTATTTTAGGTTTAATTTATTTAGTACGTTTCCAAGAGTAAATTGCTTCATTTCAGTTTCCAATTCACTAAAATTCTGTTTTTGTGCGCTTTTTATAAACTCACCATTTTTTAATAGATGTATTTCATCGCAAGTTTCGGTTAATGTTGAAAAAATATGTGATGAGATTAGTACTGTTTTCCCTAAATTCTTTAGCTCCTTAATTATTTCTACAATTACAATGTTACTTTGAATATCTACCCCATTAAATGGCTCATCAAGAATATAACAATCATTTTCTTGTAGAAGAATAGCCGTTAAAGCCAACTTCTTTTTCATCCCCGTAGAATACGTTGAAGCGTATTGATTTAAAGGTAAATCAAAGATATTCTGTGTCTCAATAGTTGAATTTTTAATATTTCGGGCATTGGAGAGTAATTGAATATATTCTTTTCCAGTAATTCTTGTAAAAAAGTAGGGTTCGGTAAATAATAAGCCTAAATGGTTTTTCAATTGTTCAAAATCAGAAATAATTTCTCCTTTATACTTTTCTAGCTCAGCTATACATCTGAATAATGTTGTTTTTCCAGATCCATTTTCGCCTACAATCCCATAAACATTGCCCTTTTTAAAAGAGATGTTAATGTCTTTCAACACCTCTTTTTTTCCATAGTGTTTTGATAAATCTTTAAGTTCAATCATTCTCTAAAATAGGATTCAATTGGTTAATGGACTTCGTGTAAAAAAAAGGGATAATAGCTAAAAGAATAGGCGGGAATAGAAGACTAAAACCTATTAGCATCGTTTCAAGTAAATTCATTTCATTTGGATAAGCTGAATATTTTGCTAAAATTACAGTAAGAATATAAATGTAACTTAATAACAAAAAAACGACTAAGCTTTTTGACTCATTCGGAAAAAATATAATTAATGAAATCATCACGGGTAAACTCAATAATGAAAAATTTAAGAGGCCTATCTTAATTTTGTTTAGTAAAAAATATTTTGGAGAAAGACTGAAAGACCAAACAAAAAATTCATTTTCAGGTTTTGAATAATACGATAACACTGCGCCTGTTATTAATAGCAGTGAAAAAATGCCAAGATTAAAATTCTCTACATGAATTGATTTGAAAGTTAAAAAATAGGCTAAAGGGAAAATGTAAAATGTTTTCCTGAAACCAGCAGTAAATTCAAATGGCTTTTTACTGAAAGGGGTTGGGATCGTATAGTTAAAACTATTTTCAAAGTTAATAATAGACATCAATACGGAAATAGAAACTAGAATTATTGCCATTAAAAAGGATTGCTCATAGAGCATAAATACTAAAAAAGGCAAAACAATCATTAGATTTTCTAGGACTCTTATTTTTTGATAATTCGTCACCGAAAATATGGTTTTCAAAAAGTCATTTCGTCTTTTTCCGCTTAATTTTGAAACGATACTGAAAGGAATGAATGGATAAATATATGCTGCAAATTCAGTGCTAGAAAACAAAACTACAGAAATTCCATAAAATGCAATAATTGCTAAACTATAACCAACTCTTGGAGAAAAACCAATCTCAACTATTTTTCTGTTTAGCAGATGATATTGAAGGTTGAAATATTCTTTCATTTTAAGATGTCTTATGGCAGGTAAAGCCTCACCTATTTTTTGGTAGGACGATTTAAAAGTACATATTTTTGGTTAAGGATTGAGCCATTCCCGAAAGCTTTCGGGATGGCTTTGGATTTTAACTTGATTTTTATTGCAACGTCAAATTTGAATATTTCGCTTGCGTGTAATTTTCAATTTTGCGGAGCTTATTCATTGCTTTACGGTTACCGTCTACTACCAACTGCCCTATAAAATATAGCTGATGTTCTCTCCTTTACCCTTTTAACCTTGGTTCAATATATATAGGGTTTCAATAAAATTGTTTCAACTTTAAATTTTGTTCGGTTATACCTGTTTAAAAGTGAATTTATTTTTGGCTTCAATTTCGGCAACTTTTCTGTTAAAACTATTTGAGCAACCCCTAGATTTATAGTCAACCAAGAAATAAATTTTGGGAATAAAATAGTTTCCTATTTTCGGTATTGAAGAACCTCTTTTACTGAACGGTTGTTTCGTTCACCGATTTCTTTTATAATTTGGCACAATTCATCAATAAGGTATTTCCAGTCTTATGAATACCCAATAGGTTTTATATCGGGTTTAAGAGTTGATAACGGATCCGTTATCGGGAAGGGTTGTTCCGAGGGACAGCAATGAACGGTAATGTGTGTTAGCTCCTTTTCAGGTATTTTTTCATGATTTCAGCGAGCAGAGTTTCAACAATTGGTTTTGCAATATAGTCGTTACATCCGATATCTAGTGCCTTCTGTTTATCTCCTTCCATTGCATATGCCGTTTGAGCAATAATAGGTATACTTTTATTCGTTTTTCGAATCTCTTTTGTCGCTTCAAAACCATTCATAATTGGCATTTTAATATCCATTAATATTAATTCAATAGAATTATTATCACTCATTATATTAACGGCTTCTCTACCGTTTTTTGCATGGGTAATCTTCCAGTAATGCTTCAATATAGATGAAGTTGGAGGGTTCATCTTCTGCTACCAAAATAGTTAGTTTAATTTCATCATCAAAATTATATTTGTCATCCAATTTTTCAGTGTCTATAGTTGGTTCAGCCTTTATGTATGGAAGAGTAAAATAAAATGTAGCTCCTCCTTCCTTTCCTGCAGGCAGATTTTCTAATTCTGACTCTACCCAGATTTCACCGTCTAATAGATTCACTAGACCTTTTACTATTGATAATCCCAAACCTGTACCTGATCCTGACTTGGAATATTCATTATCGACTTGTCTGAATCGATCAAAAATAGATTCGTGATTTTTCTGCTCAATACCTTTTCCAGTATCTTTTACAAAAAAATGCAAGAACTTCCCTTTAACGGTATACCCAAATTCTATTTGACCATTTTGGGTGAATTTCTGAGCATTTTCAAGTATATTAGATAAAATTTGAGCCAATCTTACATCGTCAGTTTTTATAAAACTTTTATCATCAGCCAATGCACTTGTAACATTTAAAGCAACTTTTGTATTCGTTGATTGAATGGAAAATTGGCTTCGCAAGTTTTCAAGTAATTCATTAAGATTAAAAATGCTCAAATTGATTGACAATTGATTTGCATCAATTTTTGAAACATCAATAATATCAGAAATAAGCGTCAACAGTCTTTTTCCTCCTGTTTCTATTAGACTTAAATATTTTTCTTTTTTCTCATCGGATAGGTTTTTCCTCTTTAATAAATCAGAAAATCCAAGTATTGAATTCATTGGAGTTCTAATCTCGTGACTCATATTGGCTAGAAATGCAGATTTTAGGTTGTCGCTTTCTTCAGCTTTTTCTTTTGCTAAAATTAAATTTTTCTTGGTTTCTGTAAGTACCTTATTTTTTTTATTCAGTTCCTCATTCAGTATTTCGTATTCTTTATTTTTGGTTGAGATATTGAGGGTCAATTTATCGGCTATTATTTTTGCTTTAAATTTTGTATTCGATAATGTGCGAAGTAAAAAGAAGATTAAGAAACTGATAATTATACCACTGATTAAAACAATTGTACTTTTTGATTGAAAGAAAGGTTCTTTATTTTCAGGTTGAATAAACTCTAAAAACCATTTGGTGTTGTTAAAAGTAATAGGAATAATAACGGACCTTGGCTTATTCTCATTCAAAGGACGTATATTTTTTTCTTGACTATCAAACAATAATGACTCAAGAGAAAGACTGTTGTCATAAACACGTAATTGAATTCTATTGTCATTGTCATCATCCCAATACCCTAAAATGCCTTCCATTAAATCCGTCATACGGTATGGACTATAAATCCAAGCTTTGATCGCTAAACGGCGCTCCTCTATTGTGCTTATGGGCTTGTTTTTTTGATAAACAGGCACATACATTAAAGTGCCAGCCTGCAAATCTTCATCAGTTTCTTGTACGAGTAAAACCTTTCCGGTAAGCGAAGCAATATCTAAATCTCGTGCTTGCTCCATTGCTTTTCGGCGTACCGATTCAGAAAACATATCGTAACCAAAAGCTCTTTGGTTACGATAATCAAAAGGTTCAAGATATATAATAGCCGTATAATTTTCTCGGTCGGTTGTTGGTTTTACCATGTATTCTGGAAAACCTTCATCCCTTACGTTTTGAATGTGATTTTGTAAATGTTCTTTTGGTATGATAATAGAATAGCCAACGCCTTGAATTCCTGGCAAATCATATTTAATTTTACATCCTTCAATGTATTTCTTCCAGTCATGTCGAGAAACCGTATCAGAAACAAAAAATAATGCTGCCCCGCTGCGCAAAATTTGAGCATGTGCATTTAGTCGTGTGGTAATTTTCGTTTTAATTTCGTTACATACCAAATAATATTCCTCTTTCGCCTGTGATTCAATTATTTTGCTTGTATAATAAGTGGCTAAAAGTGTTAAACCTAAACTTACGAGTAATATGCTAAATGCAGCGATGTGTTTTTTTAACTTGGTTTTTATATTTTTCACTTTTTCCATTACTTTTTCGATACAATTACTATTAATTGTAGCTAACAATCGAATAAACAATATCCATCTTTTAACTGCATACTTTGTTTATCTTTATTTTTTTGTCGCTTTTATTGGTTTGCAAAATACATAAAAAACCATATTTTTTTTGATTTTATTTTTGGTTTGTTGCTGTCCATAAAATAGTAGGGGTTCAAGTTCGTGCTTTTAATGACTCGATACATCTTCTTAAAATGCGCATTTAAAGTCTACTTAGCAGTCAGTCAATTTTCGCTTTCTTCATTCATAGCTCTTGAACATTGTAATTGGTTATCACCTTATTCAGCGTTTGCTTATCGGCAATTCGAATGCAGAATTGTTAGCGTCAGTTATTAATTTGAGGTGTTATTTCTTCAATTAATTTTCTGTCCATATTTTTACATTCAATTCTATAAGTACTCAAATGCATTCTTATCAACATATAAAATTTATGGAGTAGAACAATATCAAATTGAATGTTGTAAAAAAAAACACATCGTGAGAAATGAGACCTTGCGTAAGCTCGTTTTTTTTATCGAAATGGTATTAAAGGGTTTTCGTAGAATGTGAAATCGAAAAATAAATCACCAAGATCAGGGTGAAGAACCCGTAAGAGTTAATCGCTCACTAAAATTCGTATCACTAAGGTGCGATGACCTTTGCACAAAATAGGAAATGTTTTTTTGACTAGGAACTGTTGGATCCTTCAACGACAATAAAAATGAGCAATATTTTCACAGAAAACCCCTTGCGAGCTTTGCGATAGCTCCTTTTTCTTTGCGGTTAATTTATAGTGTTGGGTTCCTCGTTTTTTTCTGCTGTCTAATTTCTTTTTTTTATGCATACTGCATACTGCATACTGCAGTCTGTTTTACTGTAGACTGATCAATGATTACTGATTACTGTCTACTGATTACTTGGTCTGATCAAAAGTAATTCCTAAAGCTTTTTCAAAATACCTCAATTGTTTCATTTCCATAGAAGTCACGAAACTGATAGAAATGCCTCTTTTACCAGCACGAGCGGTTCTACCACTTCTGTGGGTGTAATACTCTTCTTGATCAGGTAGTTGGTAATGCGCAACAAAAGACAGTTCAGCAACATCAATTCCACGAGCAGCAATATCTGTGGCCACTAAAACTTGTAAACTTTCGTTTTTGAAAGCACGCATGGCTTTATCTCTTTCCTTTTGTGTTAAATCGCCGTGAATACAATCTACCGCAACATTTTTAGCAACTAATTGTTTGGTTAATTTCTGGGTAGCAGCTTTAGTTTTGCAAAAGATAATTCCTCTGTTTTCTCCTTGAGATTTTAAGAACTTAATGATTTCATTCAGTTTTTCAATTTCATCACAAATTAAATATTGGTGATCAATGTTCTTGTTCACCACATCATTCTTATGAATTTCAATTCGGTAAGCATCATCACTCATGTTTTCATTAATAATTTGCTTAATTCCGTGAGGAATAGTTGCAGAAAATAACCAAGTTTGTTCAGAGTGAGGCGTAAATTTTAAAATTTGATCCAATTCTTTTTTGAATCCCATACTTAACATTTCGTCAGCCTCGTCCAAAATAACGGTCTTTACATTTCGCAAATCAACAACCTGTCTATTCACTAAATCAATCAATCTTCCTGGAGTTGCAACAATAATATGTGTGGGTCTGCTTAAGTTTTTAATTTGGATGTCTATTTTTTCACCACCATAAACAGCTTCTATAAAGATCTTGTGGGTGTATTTCGTAAATTTAAAAAGCTGTTTCGCTACCTGTTGCCCAAGCTCACGCGTTGGACAAAGAATGACTCCTTGAACTTCTTTTTTCTTTGGATCAATAAGGTGCAATAGAGGTAAGCCATAAGCCGCTGTTTTTCCAGTACCTGTATTTGCTTGACCAACTAAATCCGTTTTCGTTTTTAGTAATAATGGGATTGCTTCAGTTTGTATCTCTGTAGGAGTAATGATGTTGAGCTCTGCTAAGCCTTTAATAAAATCATCACCTATTCCTAAATCTTTAAAATTTGCCATAACTAATCAGTTAAAATGTGCTACTTATTGGTAGTTCGGTTTGAAGAAGTGTTGTTTCTATTTCCAGAATTTTTATTTCTGTTCCAATTTCCGCCACCACTGTTGTTTCTTGGTTTTCTTGGAGAATGGTTTTGAGGTCTTTTTTCATTGGGATCAGCAGCAGGTTTAGGCCCTTGCTCATACCCTTCAATAGTGCCTGTAGGTATTTTTTGCTTTAGCAATTTTTCAATATCTCTTAAGTAAACTGATTCATCATGAGAAACCAAAGAGATTGCGATTCCATTTGCACCAGCTCTTCCTGTACGACCAATTCTGTGTACATAATCTTCAGGAACGTTTGGCAATTCAAAATTAACCACGTGTGGTAACAATGGAATATCAATTCCTCGAGCAGCAATATCCGTAGCCACTAACACTCTAATTTCTCCGGCTTTAAATCCAGCTAAAGCTTTCGTTCTTGCTCCTTGAGTTTTGTTTCCGTGAATGGCTGCTGCAGTAATTCCAGCTTTTTGCATTTTTTCACAAAGCTTGTTTGCCCCATGTTTCGTTCTTGTAAAAACAAGTGTTTGCTGCCAATCCCCATCCTTTATCATCTGAATGATGATAAAGGTCTTTTTAACCTTATCTACATGATAAATTTTTTGATTTACTTTTTCTGCAGTGGTGTTTTCTGGAGTGGCCTCCACTAAAATTGGATGTATTAAAAAACCGTTGGCTAAGGATTTGATTTCTTTCGAAAAAGTTGCCGAAAACAATAAGGTTTGTCTTTTCTTAGGAACTAATGCTAACACCTTTTTGATGTCCCTTAAGAAACCCATGTCTAACATTCTATCCGCTTCATCTAAAACCAAGATCTCAATATCCTTTAATGAGATGTATCCTTGATCTACTAAATCTAATAATCTACCCGGAGTAGCAATTAAGATGTCAACACCACTTCTTAAGGTATTTACTTGTGGGCCTTGTTTTACCCCTCCAAAAATTACTGTGGATTTAATTTTTAAGAAAGTACTGTATTCTTTTACGTTTTCTAATATTTGAGCAGCCAATTCTCTTGTTGGAGTTAAAACTAAAGCTCTAATTGGTCTTTTTTGTGGCGTTTGAACTCCAGATAAAATTTGAAGTAGGGGTAAAGTAAAACCTGCAGTTTTTCCCGTACCTGTTTGTGCAGATGCTAAAACATCTCTTCCTTGCAATACAACAGGAATACATTTTTCTTGAATTGGGGAAGGAGTTGTATATCCTTTTTTTTCAATAGCTTTTAATAAAGGATCAGATAGTCCTAATGATTCGAATGACATAGATATTGTTTAGGAAACGAGTGTGATAAACTTTCTATTTGATATAGATAACTTTTATAAGCGAGTTCCAAGTGATCAATTAAACAATAATAGAAGACACTTAAAACGGTAATTTATAATCCCATTTCTGATTAAGTTGCAAAGGTAATTATATTGTGGGAGTAAGGTTGATTTTTTGAAGCTTAAATGTTTTAAAAAAGCGGGGAGAACCTGAAGCTATTATTTACAGATAAAGGAGGAAGTCTTTTTTTAAATTAAACTTAAAAGCTAAAGTAATTCTTAGGCATTGGTAAGCACACCTTCAATAGAGTCAAAAGTTAAGATACGTTCTTCAAATATTTCTTATTTAGCGTTGTAAACAGCACACTTACTAACTGGTTTTGCATATAAATGGAGGGTAATAGAATTGAATTCGGTTAGATTTTCTAATTTGTGATACCCCATATAATCTTGCATGTAACACAATTTTCCAGTAGTAATTTTAAGCCGATTAGATGTGGTTAAATTTCCTTTATCATCCTCAGAATAACGGGTTTCATTCATTTCTCCATCTACTTGGTAAATCCAACACCGTTGGTTATCATGACCATGAATAGAGGTGATTGCTCCCTTTTTCCAACAAATCAAAATCAATTCAAATTCTTCCGTTTTTAGAATGCAATTTCTAGAGTAGCTTTTATCTTGCCAATGGTTGTACTTCTCAAAATCTTGAAGAGGAATGTGCATGTTTTTTGCAATTTTAACATATTCATCAGGAGTTGCTTCCTTTAAAGCTTTGATGAGTCCATTAAGTGATTTTACTTTATCCATGGTTCTATTTGTTAGTGACTAGTAAAATAAAACTTAACTTTGAAAAGTTAATTTAATTTGCTGTAACTATTCCTGCTTTTAAAATTTAAAAAAAACAAGGTAGTTGTCTAAGGATTAGTAAAAATAAGGAAAAGAGATATAGATATATGGATAAAGACTTAATCATTTTTAATGACATTGCTAAAAAGCTACTTCAGGATGAACAAGAAAACCCTGTTTCAGAATTTGTTGCATCAGAAAACTTATTTAAACAATTAGACTTAGGGTTGTCAGAAAACCCAATTGATGAAGATCAATTTAAAGCAGTTTTAGAAGACCTAGTTTTAAAAACACCAAAAACGGCTTCTAATGCTTTTTTCAATCAATTATTTGGAGGAAGAAATAGTAAAGCTGTTTTAGGAGATTTATTAGCCGTAATGCTAAACAACAGTACCTACACTTATAAAGCTGCAGGTCCGCAAATTGGTGTTGAGAAAGTCATTATCGATGAAGTTTGTAAACTCATTGGCTGGCAAAATAATGGCGGAGGAACATTTGCTGCAGGAGGTTCAATGACTAACTTTATGAGCATGCTAATGGCTAGAGATGCTGCCAATAGTGCCATTGTAACCGAAGGAATGGTGAATCAAAACTTAACGGTTTATACTTCTGTAGAATCGCATTACAGTACCCCCAAAAATGCTGCTTTTTCGGGTATCGGAAGAGATAATGTGAGAACCATTGAAACGGATGAAGTAGGCCGAATTAAGGGGGAAGCATTAAGATTAAAAATTAGAGCAGATATTGCTTTAGGAAAAAAACCTGCATTGGTTAATTTAACTGCAGGAACAACTGTTTTAGGCGCTTTTGATCCCATAGAAGAGATTGCTGAAATTTGTAAAGAGTTTAGTATCTGGTTGCATATTGATGGAGCCTATTGTGGTTCCGTATTGTTTAGTAAAAAATACAAGCACTTATTAAACGGTTTAGAACAGGTAGATTCTTTCAGTTTTAATGCACATAAAATGATAGGAACTCCTTTAACTTGTTCTTTAATTCTAGTAAAAGATAAAACGAAGCTTCTAGATTCCTTTTCTAATGATGCGAGTTACTTGTACCAAACCGATCATGATGAGTTTAATTTAGGGAAAACATCTTTACAATGTGGTCGAAGAAATGACGCATTAAAATTTTGGACGCTTTGGAAAAGTGTGGGCACAAAAGGATTAGAAAATATTGTAGATAAACAATTTGAATTGGCTGATGTTGCAAGAGCCTATATCCAAAACAATGAAGATTATGTATCTTATGGTATTGAAGATTCTATCTCTGTATGTTTTAATTACAAAGGAATTCCTGCACAACAATTGTGTACAGAACTTTATAACAGTTCTAAATTATTAGTGGGGTATGGATCTTTTGGAGCCAATGAATTTGTAAGGTTTGTAACTATTAATGCTCAAAATGAACCTCAAGACATCATTAATTTCTTTACAACTTTAGAAGCATTTGTAGAAGTGAATGCTGAGCAATTCAGTAGTCGCGCTGAAGTGTAAAAAACAACGCTTAGCCTTTAAAAAAGTACTAGAAATCAAAAAGTTATATTTAACCTTTTATGTACAGTAATATTGCTACCTATCAGATAGAAATTCTTGACGAATCTTTTCAATTTGAAGAGAATAAGAGCGATCAAACCGTTGTTGTAAAAACGTATGTTGAAAATAAACTAGTTTCCATCACCAGATACGGTTTGGTGACTAAAGATGAAATCTATGCTCAACTTAAAAATGGAGAAAACATCAATCTGAACAGGTGTTATGTGAAAGATTTTTCTATTTCAGAATTTAAAATAAGTATCGCTCATAATGATTTAAAGTATATTGATGTCAATGATTTTGTTGCCGAAAATGCTTTTTTTGATTGTAGCTTAAGAACTGATTTTTCATATATTAATTTTAAAGGCCTTGCTAAATTTAATGAAACGGTGTTTTCACATGGAAATATTTCATTTTACCAATCGCACTTTAGCCACAATACTCCAGTAGAGTTTAAACATGCTGAATTTGGGAATGGAGAGATTAGCTTTCAATATGTAGTTTTTAATAATGAAACGACAGCTTTTACTGGAGTTAAGTTTTATGGTGGTGTGGTTTCTTTTGTCAATGCCCACTTTAATAATGGAGATGTTCTCTTTAATAATGTAGATTTTTTTAATAGTAGAGTCAAATTTCATTTTGCCAAATTTGGAGAAGGTTCCGTCAACTTTAATAAATCTCGTTTTGGAGATAAATTAGTGGACTTTAGAAAGGTAAAGTTCGGCTCTGGTCGAGTAGATTTTAGAAGAGCTGCTTTTGGAGATTGTTTCGTGAATTTTGATGAATCTGAAATCAGCGAAGGAAAGTTCAATTTTAGATCTGCAAGATTTGGGAACAATGACATCTCCTTTAAATTGGTCAATTTTGGAGAAGCAGATGTATTGTTTGAAAACGTCAACTTTGGAACAGGCCAATTGTCATTTTCAGAAAGTAGCTCTAAATACATTTCTTTTAAAGGTTCTCGTTTAGATGTGTTTTTAGATTTATGTGTAAAAAGAGCAGAAATTATTGACCTTTCACAAACTGTTTTAAGAGATATTGTAGATGTAAAACCTATTAATCATCAAGTCAACATTAAAATATTATACCTCAATGAAATGAGGAACTTAGGACGTATTATTATTGATTGGAAAGATAATAATGTGGTTCAATTGATTCGCAATCAAAAGAAAACTACCTTGCGTCAAAAATCAGAACAATTTAATATTCTCAAAGAAAATTTTGAAGTCAGTGGACAATACAATGATGAGGATAAATCTTACATACAATTTAAAAGATTTGAATTAAAGGCAGATTATCAAGAAGCATTAAGAGCAGGAGGTAGCCGTTTGTTGTCGATTCCTAATTATTTGTTTCGATGGTTAATTTTTGATAAAATGGGTCTTTTTGCCACAAATCCATTAAGAGTATTGTTTAGCATGCTGGTGATCTATGTGCTCTTCAGTTTGGTTTATTTATCACTAACAATCTTTGGATTAGGAGGAATTATAAATTCTGTAGGAGCGGTAGATGGACTGTCCAATATTAAAACCTGTTTTTACCACAGTGCAATTACTTTTTTAACCATTGGTTATGGTGATTATTACCCTACAGGAATAAGTAGAGGGATTTCAATTTTGGAAGGCTGGTCAGGCTTATTTTTGATGAGTTACTTTACAGTTGCTTTTGTACGTAAAATATTAAGATAATTTAGATGAAAAAAATAATAAACACCAAAAATGCTCCAGCACCAATTGGACCCTACAATCAAGCCATAATGATAGGGGATACCTTATATACTTCTGGCCAGATTGCGATTAATCCAGTCACTAACGAGTTGGAAATGGAAACCATTCGAAGTGAAACGAAATTAGTGATGGAAAATTTAAAAGCCATTTTAGTAGAAGCGGGCATGGATTTTACCAATGTGATCAAATGTTCTATTTTTATTTCTGACATGAATAATTTCGGAGAAATCAATGCCGTTTACGGAAGTTACTTTATTTCAGATTTCCCAGCAAGAGAAACCGTAGAAGTAGCTTGTTTACCAAAGCGTGTAAACGTAGAAATTTCAGCGATAGCCGTTCAATAAACTTTCAACCTTATTGGAAGAGCAGCTCTAACGTTTATTTGGGATCAAGTTGAAAAGTTAGGGGGTAGCACCAGATCATCTTGAATGTTGCCCTAAAAAAATCAGAAGGTTAGCAATCGGACGTTTCGTGCTTGCTGTTTTTTTTATCAGAATGGCATCAAAGGTTTCTCGTAAAGTATTCAATTAACCAATCCTTACGAGGATTCAATTTCTAGTTGCGAATTCAAGACACACTAAATTTTTCAAATAACTAGTACAGATACCGTGTAAGGAATAAGAGAAATACAAGAGTTCTCTTTCCCCTCTTTTCTTATGCCTTTTCCTTCCCCCTTATCTCCTCCCTAACTTTTAGGTGTGCGCCTTTATTTATCGGTAATCTTAATCTCAGTTCTTCTATTCTCTTGATGAGCGGCTTCTTTCTCTTCCTCGAATTTTAAATGAGCAATGACAGCGTCAGATTGAATGAGTTGGTCTTCTCCATAACCTTTGGGGACAAGTCTGTCTGAAGAAATGCCATTTTCTATGAGGTAATCCACACAGGATTGTGCTCTCTTTTCTGATAGTTTTTCATTGTAAGCATTTCCACCTCGAGAATCTGTATGAGCAGAGAGTTCAATTTTTAGCGTTGGATTATCATTTAAAAGTTGGATTAAGCGAACCATTTCATTTTTAGAAGCATCACGTAATGTGGCTTTATTGTAGTCGTAGAAGATGTTCTTTAAAACAATGACGCTTCCCACCGCTATGTGCTTTAAACAAATGTTTTTTTCAACCTCTTGATACGCTGCAGAATCTGAGATGTTAAAGTTTTCGGAATGAAATAAATAGTTTTCTTTACGCACAATCAATGCATAGTTTTTACCAGAAGGTAAGGAGACCAAAAATTTACCAGAAGTTGTATTTGATTCAAAAGTTGCCAATGTTTTATTAGAATCAACATCAATTAATTCGATAGACGCATGAAGTAGGTTGGCGGATTTACAATCACTAATAAAACCCTTTAAAATGGTGATTTTTTTACTTAAGGTTACCACCTTCTTTTCAATCATCTTTTCACTAACAGGCTTTGCAATACTTGCCAATAAATGATCTTCAGCACTCAATTGAACTGGTTTTTCTGGGCCTAAAAACGTAATCATATAAATGTCTTTTTCACCATGCCCATCTTCTTTAACAGAAGAATAGTAGCCTCTTCTTCCGCTGGCATTAATTACAAAAAATACATCATCATCAACGGTGTTAATAGGGTATCCTATATTTACAGGTGTACTCCACGAACCATCGTCATTTAGAGTGGATTTGAAAATGTCATAATTCCCCATGGTGTTGTGTCCTTGAGAACTAAAGTAGAGACTTTTTCCATCAGGATGAATTAAGACACATTTCTCATTGTGCTTTGTATTTACTGTTGAGCCTAAATTTTTTGCTTCTCCCCAGTCTTCTTCTTCTTCATCCCAATGAGTCACATACATATCATGAAGACCTACACCTCCTGGTTTGTTACTTATAAAGTATAACTTTTTACCATCGTTAGAATAACTGGCTGAAGATTCGTGGTATTTCGTATTAATGTGCTTACTCATCTTTTTTGGTTTTGACCAAACCTCACCTTCTAATTTACACTCATATAAACCACCAATTCCTTTCACAGATTTATAAATAATCATGCGTTGTGCATCTGGTGATATTGCGGCAGTTGCATCATGGACATCTGTATTGATTTGACTTCCCATATTTTCTGGGGAAGACCATTTTTTACCTTGTTTTTTTGTAATGTAGATGTCTTCATAGTAATCACTTTGTCCTTTTTCCATTTTATCTGCTCCGGTTGAAGTGTTTCTTCTAGAAGTAAACATCATAATAGACTCATCTGCAGAAATGATGGCTCCGTATTCTGGATATTTTCCATTTACAGGTTTTCCAAAGTTGTCAATAAAAACTCTTTGAGGAGTTGCCACTAAGGTTTTTGCGGTGTTACATTCTTCAATTCTTTTATTGAGATCTTCTAACTCTTCTGGGGTTTGTGAGACTAAAGTCGCTTTGTAGTTGTTAAAAGCAGTAATTGCTTTGTCAAATTCCATGGTTAAGTGATATCCGATACCTAAATGGTACTGAACATCTGAAGCAACATTAGGATTCAATTTTAATGCCTTTAAAAAATGAGGAATACTCTCTTCCCTGTAAATGGCATTCATTAAATAGCACCTTCCTATTTTGTAATTTAATGCGGCATTATTCGGATTAAATTTGTTGGCTTTAAAGAATAAAGGCAAGGATGCTCTGTAAGCCATTTTGCGATGAATGAAATCAGCTTCATTTCTGCTGATGTAAGCATTTGGATAAGTCTCAAAGGATTCATTTCCTGCATTGAGCAGTTTTTTAGCGGCTTTAAATTCATCTTTTTGTTCTTTAAATAACTTCTTATCAAATGGGATGTCTTGTGCCTTTACTAGCGTAAAGACAAAAAATAGGGCAAATAGGGAGATGTATTTTTTCATGCTAATTTTCTATACTTATTATTAATTACAACTTTGTTGTACAAACGACTTTCCATTTTTCAATCCTAAAGAAGCGGCTTTTTTCCAGTCTTCACATGCTTTTTTTTGCGCTCTTAACATTTCATAAGCAATGCCTCTATTTAGGTAAGCGGCGGCATAAGATGCATTCAATAAAATAGCCTGAGTACAGTCTTTTACTGCTCCGTTATAATCTTCTCTCTTGAATTTTGATGCGGCTCTATTGTTGTAGGCAAAAGCATAATTTTTATTGAGTTGTATCGCTTGATCAAAATCTTTTATCGCATCAGCATAATCCCCTTTTTCATGTTTGGCTAAACCTCTATTGTTATAAGTAAGTTCTGATTTACTGTTTAGCTTTATGGCCATAGAATAATTGGTGATAGCAGCTTTGTATTTTTCTTTTTTTCGGAAAGCACTTCCTAAATTATTATAAACAAAAGAAAGGGTTTGGTCAATTGCAATGGCTTTTTTGTAATCTTCAATCGCTCCATTTAAATCATCCAATTGCCTTTTTGAACTTGCCCTGTCGTTATATGCATAAGCAGAATTGGGATCGTTTTTTATCGCATTGCTAAAGGTTGATATTGCTTCAGAATACTTGCCTTCAAGAAACAAGTATCCTCCTATGTAATAATAGGCTTGAGCATGTGTTTGATCAAAATGAAGCGTTGTAGTGTAGTCTGAAAGAGCAGCTTTATCATTTTTTAACTCTTGATGAGACCTGCCTCTTAAATAGTAAGCTTCATTGGAGTCTGGTTGAATGACTATAGAGCTGTCAAAATCTTGAATAGCATTTGAATAAGCTTTGAGTTGATAGTTTGCAGCACCTCTGTTGAAGTAGGCTTTTTCATAATTTGCAGAAAAAATAAGCGCCGTATCAAATTGTAGAATCGCATCTTGATACGCTTTATTGTTGAAATTCTCTATGCCAATATTGTAAAACTCAAGGGCTTTTAGCTCATCAAGAGCTGTAGAGTCCCCAACGGTTACTTCCCCTTGAGCAAAACTAAAAGAGCAGCTAATTATGCTTAAACTAATCAATAGTGTTTTTAAAATAGTCATGTATTAAAAATTTTAATTTGTAATTTATATATAATTGAAGTATAATATTGCATCAGTCAGATTTAATTATAATAAGTTAATAACATCGCTCAAGCCATCAAAATTCAATAGTTTTGAAAAGAATGAGGATAGAAAAGAATACCATACGTTTTACCGTTAATAATTTTAAAGAAGAATTGATGAATCAATTCGATTTATCTGAAATAGAACAAATGTTATACCTCACATTTGACCATTATTTTTCATTGCGTAAGGCAGATATCATTTTAGACGGAGACAAGGAGCTTTCGGCTTTAACCATTCAAAAAGTGAAGGAGGTGATTCAGGAGTTAAAATTGAATAAGCCCTTAGCTCAAATTATTGGACAATGGGAGTTTTTAGGCTTAACATTTACTATAAATGAACATACTTTAATTCCAAGACCAGAAACAGAGGAATTGGTGCAATTAATTATTGAAGAAAATAAGGGAGACGAACCACTTTCTGTTTTAGATATTGGAACGGGTTCTGGTTGTATTGCCATTGCGTTGAGTAAAGAAATTTCAAGCGCTCATGTCAGCGCTTTTGATGTCTCTGAAGAAGCCTTAAAAATAGCAGTTAAAAATGCTGAATTGAATGAGACCTCAGTAGCCTTTAAAAAAGTAGATATTTTAGCCCCAGAAGAAAGCCGTGCTAAATTTGATATTATTGTAAGTAACCCACCTTACATCACCAACCAAGAAAAAGAGTTGATGCATCGCAATGTGTTAGATTATGAACCTCATTTAGCGCTCTTTGTAGAAAATGATGCCCCTTTATTGTTTTATACCAGCATTGCTGATTTTGCACTCAAGCATTTAAGTGAAAAAGGAAAGTTGTATTTTGAAATCAACGAACAATATGGGACGGAAGTGAAAGGGATGCTTTTTGAAAAAAACTTTAAAAACGTTACTATTGTAAAAGATATGAATGAAAAAGATAGAATTGTACATTGTAATATAGATCGCTTATGAAATTAGATATTTTAGCCATTGGAGTTCATCCAGACGATGTTGAGTTGGGCTGTTCAGGAACCCTCTTAAAACACATTCAACAAGGGAAAAAAGTGGGGATTCTTGATTTAACGAAAGGAGAATTAGGAAGTAGGGGCAGTGGAGAATTGAGATTAATTGAAGCAGCGAATTCTGCAAAAATATTAGGCATTACAGCCAGAGAAAATTTAGGCTATGCAGACGGATTTTTCACCAATGATAAAGCACATCAACTGGGTATTATCGAAATCTTAAGAAAATACCAGCCAGATGTTGTTTTGGCCAATGCTCCAAGAGATAGACATCCGGATCATGGAAGAGCTTCACAATTGGTTTCTGAAGCCTGTTTTTATTCAGGGTTAGTTCGGATTGAGACAACACTAGATGGAAAACCACAAGAGTTGTGGCGGCCTAAGGCAGTATACCACTATATTCAAGATCGGTTCCTTAAACCCGATTTTGTGGTGGATGTCTCTGAGTTTGTCCCTCAAAAGATGGAGTCCATTTTAGCCTTTAGTTCTCAGTTTTATAACCCAGAATCGGAATTGCCTGAAACACCAATATCGTCCAAAAAGTTTTTTGATTTTATTAAAGCCAGAATGGCAAATTTTGGGAGAGATATTAATGTTGACTATGCTGAAGCATTTACAATTGAACGATTAATAGGTATAGAGGACATTACCTTGTTAAAGTAATTTTTAGGGAAACAAAACGTTTTTTTTTGATCTTTTCATAGGATACACCTTATTCCTTTTAGGTTTTTTAATTGATAGACGAAAGTGAAAATTCTGAAACAAAACTTGTCTTATGAAAAAGTAAATATAGCTATTCTTGTTTATCTTTGAAAAATGATACCTGTATTTGATGTTATTTCATTTTTACCAACGAATTTATCAGGAAGTACAAAGCCTTTGGTGGTGATCGCTAAAAGTTGTACGGGAGATTACAGGCATTTTGTAATCAAAATTTTTAGCCAAGAAGATTCGTATGATTCATTTTCTTACACTATTAGAGAGTTTTATTCTGCCTTTACCGCAAAACATTTTGAAATAAAAACTCCATTTTATGCCTTACTAAAAATTTCAGATACCGTCTTGGCATCATCAGCCCCAGTGATTAAATCGAGAATTGAAGCCTCAAATAGAAAATGTTTTTTTGGTGTAGAATTTATTGAACCAACACTTGATTACAGTCCTTCAATGGGATTCGGAGAGCTTAAAGAATATGATATAGAGAACATCTTTGGATTTGACGTTTTAATCAGAAATGTTGATCGAAGAGTAGATAGGCCCAATCTTTTTTTTTCAGATAAAAAAATATATGTGATTGACCATGACTCCTCATTATTTATTGGAAAAAAAACATTTGATGAGTATATGGATAACCCAACATTGTTTCCAAGTTTTATTACAGGTGAAGGTGGCCATAGAGAACATATTTTTTATTCTTACGTTAAAAGAAATAGAAATAAGCTTACTTTTGACGAGTTTGAAGAAAATTTAAGAACTTTTCCTATAACTTTATTAAAACAACTGTCTGAGCAATTGGATTCATTTGGTTTTAATGTTGAAGATTTTGACTATATTTATCACTACTTTGAAGGAGCTAAAAATAAACCAACTAAATTTAAAGAGTTTCTCAACTTGTTGATTGGAAATTAATTATGAACAATTATTCATATAGCATATTAAGATTTGAATACTCTAAAATTCTTGAAGAAAGAATTAATTTAGGTATTCTACTTTACTCTCCTACAGAGGGTCGGGTGGAATTTTTATTTCCTACATCTTTGAAGCGAATAAGTCACCTCTATGCTGATTTTGCTTTAGTTGATTTGAGAAAATATTTATCAATTTTTAATAAGCAAGCAAAGAAATTAAATAAAATTTTAGAGGAATCTACAAAACAAATTAATTTCATTGAAGAAATTTCTTTACATGAATTAATCTCGCAATATTTCTTAGTTGAAGATTCTAATAGTTTATCATTTAGTGATTCTATTACAGTTGAAGGAGGAGGAGATTTTAATGCATTTTCAAATTTCTTGTTTAAATCTTATTTTTCTTTTTACCAAAATGACAAACCACAGATAAGGAAAGATGAAGAATATATATCTAATATATTTTCTAAGAAATTTGATACAATTTCTAATTCAAATGAAATTAAGAATCAATTAAGAAAAGATGTTAAATTAGGAGAAGAGCAATTTGAATATGTATGGCAGAATGGTAGCTTAAATCATATAAAACCTTTATCTTTTGATTATTCAGATTCACATTACATAAAAAACAAGTCCTATTATTGGCATACTGCTCTTGAATTTATTTTGCAGGATTTGAAAGATAAAAGTAATGAATTTAGATTTGATTTTTTAATTACAAGGCCTTCGAAGAGAGAGTTGTTTAAAGAATATGATAAGGCTTTAAATATACTTTCTGATTTATCTACAAGTGTAAAGTTAGTAGAAGAGGAAGATATTGGTAATTATGTGGAATCAATTGGTCATTATTTTAATCGTAAAGATTTATTTTAATACCTATTCCCCAATCTAAACAAAAGTCGAATTATACTAGCCCAAAATTGAATAGATAAAGTGTGCTACTTATTTTAGTTGGCAATAATTTTTTTATTTAGTCATTAATAATACCATAAAGTCAAGTGATCTACTAACTGTAATAAATTAATTTTCGTTCTATTTCGTTAAATACTCTTGGCTTCAAGCGTAACTTCAAAATGCTTTGTTGGTGTTATTTTAGTAGGATCAATAGTTGGCAAGTTCTCCTTGGTATAAATGGCGCAAAGGGTATTGGAAACACTAAAGAGTTGTTTTTTTTTATCGGTAGGGGTACCGTCATAAATTCCTTTTAAAACATCCCATCGTATTTCGCCAGGATGAAGTGCGTAATCGTGCCAAATAATAACTGATTTTTCATCTTTTAGTAATTGAAACGCAATTTGAGTATCATTGACAACACTTTCATACTCATGACTTCCGTCAATAAAGACCACATCACATTTTTGATGGTAGGGGGAAAAATCAAAATCAAAAGAATTGCCTTTCAGGTGCTCTATGTTTTTTATGTTTTTAGAATAAAATGCCTGTTGGTTCACATATTCGGCATTGCAGCCTAGTTTTTTTAGGTCATTATCAGTTAAATTAAGGGTGTAGCATTGTTGTGCATTTTCAGCAACGTTAACTACACTTTCGCCTCTCCAGGTACCAATTTCAAAGTAGGTAGAATTGGGTTGTTTTTTTACCATTCCTTTAAGCAATGCCAAATCGGTGACCAAAGAGCCTCCACCTAAAAAGGAAAATGGAGTAATCGTCTCTTTAAAATTAGGGAACAGTGTCAGGTAATCCAGCATTGGAAATCCTTTTGATAGATTGGGAAATTCTTTTAAAACAGTTTCTTGATAAACAAATTCGTTATCGATCACCAAGTTGATCAAGAATGGTTTTTGAAGCAATAAAATAAGTCCTTTTATAAGTTTAAACATAAATCAAAAGTGATGAAAATAATTGAAATTAATTTATATTTTTTCGATAAGCGCTAGAGTTGAGGTTTCGTAGAATACTGTAATTTCCTTAATTGTACGATGATGATTGAATTGTCAAGTTTTTTGTATGCCTGTTTAGAATGGAAATTAA
>JAWUVT010000144.1:0-37177 GCA_034112225.1 Flavobacteriales bacterium | reverse complement strand
TCATCACCATTTTTATGATAAGCTTGGCTTCTTGTGCTCCTGCAGAAGAGTGTGTATGTGAATTTCATACGATAACAGAAAGTGATGCAAAAGATTCTAATGTAACCTTAGAGGAAGCATGTACCTTAGCTCAATTTTCTGCCCCTTCGTGTGCCATTAAGTAAGAACCTGTTGGTTTCAATTGGAACTAATTTTACGACTTTTAATAAATGGAGTGATCGGTTTTTTTTTAAATTGAAATTACACGAAACTTTATGTGTTATTAAGCTTTTCATTTAAAGCAATATTTTTAATTGCCATGTTAATTTAAAATTATATGTTCAAAAGTATTTAATTAAAAAATTAAAGATTCTGAAAAAAGTATTATTATTCGCAGTTGTTGTAGCAGGTTTAGGATTTACATCTTGTAGTAAAAGTGAGTGCGAATGTACAGTTTTAGGAACGACATCAACTGTAGAAGTAAGTAGTTCTGAG
This sequence comes from Flavobacteriales bacterium, assembly GCA_034112225.1. Lineage (GTDB taxonomy): Bacteria > Bacteroidota > Bacteroidia > Flavobacteriales_E > Vicingaceae. Next base: position 36,703 of record JAWUVT010000144.1, on the reverse strand, counting down.
TGTGATGATTTAGACACAGCTAATGAAGCTTTTGGAGGTTCATGTAAAACAGTTTAAAATTATTCTATATAATTTAAAAGCTACCTTCGGGTAGCTTTTTTTTTGACCTGATGCTACTGAACCACTTCATAAGAATTCGGTTAGGATTTACATTTATTGGGTCAGTTTTTTTGAAATCGAGATTCAATAGACCCTTTCTAAAGTATTTTTAGTGATCTATGTTTTCTCTAATTTTCTATGCGCATCTCTATTGGTTAGATTTAGGGTAAGGTTCTCTTCTCAAAAAAAAATAACCTTACAATTTTATCCCTCTAAAATCAGCACTCTGTAACTTTGTGTAATAAAAAAAAAAAAGACTTTAAGGGTGCTTAAGCTTCGAATAATTATATTGATGAAGAAGTGTGGGAGTTAAAACAATAAATTATTATTATTTTCAATTTATTAAACAAATTCTCGCCTACTTGACAACTGCTTACAATACCTCTTATTTCTTATAAGCTATTGATCGCTTTCGTTCTGACAAAGCCGAATAATTTAATTTAAATAACGAAGCCTATTCAACTTCATTTCTTGTATTAACTTCATTAAGATGCTTGCTGTAATTATTCCAATCAATAACCTGTAGGGTATTGGTTCTGACCGTTGTTCCTAGAAAATAACTGTTAAGTTCTCTTCTGTAGAACTATTTACCTCGATAGTTAATTCAGTTTAGAGGCTATTAAGCCATGGATAAATGCAATGGCACACATTTGTAGAATGACCTGCTTCAATAGGTCGTAAAAGCTTGTTGAATTGCAAAACCGATTGCTTCTAATCATCGAATTCCAATTGGTTAACCAAGTATGGACAATTCTATGTAAAATCCAAACAGATGAATAGCTAAAGCCATCATCTTTTGAGAAGTAGAAGCTCTGTTTCGTAAATCCATGACAATAAATTCTCATTAAAAGATTAGGCAAATTAAAAAAGTAGGCATTCCCAAAACACACTTTACTTGTCCAAATGGTTTTAATGCCTTGTACTTTGTAACTATTATTTGCCATTCGCCTGAGCTATAGAATTGATTGGATGAGGATTTATCATTTTTTTTTCTTCCGTTTCTGGAGATAAAGACGCTAAAGCAATAAGATGAGTACAGCAATTCTCTGTTAAACCTATTTATTGTCAAAAAGAGGCCTCCAAAAAATAGCAGTTTTAAAAGTTGAATATAAAAGGAATCAGTTGTTCTAAAAATTAATGAATTGACTTCTTGCAAAATAGCAAGTTCTTCTGTTTAAATATGAATACATTTGATTTCTAATTTTAAAATTATAATAACAGATGAGGAATCAATCTTGGTATAAAATGTTGGGCCCTGGCTTATTGTATGCAGGTGCCGCAATTGGCGTTTCACATCTCGTGCAATCCACTAGAGCAGGTGCAGAGTTTGGTTATGGTCTGGTTTGGGCAATTGTTATTGCCAATATCTTAAAGTATCCTTTTTTTGAAGCAGGACCAAGATATGCTGCAGTAACCGGTAATAGTCTATTACATGGGTATAAAGCGTTAGGCAATTGGGTGTTGTATCTTTTTATTGGAATTACGGTGAGTACCATGTTTGTTATCCAATCTGCGGTTACAGTAGTTACTGCAGGATTGGCTAGTGAAATTACAGGTTTGGTATTTGCTCCATGGATCATTTCTTCAGGACTACTTTTTATTTGCTTGGCGATATTACTGATCGGTAATTATTCTTTTTTAGATAAGGCAATGAAATTAATTATAGTTGTTTTAACCCTCACTACAATTGTTGCTTTAGGTTTTTCTCTTTTGGGAAATCCTCAGCAATATGAGGTTTACATCACCACATTCTCTTTTTCAAATAACGAACATATCTTATTCTTAATCGCCTTAATGGGTTGGATGCCTGCACCTTTAGATATTTCTGTTTGGCATTCTGTTTGGGCAGTTGAGAAATCCAAAGAGGTTGATAACAAAATATCGCTAAAAGCTAGCTTGTTGGATTTTAAAATAGGCTATTTCGGCACCTTTATTTTGGCCATCTGCTTTTTAGGGTTAGGCGCAGCAACCATCTATGGAACGGGAATAGAGTTGGCATCAAGTGGGGGAGGATTTGCCAAACAATTGATCGCCATCTACACCAATACCTTAGGCGATTGGGCTTATCCAATCATCGCTTTAGCTGCTTTTACAACCATGTTTAGTACCACACTAACTTGCTTAGACGCTTTTCCGAGAGTGTTGAGTCCCGCAACTGTAATGATAAGCGGCAATAGCTCAGTCAAAGAAAATAAATGGTATACCACATGGTTGGCGATTGTCGTTCTTGGAACAGTTCTCATTCTTTCTTTGTTTTTAACCAATATGAAATCTATGGTAGATTTTGCGACCAAAGTAGCTTTTATTACCTCTCCAGTAATTGCCATTTTAAATTATTGGGTCATGAATGGCAAAACGATCCCTGAACAATATCGACAGCCTAAATACTTAAAAATAATAAGTTGGATAGGGATTGTTTATCTGATTGGGTTTAGTTTCTATTTTCTTTGGATATCTAGCTTTAATTAAGCCCTGAGAAGACTCTAAAACAGAACGCTTCTGTTAAAAACTGTTAAACTTTACCAAGTGCCCAATATGTAGAAAGGTCATGCGTTTATTGATGATATGAACAAAACGATGTTGTTATCTGAACATCTCCTTAAAATGGAATCTTAAGATGTTTTGTAAATTTAATATTGTTAACTAAATTGAAGCAATGAAAAAAACAAAAGAGAGGTCTCAAAAAATGTTGGCTTACAGTAAAAATGTTTTATCTAAAATGACTTTTGATGTTCTTTTATTTAAAAAAGAACTTTTTAAAGCTTATCAAAACTTATTAGAAGAGGAAATTAATGAGCTAAGAAGTTGGGTGAACGATACTTTTGGTCCACAGTATGGAGAAAAACCGATGTTGATTGAAAATGTAATCCGTTAAGAACTTTCCTGTGGAGTATCCTCTTTTTCTTTGAGTACCTTAATAAATTCCATAAGAATTAGCCCCACAAAAAGAGGAAATACAATTATAGATAGTTTGTTGTAATGCAATGCTTGTTCAAAATCGAAATGAATTAAGTGTTGTATTGCTCTGGTCATTCCACAACCATAACATTCCATATCTAACAAAACTACAGACACACACATCGACTGTCCGGAATCAAAAAAATCTTTAGGAAGAAATAAGAGAACTATTCCTCCAATAAAAAGTAAAATAAATAGAAATAGTTTATGCTTTTTCTTCATCTTTTTATTTATTAATTTGAATAATCACTTCTTCCCCTTTTTTTAGGACTGACGTAAAGGCGTTGTTATTGCTTCCAGATTGCAAAAGGAAATTTACGGTATTTGTAGCAAGGTCTCCTTCATTCATCGCTACAATTTTGAGCGTTCCTTTTTCGGATGTATAAGGAATTGTTATTTTCTTTTTATCATTTGTAATCACTAAGTTTTTTTCTAGAAGTTGATCATTAAAATAAATATTAATCATGTCATTATCTTCTTTAGATCCGTCCCAAATGTTAAGAACAATCTTTTTTTCTAAAGATTGAAAAGTTAGCGTATCCTTATTCCTTAAATAATTGGGTTTCATTTTAACTTTTGCAATACTCATCAGAGAGTCCATTTTTCTTAAGGAGTCCTCACCAATATTTAGTTCTGTTAAAAGAGCGGCACTCACCAAATAAATGGTGCCAGTAGCACAAGTATCTCCTGTACTGTATGCCCCATAAAAAGAACCTTGAATGATGCTTTTAGTTTTGTTTTTTCTGATTTTTAGGTCATGAACTCTAACGAAACAAAAAGTTTGTTCATCTTCTTCAGATTTAGAAGTAATATTATTGATTTCAGAAAAAGAGACTCTCTTCCCTTTTGAGTCCATTGAACCAGTTACTTTTGATTTCGTGTTATTTGCTCCATAAAAATCAGTTTGAGATTCCCCTTCAATTCTCCCGTCCTTTAATTCATGAAATTTTAACTTGTAAGATATAATTTCATTAGTAGAGGTGTGAAGCGCCCCTATAAATTCTTTACTGTTTTCTTCTTGAGAAAACCCTAGGTGAATTAATAATAAGTTAACAATAATAAATAGAGATATTTTCATCCTTCAAATTTATAGAATATTAACGCACCATCTTGTTGATAACAGAATAATATATTTTGTTGCCAGTTCATTATTTTTTTATAAATTCGCATTATTAATTAACTAAACTTATAACAAATGAAAAAAATTATCGCAGTATTATCAATGGTATTATTAATGACGGGAGTATCCTATGCATCATTCCCTGTTAAACAAAATACAAAAACGGAACAAGCAACAGACCAAACTGTAAATGGTGAATTTGCATCTGAAATGACGGAATTAGAAGCTTTAAATTCTTTTAAAGCTGAAATGAAAAGTGAAAAAGCTGCTGATAACAAAATGGATGACATGTTAATTATGCTTTTACTGTGGTTCTTTTTAGGTGGACTTGCTGCTCACAGATGGTATGCTGGTAAGCCTGCTGGATGGAACATTTTATTTATCTTAACTGGTGGTGGTTGTTACGTATGGGCAATTATTGATTTAATTAAAATTATCCAAGGAAATTTCAAATAAGAAATTCTTTATTAAAGAAAGCCTCTGTAGTCCTCTACAGAGGCTTTTTTTATATTAATTAGCTAGACTTAAGGAAAGAATCAGCATCTTTGATTTATGAAAAATATATCCATATTATTTATTTTAAGTGCTGTCTCTTTTTGGAGTACTGCCCAAATTACGATTTCAACGAATGACATGCCTTTAGTAAACGATACGTTTCGTTTAAGTGAAACGAACAATGCTCAAGGATTAGATCCTGTATTAACAGGAACTGATTTTGCTTGGGATTTTTCTACACTTACGCCTACTTCTCAACGAATTGACACCTTTTTTTCTGTATCTTCAACACCAGTTACCTACCAATTCTTTTTTAATAATATCTTTTTATATCCTGCTCATAAAGCCAGTTATACGTTAAAAGGTCAAGATATTGGGATCCCTCAAGTATCGATATCCGAGGTTTTTAATTATCGTAAAAATTCTTCTTCAGCTTTCGATAATGTTGGGTTTGGATCTACGATAAATGGAATCCCAAGTTCAACACGAAATGTACCTGTGGATAGAGAGTATGAATTTCCAATGAATTATGGAGCAACTCATTCTTCATTTTCTGAATTTGAAATTTCAGTACCTACATTTGGTCATTACGGACAAACGTTAGACCGTAATGATACGATTGACGGTTGGGGAAGTTTAACCTTACCTAACGGAACTTATGAGGTGTTAAGAGTAAAATCTATTTTACATAAAATAGATACCACTTATTTAGATTTATTAGGTTTTGGAGCAACCATCCCTCGTCCTGAAGAAATAGAATACAAATGGTTATCCAATTGCAGAGGAGTACCGTTATTAAAAATAATTACCAATGCAGGCGTAGTTTCTCAAATTGAATACCAAGATGAGCTACGTGTTATCGCCTCCGTTGTTAAAACAAATAAAATTGAGGAGGTTGTCGTTTTTCCGAATCCAACTAAAAGTCATTTAGTAATTGATTTTAAAACCAACATCTCTGGAAACTTAAAGGTGAATTTGAAAGATATTTCAGGTAAAAATGTAGCAGTGATTTATGCCAATACGATCAGTACAGGAAGTAAAAAGCTACTCATCGATTTAACCCAATATGCAGTAAAACAAGGAATCTATTTTCTCACGTTTACGGTTGACGAACAGCAATATTATACCAAGAAAATTGTGGTGGTGGAGTAGTTTATTTCTTTGGTTTTTTCTCTTCTTTTAATTCTGCTTTAATTTCGGCTCTCATTTCTTTAGCCATTTCTCTAAAAGCAGCAACTTCTTCTTTTTTCCGCCCCTTTACAATGTCAACCGCTTTTGCTACTAAAGCATAACGCTCTTCAAGATCTCTAATTTTTCCTGGCTTTTCTATTCGAGCATCTTCCATAATCCCACATTCTTCAAGAATGTCGTCCATAAAAGTGATTTTATCTAAGCCATAGTAGATATTAATCAACTGCTTGTGCTTATTCATGATCATAATGTCTTGAATGGTCACATTCTTAATGTCTTGGTAGCCAAAGCCTAATCTAGATTTACGCGCTAATTTTCGCATGTTAACACTGTAACTATCATTTCCAAACTCTTTGCTTAAATCCATATCTATCTTATAAAAGGTCTTGCTAACTTTGTTAAGTTACAAAAGTTCGAAATTATACTTTTCCTTTTGTACTGTGGTTAAAATGTAGGGGAGAATTTTTTTTTCGGAAGAAAGCTTAGTTCTTTATCATCGCTTTTGTCTCAAAATTGTAGTGAGTGGTTTTTCTAATTTCATAATACGATTTCCAAAAATTTCGGTAAGAATTAATATAACTGATGAGCGCAACATCCTTTTCTTGTTGTGCAATTTGTAAGTCTGTAACTTTCGTTTTTCCAATTAAATAACGTTGTTTGGCAACTTCAAACCTTTTTTTTGCCACTTCTTTTGCTCGCTTGCTTACTTTCAGTTGTTTTCGGTTTAAATTGAATTTGGCAACTTTCACATAAACGTCTTGATCAAAATCTATTTTTTCTTGTGCTATTGTTGATTGAACTAAATCTGCATTTGCCTGAGCTTGTTTAATTCGACCTCCGCCCAATCCCCATTGTATGATCGGTATTCTTACGCCTAGTGAGACAAACTCTTGATTTTGGGGGTTAACGTATGCATCGGTCATATTTTCTGCCGTTTGACTTAATCCAAAGGATGCCGAGAGGTTAAAGTTGAAACGATTATCGCTTTTTACTTTTGCTACATTCATTTGGGCTTCAAAAATTTCTTTTTCTTGCCTAATTAATTGAGAATGATATTGATTCGCTAAACTTAAAGCTTCCTTATAATTTACTTCAAAACCTGGGATCAAACTGTCCAAGACCAATTCAATTTTTTCTTGAGAAGAAAAGCCTAAAAAGGTAGCCAATTTCTGGCTGCTCAGTTCAAAATTTACTTTTTCCCGTTCAAAAGACATTTCGGCATTCAGTAAAGAAAGTTCGAGTTGAAGCAATTGATTTTCAGCTATTTTCCCATAACCATATCGACCTTTTCCAATTTGATAAATCGTATCATTATTTAAGAAGTTTTTCTCTGCATTTAGCATGCTGAGTTGATCTTTTAATAAATCAAAATACCTGTTTACTGATTCAATAGAAAGTTGTTCTATTTCTTCAGTTTTGAGCAATTCAGCTTCACTAAAATATAAAGGTTCAACTTTCTTGGCCCATTTATAACGATTGAACCCAAAAATATTTTGAGAATAACCAAATTCGATAGGCCTGCTTAAATAGGTAGTAGATTCTGTATTTCCAGAAAGCTGAATGTTTTCTAGTCCAGAACGAACAAATAGATTTCCGCCTGTTATTGGTACGATTTGATTAATACTTAAATTTGCCCGATTTGAAATTACATTTCGATTCACAAAATTTTCTGACCCATCATTTTGAGTAACACTTGAAATGGAATGTTCAAATTCAGGTAAAGTACCCTCAAACACTAAAGAAGGTAAAAATTGACGTTTGTAAGAGAAGTTTCTCCAATAAGCATTCTGGTAGCGATTTTCAATTTGTTTACTTCTGATGCTCTTCTCTTTGGCCAAAGCAATAACACTGTTAAGAGACAATTGCTTTTGTGCATGAGCACTATTTCCTAGGAGCAGGCAAATTAATAGGATGAGGAGGATGTATTTCATTATTTTAATAATTATCAGCGCTTATAAAACGCTAGCTATGTCTTAAAGAATTAACTGGATCTTGTTCTGCGGCCTTCTTAGCAGGAATATATCCAAAAACAACACCAATAATTCCACTTACAAAAAACGAAATGAAGACACTCCATAAAGAGATTATTGTTGGAGTTCCGGTAATCCATTCAGCCAGATAGGATAGAAAAACACCTAAAATAATTCCAATAATCCCACCTATTAAAGAGATAAGACCTGCTTCATAAACAAATTGTTCTTTGATATCTTTTTTCTTTGCTCCGATAGACATTCGCAGTCCAATTTCTTTAATTCTTTCTAAAACAGATGCTAACATTATATTCATAATTCCTATGCCTCCAACTAAGAGAGAAATGGCTGCAATTACCCCCAATAGAATATTAAAAATATCATCCGTTTGTTTTTTCTGTTGAAGAATTTGTTCTGGAATAACAATCTCAAAATCTTCCACACCGTTGTGTCTTCTCAATAACATTCGATAAAGAATATCAACACTCTCACTCATGTTATCCGTTTCATAAATGCCTACAACAATTTTTTCTATTTGATCAGTAATTTCTGATTTATCAGGTTTCTTGTTCACCCCTTCCTCTTCGTCTTCCTCTTTTTCGATTAACATCTTTTCAGTAATCCTTGCTCTATCTTTATACCTTCTTAGCGCCGTATTTATAGGAATAAAAATCTCATCATTGTAATTATTCATGCCAATGCTTTGTAAAGATTCTCCAATGTTTTTTCCCGGAGCAATTATTCCAATAATGGTCAATTGTAACTTATTCGCTTTAACAGTTGATCCAATTGGGTTTTTTCCTGCGAACAGTTTTATGGCTAAGTTGGAGCCTATCAAGCAGACCGCATCTGAGTTTTTTTCTTGTAACTCCGAAAAGAAAGCACCTTTATCCAATTCTAAATTATAGATAGAAAAGTATTCTAAACTTACCCCAACTAAATTGCAATTTTTCTTTTTACCATTTGCAATTGCTGAAGTTTCATAGCTGAGAAAAGGAGTCATTTTTTCTATGCCAGGCAAAACACTTTGAATTGCTTTAACATCATTTATCGTAAGTTTGGGGCTATACTTTTTCGTTACATGATCTTCCTGTTCAATATTCCCAATTACTTTAGAGCGGATAATAATGTTTTTAGCACCCACCTGTTCTATTTGTTCAATGATCTGCTGCTGTGCACCGTTACCAATTGCTAGCATGGTGATTACCGCGGCAACTCCAAAAATAATTCCAAGAGCAGTCAGTATTGATCGAAATTTATTTTCGAATAAGGCTTCAAAAGCAATATTTATATTGGTGTTATTCATTAAAATTTAATTCCAGGAAATGGATTCAATATCTGCGGGTTTCACCATTAAAAACGCATCTCCCTCAGAGAGTCCTTTAGTGATAATCACAAAATTAGCGTTGGTTTTGCCTAATTCAATCCGTTGTCTTTTTAACCCCATACCTGTTTTTAGTACCACATAGCTAATGGAGTCGTTGACAAAAACACTTTCTTGAGGAATGAATAATACACCTGTTAATTCTTCCACCAAAATAGTATTATTCGTGGTCATTGAAGGTCGAAGCAAGGTATCTTCTTCGTTCACTTCAATAGTCACCTCAAATACTTTAGAGTCTGTGTTGGGTAATTGTTCTCCAACATTGGCAACCTCCACAACTTTTCCAGTAAAAAATTTGTCAGGAAAAGCATCAATGGTCAGGCCAACAGTTAAATCATTTTTTAGATGGCTAATGTCAATTTCATTCACATAAGTTTTCGTAACCATTTTAGATAAGTCGGGTAGGGTAGCAACTGTAGGGTCCCATCCAATTTGACTGCCAGATGTTATTTTCTTACCATTCCAAGTTCTTTTGTAAACAACCATACCGTCTTTTGGAGCCAATATTTTAAGCTCTTCAACCAGCGCCTCTAAGCGATCCAACTGAGATTGTTCTTGTTTTAATGAAAGTTTCACTTGATGTAGTTTCGCAGTATTTTGCATTCTTTTTAATGAAATATTACTGATACTTTGTTGTAATTTTCGCTCAGCCTTTTCTAAATCTATTTCAGCTTGTCTTTGTATGGCAGGCGCTTCGTAAGTACTTTGGTCAGCTATTAATTTTTTTTCTTCAATTTCATAATTAAGATTGATGAGTTCGTCTCGTAATTTCATCATTTCAATGGCCGTATCTAAACGTGCTTGTTCATATTCTGTGGTAATTTTTTCAACCTCTGTAGCAGCTGTATTTATTTTGGTTGCTACCTCAGATTTATCTAATTGAGCCACATAATCCCCCGCTTTAACGTAGGTACCTTCAGATACTAAATCTGTAATTTTTATTTGCCAAATTCTGTGTGCACGTAAACTACTTGGCCCTTTTATATCTTCGCTTTCTTTAGCTTTTAACTCTCCTGAAGTATTCACTTCAATTCTAAAATCTCCTTTTTGAACTGTTCCGGTTAGTTTTTCACTTTCAGATTCTGGAAAAATAATAAAAGACATTATAGATAATGCTACGGCACCAATTATAATCCAGTGGATTTTTTTTAACTTCATTTTATATGATTTGAAAGTATTAAACCATCTTGTAAACGGACTACGCGTTGGCTGAATTTTGCAATGTCTTCTTCGTGGGTTACCATTACAATGGTATTTCCTTGTTGGTGTAATTCTGTGAAAAGACTCATGATTTCATAAGAAGTCTCTGAATCTAAATTTCCGGTGGGTTCATCTGCTAAAAGTAGACTTGGGTTATTAATTAATGCACGAGCAACAGCTACTCTTTGTATTTGTCCTCCAGACATCTGATTGGGTTTGGATTCCGCCTTACTTTTTAGACCAACTTTATCAAGCATCAATATGGCTCTTTCATAACGTTCTTCTTTTTCTACATTTGCATAAACTAACGGTAAGGCAACGTTCTCCCATGCAGACTTTTTGCTCAGCAAGTTAAAGGTTTGAAAAACGATTCCGATTTCTTCATTTCTAATCAACGCCAATTGATCATCATTTAATTGAGCAACATCTGTATTGTTTAAGAAATAGTTTCCACCGGTAGGCGTGTCCAAACAAGCAATAATATTCATTAAAGTAGATTTACCTGAACCAGAACTTCCCATTAAGGAAATGAATTCATTTTGTTCAACAGTTAAGGAAACCCCTTTTAAGGCTTTAAAGGCATTTTCGCCTTCTCCGAATACCTTTTCTATGTTGTTAATGTTAATGACTGACCTCATTTAGTTTGTTCGTGGGCGTTGGCTTTTACTTATTTTATTTAATATTTCATGACAAATCTAACTTTTGTATACTAAAGAACGTCGATTGAACTGTTAAAATAATATTAATCGAATGTAAATTTTATGTAAATAAATCTATAGAGATGGTAAACTGTTTTTTATCCATAAAATTGTAACGAAGACAAAGTCATCTAAGAAAAGGAATAGAAACCTTAGCCTCGTTGCCAACATCATCCGTTAAAATTAATTCAAAAGTATGCGCTCCTTTAGGCAGTTGATCAAAAGTGTGAAACAACTTGGCTTTTTTAGCTTCATATTCCATGAGCACCCATTTTCCATCAATACTTCCTCTAAATGATTTTACGCCCGATAAGTTGTCAGAAATTTTAACCGTAATGGTTGAATTTCTGCTCATGTTTTTATTCGGAAAAATGTTGGTTGGAGAAATTTGAGGAGGAACCGTATCCAGCATCACCGTAAAAGCACCAAAAAATTTAGATTTTACTGAAAGAGAATTATTTCGCCAAGTGCCACCTCTGGCATGGTACTTTTTTTTGCGGTCAACATGCACGATAGTTGCCTTACTTCTTAAGTATTCACTAAGCCTACCCACTTTTATAGAAACTTCAATTGCTTGATGTAAAGGGGTGTATTCGTTGTGAATAAAATAAGTAGGGGTTATTGCTCCCGCTAGCGTATCTTCAGTATGGTACTGTAGCTCTAAATCAGTGTATAACGCATTTTTAGGAATGCTAACACTCATATTTTGAGTCTCAAAATAATTACGATCACGATAACTAAATGTAGTATCTACTTTTGCTTTAATCACTTTTTGAACTAACTTTTCATTGTAATTGCCGTTGATAGTAAAGGCGATTGAGGATTGGTTTCCATAAGTATCTTTAACCTTATAGTTAAAGGACGATTGATCACCTTTAGCAAATTTAATGATTCCGTTGTTTTCGTTTTGAGTATAAATGGACAGTGGATTATTTGCTTGGATATAACTTCGTTGATAACGCACTTTTTTTCTTAAGAAATAAGCGTAATCAATTAAAGAATTGAGTGCTCTCGATTCATCAAAGCTAAATGCTTTCATTTCTGATTTGAAAATAGGAGCAGTGTTTTTCGTTAATTCAATAGAATAAATACCATTTCTATTGCTTACATCATTTAGTTTGTCAATGGTTTCTATTCCAATTCCTACCTCACCATAAGCGTTAATGTATGTTCCGTATTTGATTTGATAAGCACCTAAAGAACCAACAGCCATAAAGCGTTGAGACTCACTTTTATTGTTTACATAACTGGTGTCATTTAAAGGGGTAATCACAATACTTTTAATAATTGGTTGGATGTTATCTTTAATGGCAAACCCAAATAAAAGTGGGTTAACAGGATGCTCAGATTTTGTTTCTCGAATTTCAAAATGTAAATGAGGACCACCAGAACCACCAGTGTTCCCAGAAAGTGCAATAATAGTTCCTTTTTTTACTTTCATTAAAGTATCGGAAGGGTACCAATCTATTTCCCAATTCTCTTTCTCGTGTTGGTGTTTTTTGATTTGATTTGCGATTTCTCCTTTGTAAGCTTGTAGATGAGCATAAACCGTTGTGTAGCCATTAGGATGATCAATGTAAATGGTTTTTCCATATCCCCAAGGAGATATTTTAATTCGAGAAATAGTTCCGTCTGCAGCAGCGTAAATGTTAAACCCTTCTTTACCCTGTGTTTTCATATCCAATCCTCCGTGAAAGTGATTGGACCTTAATTCACCAAAGTTTCCAGCTAAAAACAGCGGAATACCTAATGGAGATCTAAAATAGTTGGTTGGAATGGTATCTTGGGGGAAGCAATTAAGACCTATAATAAAAGTGAATAGGGTATAAAAAAAAATTTTAATCATGTTTTGAGTTCTTCAGTAACCTTACCAAACAGCAAGGGTTGCAAAGCTATGTAGGGTTATATGAATAAAAGATTTTTTTAAATAAGATTATACACAATTTACCGTGCAAAAGAACTAAGTTTGTAAAGGTTGATTCTACCGAATTATTTTGATATTTGCAGCATGAAGGATATCTCACTTTTGGTAAGAGCAGTTCGTCAAAAAGCTAAAAAGCTGATTGACAAACAACTCTTATTGGAAGAAAAAAACGAGAAACTTTCGATTGAAATAGATCAAATAAAATTAGAATTAGCAGAAAAGAACCAACAAATTTCGGGTTTAAACGACAAAGTGAAGTTGTTGAAAGTTGCGGGAAGCGTTGGAGGAGAGAGTACCAAGGAAGTGAAGTTGAAAATCAACGAAATGGTACGGGAAATTGATAAATGTATTGCTCAAATAAATAGATAATTAAAGATTCCCCATGGGAGAGTTATCGATAAAAATAAAAATTGCAAATAGGGTTTACCCTTTAACAGTAGATGCCAGCGAAGAAGAAGGTATTCGGAATGCAGCAGAAAAAATTAACCAGTCAATTGGTGATTTTGAACGCTTGTATGCTGTAAAAGATAAACAAGATCTACTTGCAATGGCTGCTTTAAAGGTAGCTACTCGTAACTTTGAATTGGAAAAGAAAGGCATTATAGATAGTGCTGGGATTGAGGAAGATTTAATAGCTGTAGAACAAATGTTCGATAAGCATCTATAACGTTCTTTAAATTAAGAAGCAATAATTGATCAGGAGATTAAACAGTAATGTTTACTTAAACTCCCGTGCAAATTTATTTCGTTTGATAAACTAACATTTCACTTCATTAGAGCATAGCTCATAAGTAAATAAAACAGGCCCCTTGTAAACCTTTATAAGGAATTCATCCCGATAACTATCGGGAATGGACGTGGGAAGTTTGAAAATACTTGGCGGCTCTAATTATTATTTTAGCGGGTTTATCCAAACCAAATTTGTGCGGGTTTTTTTATGCCTAAAATAATGTGAAGTAGGTTTTTCTAAAAGAAGTGCACAAGTCATTAACTAATTAAAAAATAAATGGACATAGTAAGTATTATTATTGGATTTGTTATAGGTGGCGCCATTGTTGGCGTTGTTGTTACAATCCTGATGAAAAAGGCAGCAGAAGGTAAGGGCAGTAAAATTATAGAAGATGCTAAGGCGAAAGCAGAAGTGTTTCGAAAAGAAAAATTGCTTCAAGCAAAAGAAAAATTCTTGTCTTTAAAAGTAGAACATGAAAAAGTAATTAACGAGAGAGAACGAAAAATTTCTGATCTAGAAAATCGTGCGAAACAAAAGAACGATACAGCTTCTAAGCTAGTAGAAGATGTAAAAAGAAAAGATAAAGAGGTGACTCGTATCAAGGAAACGTTAACACAACAATTAGAGATTGTTGAGGCTAAAGAAAACGATTTAGCATCTGCACACCGAAAACAAGTAGAACAATTAGAAGCGATTTCTGGTTTAAAAGTAGAAGAAGCAAAAGCGGAATTAGTTAATGCATTAAAGGATGAAGCGAAAACGGATGCTTTAGCGTTGATTAAAGACGTTGTAGATGAAGCGAAATTGAATGCAAACAAAGAAGCGCGAAAGATTGTTGTACAAACCATACAACGAGTGGCGACTGAACAAGCCGTAGAAAATTCTGTTTCTATCTTTAGAATTGAAAGTGACGAGATTAAAGGTAGAATTATTGGTAGAGAAGGACGTAACATTAGAGCCTTAGAAGCTGCTACAGGAGTTGAAATTATTGTAGACGATACACCAGAAGCAATTATTCTTTCTTGTTTTGATCCCGTAAGAAGAGAAATTGCAAGACTTTCTTTGCATCAATTAGTTTCTGACGGTAGAATTCACCCTGCAAGAATTGAAGAGGTTGCCAAGAAGACCAAGAAACAGTTAGAAGAAGAAATTTTAGAAATTGGAAAAAGAACAACTATTGATTTAGGAATTCACGGATTGCACCCTGAGTTAATTAGAATGATTGGTAGAATGAAGTATCGTTCTTCTTACGGACAGAACCTATTGCAGCATTCGAGAGAGGTGGCTAATTTATGTGCGACTATGGCATCTGAATTAGGATTAAATGCTAAGGTGGCTAAAAGAGCTGGATTGTTACACGATATTGGTAAAGTGCCAGATGATGAACCAGAATTGCCACATGCTATTTTAGGAATGAAAATTGCTGAAAAGTATAAAGAGAGTGCTGAGGTTTGTAATGCCATTGGAGCTCACCACGATGAGATTGAAATGACTTCAATTATTTCCCCTATTGTTCAGGTTTGTGATGCTATTTCTGGTGCAAGACCAGGAGCTAGACGTGAGGTAATGGAGCAATACATTAACCGGATTAAAGATTTAGAAAAAATCGGGATGACTTACCCAGGTGTTGAGCAAGCTTACGCAATACAAGCAGGTAGAGAATTGAGGGTGATCGTTGAAAGTGCCAAAATTAGTGATGCCCAAGCAGATACGATGTCTTTTAACTTGGCCGAGAAAATCCAAACAGAAATGACTTACCCTGGACAGGTTAAGGTAACTGTTATTAGAGAAAAAAGAGCGGTTAATTACGCAAAGTAATTTCGTTCGTCATTGCGAATATGATTTTTCATCCTGAGCTTGTCGAAGGCGGATGAAAATTAAATGAAGCAATCTTAATAAAAAAATGCCAGATTTATTCTGGCATTTTTTATGGTGATCAATCATTCCAGAAAATTAGAAGTAGGACTAATTTAGGTTCAAGTTCAAACGTTAGGGATGTTTCTCGTTTAGCCTTAAAATGCTTTAAAGATAAAAGCGAAGACGCAACCTTCGCTTACTTTCTTTTTTCTATCGATACTTAGTTTTGGAGTAAAAGA
This sequence comes from Flavobacteriales bacterium, assembly GCA_034112225.1. Classification (GTDB taxonomy): domain Bacteria; phylum Bacteroidota; class Bacteroidia; order Flavobacteriales_E; family Vicingaceae. The sequence goes on along the minus strand of JAWUVT010000144.1, from coordinate 20,838 downwards.
GCTGTAAATTTTACGAAGTAATTTCGTTCGTTATTGCGAATTTAATTCCTCACCCTGAGAAATGTCATACTGAACTTTTCGAAGTGCTGTCGAATGTTAACAGAAGTTACATGAAGCTAGCTCCCCATTAATAGTGTGATATCTGATAAAACGAGAACCTCCATAGTAGGGTTGTCTTTTCGCTAAATCGTAAGCGAAAATCAGCAACTGAGAATTCCTAAACATAAAGCTGTTCATCTATTTTTGATTCACAGCTGTTTATCAAGCTTAAAAAAAGGCCTCAAATTAACTCAAAAATAATTGATGCGATACAATTAACTATTGCATCAATACTTTATTGACTGAAGATTTTGTTTTTACCGTATAAACTCCTTTTTTTAGATGAGATAAGTCAATGATGATCTGGTTTTCTTTTCTAGAAATCACATTTAATAAAGAAATTACACTTTGTCCTAAAACATTGGAAATGACCAATTCCTCTAATTCAGAAACATCCCCTTGGATTGTGAGTACTCCTTTAGTAGGGTTAGGGTAAATGAATACTGATGCCTCTTGGGTACTGATAAGATTTACAGATACTTCTTTTGAATACTCAAAGTTACCGTCATAATCAGTTTGCTTTAATCTATAATAAGATACTTCTGAGTATGGATTTTCATCTACAGTATTGTAGTTTAACATTTGTGAGGAGTTACCAGCACCATTAAACATGGCTAATTCTTTCCAAATTAGTCCACTTTCTGATCTTTCTATCGTAAAATAATCATTGTTGATTTCTGTTGCAGTTTGCCAATCTAACTCTACCTGATCATTGTTTAAAGCAGTTGCGTTAAAATTTAGGAGTTCAATTGGAAGTGCTGTTTTAAGAGAATAGTTAATATTATCTAAGCCTATATCACTCATGTAACTACTACCTGTATTGCTCACCAACTGAATGTTAACCTCGCATGAGTTGGCATAAGCACTTAAATCAATTACTTGATGACTCCATGCTGTGTATTGACTCGCATGCTGTTGTCCAGACAAAGTCAAGAGAGTTGTTCCATTTGCAACAACACTTAATGAACCCATACTTGTTCCATACATGTGGTAATCAAAAGATAATTCAGGAGAGGGAATTCCAGTAAAATCAAAATTAGCTTCTAAAATAGCTGTAGAATTAAAGTAGGGACTAGAGGATTCTACAAAAGCATACTGTAAACCAGTAGCTGCAGCCGAAGGACCAGTATTAGCTGATGAAGTACCTCCGGATTGTCTAGACCAATTGTTGTTATCTGCCGTGCTGTTTGTCCAGATACCAAAACTAGTTTCTAAACTTTCTTGATTGGGAAGATTAACGAGACCTGCAACTGGACCAAAAAATACGGAAACGACATTAGAATATGATGAGCAACCATTTGTTACTTTTGCTCTAAAAAGATAGGTATTGGTTGTAGACAATGTTCCTGAGGTGTAATTTGCTGATGTTGCACCAACTTCATCTGTAAAGGTTCCACCTGTTGATTTTTGCCATTGTATAGAGGTGCCAATACCTTGACCTGATAGATTTAAATCAACAGTGCCTGCAGTACAGGATGTGGCCAATGAGCTTGTTGCATTTCCAGCAATTATAGGGCAAGGATCAATTACATTAATATTATCTAAGCCTATATCACTCTTATAATTACTGCCTGTATTGTTCACCAACTGAATGTTAACATAACATAAGTTGGCATAAGCACTTAAATCAATTACTTGTTGACTCCATGCCGAGGAATTAGCCGCATGCTGTTGTCCAGACAAACTCCAAACAGTTGTTCCATTTACAACCACACTTAATGAACCCATATGTTCTCCATACATGTGGTAATCAAAAGATAATTCAGGATTGATAACCCCCGTAAAATTAAAATTAGCTTCTAAAATAGCAGTAGAATTAAAGTAGGGATCAGAGGATTCTACAAAAGCATACTGTAAACCAATAGCTGCAGCCGAAGGACCAGTATAACCGGATGAGGTACCTCCAGAATTTCGAGTCCAATTATTGTTATCTGCCGTGCTGTTTGTCCAGATTCCAAAACTAGTTTCTAAACCTTCATGATTCGGCGTATTGTTTGTACCTGCAGCAGCAACAAAAAGTACTGAAACAGTATTAGAATATAATGAACAACTATTTGTTACTTTCGCTCTAAAAAGATAGGTATTAGGTGTTGAAAATGTTCCTGTGGTGTAATTTACGGATGTTGCACCAACTATATCTGTAAAGGCACCACCTGTTGATTCTTGCCATTGTATAGAGGCACCTGCACCTATGCCATGACCAGATAGACTTAAATCAACAGTACCTGCACCACATAATACAGCCAATGAACTTGTCGCATTTATCATGCAAGGCTCATATATTTTAATATTATCAAATGCCGCATCTCCTCTATAGCTTGTTCCTGTTGTTCCTTTAAATCTCAACTTTACAGACTGTCCAGCATAAGCAGTTAGATCTACTGATTGAGTATGCCAAGTGTTTCCTTGATCACCGGATAACGACCACAATGGAGTCCAAGTCGTTCCATTATTACCACTGATCAATAATTCCAGAGCACCCATATGTTCTCCATACATATGATAGTCAAAATCTATTGTAGGATTGATTAATGAAATGAAATCAAAACAATACGATTCTAACCAAGCTTCCTCACCATTAACCCTTGGCGATGAGGTCTCAATATACATGTACCAAGTTGATCCAGATCCTGTTGAAGGACCAGTTTGAGCGGAGGATGTTCCTCCTAAAGCTCTTGTCCAATTAAAGGCATCTCCAGTTCCTTGTGACCACACTCCAGATCCAGTTTCGAAACCTTCATTATAAGGGTATGAAGTAATGATTGGCGTACATTGCGCATTCGCATTTATAGCTGCGCCAGACAAGAATAGAATAAACAATAAATACTTCATTTTTTTAATAGGATTTGATGAGCTAAATTAGTCGCAAAGCCTTCTAAACACAGGTCTCTAAGTTCCTGATTGAAAGGGGTATCATAAGATGTAATTAAACGGCTACGGTTAACATTCCCTTTTTCTATTTCAACTGTCTTATTCATATTTACATAGGTATTAATTAGGAACCGATTTGGGTATAAAACCGAATTCAACGTTCATATCACTTACAGTACTGGGTAACTCCAAGTTACAGCCACTATAATTTTGTATTGCTTGTATATATTATTCATCATATTAAAATCACACATCATTTACGGCAACCTCTATTTAGAGGATTTTTTAGCTATTGGCCATACTTTATTGCCTACTCGTAAATCATTTATTTTTTTCGTTCAGCACGTTTTCATCTTGTTTCCGTGGATCACTTTTCTCTACTTCTTTTAGTTTATTTTTCACTTTTTCGATCTAACATTTCTTCCTTAGGTTCTTCTTTAAAAAGTTTTTTTTGTTATTCATACTATGGATATAGTTTTTGTTCAACTTATTCGACAAGTAATATTAAGTATAAATACCTATAAATCAAGCATTTATATCTACGTATTTTTATTAGGCGTAAATACCTATGGATTGTGTTTTTTTACCTATGAACATTGTATTTTTAGGTATAAATTTTTTTTCTAGTTGTATTTTGATGATTTTTTTTGATATCTATTACTAAAATAAATGCTTTATATCTGGTATTATCGTGTTAAAACGATTGTACTCTTTCAACTTTTAATTTTCTATTTTCCAATTAATTTGTGCTGTTTTTTTTTTTTTCGAAGAGAAAATTAGAAACCCAATGATGGAAAATAAAAGATGGGGAGGCATTAACATCTTGATAATTAGTTATTCATTAAATAGGTCTTTGAATGAGGAGATTTGCCACGAAAGAATACTTCCCAAATATTTACCCACTAATTTTACTGGTACATCCTTCCCAGAAACTAAAGAAAACCCTTGGCCGTCCATGTAATTCATCGCGGGAGCTTCTTGTTGTACTAATTTTCACAATCGTACTCCTTCACGGAAGTAGCGTAGCAGATATCCGGGATCCACTAAAGTGAATAGATTACAATAGTATTTGGTTTGTCTGGATACCCACTGGAGTTTATCTTAAGAAATTCGAAGGATGGGTAAGGAGTGTTTTACTAAAATGCGTTTACTTCTTCAAAACCTTCAGCAACTTGTTGTTGTACTTTTTGTAATAATAATAAGGAGCATTTTGAGCTCCAAACCCTTTGTAAAAACGTGCTACACCTTCCAGTTCAGACCCTTCAAAATCTAAGAAGTAATTAGAGTCAGCGTATTTTTTGATCAATGCTTCAATCAAAAAGAACATGGCTTTCGTGTCTTTTCCTTTTCGGTTAGAAGTTCCTGTTCTGTAGATGATTCGGTTTTCCGATTTTAGAATAAAAGAAGCGGCTACAATTTCGTTTTTGTGTTTGACGATAGCAATAAATCCCTTCCCTTTTTTTAAGCTTTCAGTAATGATTTGCGTTAAACAAGAATAGTGAAATTCAGAAACTGGATTTTTAATATGTTCTTTAAAAAAGAGGATGTATTCCGTAAGCTCTGTACTGTCAAAATCAATTGTTAAACCTTCTTTATTCGCCTTATTACAGTTTCTTTTGGTATTGGATGAAAAGTTGGTTTTAAGGACTTCAAACGGTTTTTTTACATCCAAAACTAAATTGACTTTACATTCTAATTGATGCTTTTCAGTAAAGTTAGTCTGGTTGAGGTTGGTACTGATTAAAGGCAGCTTTTTCGGTATATTCTCTAAAAAGGAGTTCACAAATTCGGGGGTTACTTCTAGTTTAGAAAATACCCCCAATTGCTGTGTCCAAAAGGGTTGTTGTACATACGTTAACCCCATTTTAGATTTTAATGGCAAGGGCATTACAGCTTCATAATCATTTAAAACGAGCGCACTCCAATTTTTATCGCCAACAAGATCTAAATACCAAGATTCCCCATAAACCATGTGGTTTTTACACGCAGAGATACATTCATCCCATTTGGCTTTATCAATCTGTTGATATGTAAAGTAGTTGAATTTCAATTAGGTAAAAATCATATCCCCATCACCCGCTTCAAAAGTGAGGGTAGGGTTTTCGTTAAAATAATGCTCGAATTTTTTAGAATAATAGTAAGCTCTTAAAATGGTTTTATGAAACAAGAAGGGACTACTTTTTTTATTGAAGTAAGCTGTAAGTCTTGGTTCAAAAGTGCTGAAATAATTAATTTTATGGGTGCTCATCAATTCTTTAGTCATTGCCACAACTTGTTCAATTTGTTGATCTTGATAAGAAGCATATTGTATAGATAAGTGTTCGTTTCTAATTTGATAGCTAACGAATCCTTCTAGCTCTTTATTCTCATTAAAGAACTTTACATTAACGTATTCAAACTTTTTTGAAACAGAAGAGAAATAATAGTTTTTACTGACTTCATCCATATGGTCTTGTTCCAAAATCCAAGGGTATTTTAAAATCCAATTCAAATCGATTTGATTTCGTTTAAACAGATTGTTCTGGTTGTTTAAGCTTATGAATGCGTTTATTTCTTGATCTACTTCCGTTACTACTGCTGTTAAATTCTTATTTAGTTTGGTGGAAGACAGTTTCGATTTCAATACAACATCTCCAAACCAATTAAAAACAGTATCCATTATCTTAAAAAGAAATAAAACTGGCTTTAAACTTGGCATTTTATTTGTGAGAATAGAAGTACTATCAAAACGACAATAACCTCTAAAACCTTTTAGTGAGGCTTTATTAAAAGTACCGGTACTGTCATACAGTTTTTGAGATGCTGCAACAGGTCCTTGAAAAATGATTTTATTGTCCCAATCTTTTAAAGATTGTTGCACCAATTTCTTGGCAATCCCTTTTCCTCTATAATTAGGATTAACCCAAATGCAACTGTACCAACCGATTTTTTCATGTTGGTTGCCGATAATAATTTTATCAACTAGGATTAAGCGATACCCAACAATTTTGTTGTGGTGAGTGGTAATGTATAGGATTTTATCCTCAGCATCAGCTCGCGGATTATTGAGGTGAGAAAGCGCTCTATGTCTAGTAATAGGATAGTTCTCTAGTCCCTTAAATTCATCAGAATTTATAAAGGCTAGTAGTGTTTTTGTGGTGTATACTTTCGTAGAAAAATCCATGCCTAAATCTAGCTTTCAATTAAAAAACAAGATGCCTTTCTGTTTTTTCAGGATAAATATCAGCCGTAGTTACTAAAATCCCTGTTTCTTCAACACCCCCAAATTCTGGATTAATTGCTGTCCCAAATGATTTCATTGTAGGAGAAAGCTTCATGTAGGTGTTGATGAGGGGGGGGACTCTTTCGTTATACTCCTTTAAAAACGAATTTAGAACTTTTAATCCATCATCAAAACCTTTGTCCTGAAGTAAACTTTTAATAATTGATAAATCTACATCCATAGGGATAGGATGAATAGGAGTGACTAAGTTGTCTTTGTCTGGGAAATAAGCATTCATAAAATACAACAAGGCATTACGCGCATCTACATTGTAGGAGGAGTACATGGTTACTTTACCAAAAAAGTATTTCATTTGAGGATACTTTATCATAATGGCTCCTAAACCATCCCATAAATTATCCAACGCAAACAATCCTTTTCTAGACTTTCCCGCTTGGTAGTCTGGATGTACCCATGATCTACCTAGTTCTATCGTATAGGGCAGATAATCCCTAATAAATTCATCAGAAAAATTAAAATAATGTTTCGTTGAAAGTTCAATTTCTCCACCGTTTAATACTTTTTCGCCATAAATAAAGCGGTAACCACTTGATATGATTTGATTGTCTCTATCGTAAACAATTAACTGATCGTAGCAATTTTCCGAAGTATCAAAATCATCAATGTCAATTTCTTTCCCTGTTCCTCCTCCAGCTTCAGCAAAAGTTAACTCTCTTAACCTTCCAATTTCATTAACGGTATTGGGGGCGTTATGATAATTTACAATGTAAATTTCATTGTTTGCTTTATTGGTATTTCTAACAAAAGTGTTTTCATTGAGCTCTTGCTCAATGCGTTGGATATTTTTTGGAGGAATTATGTTACTCATTTATTTAATTTAGTATGAAAATGGTTTCTTCTGCACATGCTTTATTGAAGCATTCTATCATTAGGGGATTCATTTGTCTTTTGGCATTGAATGTACTTTCTCTTCCATCCATTTACTCCATTCTTGATCTGATTTTGATGGATCAAAGAAAGAAGCAGGTATTGGTTCTCCAAAAATAATGTTTAAGGTTTTGTCTTTTTGTTTAAAAGATTCATCGCATAAATATAGCATTTCAAAATTGGCTTTAATGCCTAAGGAGGTTCTTAAGTTGGACAATCGATAAAAGAAATTAGAAAGGCTTCCCTCAACATAAACGGGGAGGATTGTTTTGTCATGCTTTTTAGCTCTAGTGATAAAGGTTTTTTTCCACTCTAAATCGGCTATTACCCCTTTTTTTCTTCTGCTCACCATACCTGCAGGAAATACAAAAACAGCTTTATCTGAAGCAAATAAATCATCGATTACTTTTAACGAATTTTTAGTGTTTCCTCCATGTTTATTCACTCCAACAAATAGCCCCGTAAGGTTTTTAAGATTTAAGAGGATGTCATTGACAATGAATTTTACATCTTTACGATAAGGCTCAATTAACGTAACTAAAGCCATGGCATCAATTCCTCCTAAAGGATGATTAGCAGCAAAAATAATACCTCCTTCTTTAGGAATGTTTTCTTGACCGCTAACGGTTATTTTTATATTTAATCTTTGAATAAGGGCCGCACAAAATTCATAATCATGAATGTCTCTAAAATCAGATAGAATATTGTTCACGTCATCTTCATGAGCAATACGCTTAATGTAGTTGAAAATGAATTTTGGGAGTACTTTTAAAAGATTAGGATTTTTATCCTTAATTACTTTTTCTATGTCAATAAACTTTTCTTGCATCAAAACAAAGGTAATTTATCTTCTTTTATTCTGTATTAGAATCTTAAAAAAAATTTAATTCCAAATTATTCTAAAAATCATCCCCTGATGACTTCCGAAAGATTGGATAGTCTCATTAATTTTTGACTTGGTGTAATGATAGTTGTAGGTTAAGTCAATCCATACTCTATCTGCAATGTTGTATTTAAATCCTAATCCAGAACCGCCACCAAAACCGATGCCTCCGGTTGAACTGTTTCCTTGTGTAGGGTTTCTATGATTGATTTGATACTCTTGGTTGGCGATGATAATATAGTTTCTTTCTAAATTAATTTTATTAAAATTTCCAAAAGCTGACCAATATAAGTTCATTTTTTTTTGATGAAACAAGCTCAGTTGTACTCCTAAATTTGAATGGATGCGTTTCTCCTTTCCAATAATTGGAATTTGTTCATAGGTTGGATCAATAGATTTATTATTTTGATCATCGATCGCTATTGTAAAAACTTGCTCGTAATTTAAGTTGCTGGAGTTAATGTCTAAAAATACCGAATGACCATTTCCTAAATTAATGCCTGAATGCACCCCTATGTTAAACGCAAGTTTGTAGGTGGGATTTAGCGGGTATTCTTCTACAGAATAAGCATGTTGAAAGTAATTGTCGAAGGTTTGTTTATAGCTTGGAACATTTAAGATGTAGTTTATTCCGTAAGGAGTAATATCGTCGGTACCACTGTAAATGATTGCAGTATTATTATTAGGAACGTAGCCTCCAGCATTTATTCCAATAAAAAAAAGAGAAGTTTTATCTTCCTTGTCAGTCCAGTCGGATATTGGTTTACTACTTGTGGAGTCTGTCCAGTCTTGAGCAAATAAGCTCGATTGAATCGTAACCATTAGTAGGAGTGTGTAAAGTGTTTGAGCGACCATTAAATAATTTTCCCATCTTTCATTGTCAATTTTCTATCCGCCATATTGGCCAATTCTTCATTGTGCGTAACAATTACAAAAGTTTGGTTGAGTTCCTCACGTAAAGTAAAAAAGAGCTGGTGTAATTCCTTGGCAGAGGTAGAATCCAAATTTCCTGAAGGTTCATCTGCTAAGATTACAGCGGGGTTATTTATTAAGGCTCTACAAACGGCAACTCGTTGTTGTTCACCACCAGATAACTCTGAAGGTTTGTGGCTTGCTCTATCTGCAACACCTAATTTTGTTAATAACTCCATTGCCTTTTTTTCGGCTTCAGCTTTAGGCGTTTTATGAATGTAAGCAGGAATGCAAACATTTTCTAAAGCCGTAAATTCTGGTAATAAATGATGGAACTGAAAAACAAAACCAATGTGCTTATTCCTAAACAAAGAAAGGTCTTTATCATTTAAAATAGAGGTATTTATATCTTTAATAGACACACTACCTGTATTGGGCAAGTCTAAGGTTCCGATAATTTGTAATAGCGTTGATTTTCCTGCTCCAGAAGAACCAACAATAGAAACAACTTCCCCTTTTTTGATGTGCAGCTCAACTCCTTTTAAGACTTCTAATTCTCCGTAAGATTTGTGTATGTTTTCTGCTTTAATCATGAATGAAGTTGGAAAGTGAAAAAGTAAAAAAGTTTTTAAAGTTGATCGAGCTAAATTACGTTAATTATTTGTTCAAAAAAGGGTTCGGAATAATCAATTAAAACCGTTACTTTTGGGGTATAATTTTGAAAACTTAGAGACGTATGAATATACATGAATATCAAGGAAAATCTTTATTAAAAGGATTTGGAGTTGCAATTCAAGAAGGAATTGTTGCTGATACTCCAGCGCAAGCTGTTGAGGCTGCAAAGCAATTAACTGCTGATACTGGAACAGAGTGGTTTGTTTTAAAAGCACAAATTCATGCTGGTGGTAGAGGGAAAGGAACCGTTACTGAAACGGGTTCTCATGGTGTAGTTCTTGCCAAAGGATTAGACAAAGTTGAAGCTATCGCTAAAGGAATTTTAGGGGGGCATTTAGTTACTGCTCAAACGAGTGAAAAAGGAAAGCTAGTAAGTAAGGTGTTAGTTGCTCAAGATGTTTATTATCCTGGAGAAACTGAAACTGAAGAGTTTTACATGTCTGTTTTATTGAACAGAGATTCCGGTAGAAACATCATTATGTATTCTACCGAAGGTGGAATGGATATTGAAACGGTTGCAGAAAATACACCTCACTTAATCTTTAAAGAAGAAATAGATCCAACAGTTGGTTTACAAGGTTTTCAAGCAAGAAGAATTGCTTTTAACTTAGGACTTTCTGGAGCGGCGTTTAAAGACATGACAAAATTTGTTTTTGCATTGTACGCTGCTTATGAAGGAACTGATTCTTCAATGTTTGAGATTAATCCTGTATTAAAAACCTCAGACAATAAAATTATTGCTGTAGATTCTAAAGTAAGTATTGATGACAGTGCTTTATACAGACACAAAGAAATTGCAGCAATGCACGATCCTTCTGAAGATAATCCAATTGAATTAGAAGCAACTGAAGCAGGTTTAAATTATGTGGATTTAGACGGTAATGTTGGTTGTATGGTTAACGGAGCTGGTTTAGCTATGGCAACGATGGATATCATTAAATTATCTGGTGGAGAGCCTGCTAACTTCTTAGACGTTGGTGGTACTGCTGATGCAGAAAGAGTTGAAAAAGCGTTTAGAATGATCTTAAAAGATCCGAATGTGAAAGCAATCTTAATTAACATCTTTGGTGGTATTGTAAGATGTGATAGAGTAGCACAAGGAGTTGTAGATGCATACAAAAACATCGGAGACATTCCAGTACCTATTATCGTTCGTTTACAAGGAACAAACGCTGTAGAAGCTAAAAAATTAATTGATGATTCAGGATTAGATGTTCAATCGGCTGTATTGTTAAAAGAAGCTGCTGCTGCAGTAAAAGCGGTGTTAGCTTAATACGATTCGTCATTCTCAGCTTGACTGGGAATCTCAATAAATTAAAAGGTCTTTTCTGTTTATTCAGAGAAGACCTTTTTTTTCTTTTAGCATTTTAATTGATGAGTAAATTTATTTTTTAGCAGCGGTAAATGACCCTCTATTTCAAGCACCTGTGTCTTCCCAACTGTATGGACAGCTCTCAACAGATTTCTAAATTCTGCCTCGTTGCATTAGAAATGACATCGGCATCATTTGATAAACAAAACATGGATCAAACAATAAATTAGGGGGTCAGGCCTAGTTATGCCAATAATTTAGTCCACCTAAACAGGAAGAATTTCACCTCGCTAACGCCCCTAAATTGTGTTCTGAACGCTTTAATTTTAGCATTAATGATGCTGCTGAAGCATTTAATTCTATGCTTAAAAGAATTCAATATTGGGACATAATGCCTCTGTATAGACCTGGATATCCTATTCTATGATTTGAATGGAGCCTTTTCAACTTTATACTATCAATGGGCTCGTTTTAATCTAGCAATAGCTTTATGCGTGTTCTGCTCAAAGATATCGTTTAACCCTTGCGCTAAATGATAAGCTATTTTCAATAGTGGAGTATCATTTAAACAGAATTCCAGCGATTTCTATTGATCTTACGGTTCATTTTGTGTTGGATTTGAATCCTAAATATAGGCTTCTAGCCAACAGCTGTTGGTTCTTCTCTATTGTCCAGAAGTTCAGGTTTGGAGGTTTTTACATTCTTCCTAGTCTTCTGTGTCGCAGTATTCTTTTTCGTTTTTTTTTTTTTGAGGGCTATTGTACACTTAAGAACTCTGTTTCTTTTTTTAGAGCTCTATTTCGTTTTATATGGAGAAATACAGACTTGCCCCCTTAGTGGAAAGTCCTCAATTGTTATTTCGGGGGGGCGTTGGAATGCGAGAGTACTTCTTCGTACTCTTTAGGGGGTTGGTTCTTCTCTACTCAATAGAAATGATTCTTTTCTTTTATTGTGTGGTGCTTTGAACTGTTAAAATATGCGAAGCTCCTTTAAGGCAATAAATAACGCGCGAACGCTTTGTCCCCATTCTATTTTTTTAAGACCAAAAATAAGCGAATCCCCCTAATTTATTGTTTGATCCCCAAAAAAAATACCGATTGAATTTCAATCGGTATTTTTTTTAATGCTTATTGAACGATCACTTTCTGTGTGACTGTGTGATCGTTTGATTCAATTTTGACAAAATAGATTCCTTTAGTTTCAATTTTAAGCGCTGTTTTATTGTCTTTAGTTGTAATAGAAGGAGTAATTATCTGTCCTAAACTATTTTTAACAGTTACAATTGAATTGTTAGGTGTGTTTATAGTAAAACTTCCATTAGAAGGATTAGGGTAGATGGTGAATTCAGAATTACCATCTTTTTCATGAATAGAATTAGTACCACAATTACTAATTCCAGGAGAAGTTAATAAAGAAGCTCTTTCATTTTGTAAAACATTTCTCATAATAGTTGTTTGTCCAACTGTAAAACTGTTTTGACATTCTTGATTGGAGTAATCCATATAGTTTTCTACCATATCGTGTAAATCACTTGTAGTTCCTGGGATGACATCAAGGCAAGAGTTCCTATTCATGTCGCAATCTTGTGCAGATTGATCACAAGTTGGAGTGTCAATTACGCCATCATCATCAGTGCAAATACTACCATTTGCACCATTGTAAGTATTCTCAGCGCAATGTCTAGTTCCTAAATAGTGTCCTACTTCATGTGTTACTACTCTACCGTTTACAACCATACCTGCGATAGGGTTTGGATTGTTTCTTCCAAAGGCATTAAATTGAACAATTATTCCATCGTTGAATTCAGGTGGAATCGAATTTACTGGCCAATTAGAAAGCCCTACTGGTGGTGTTGCAATTCCTAAAAGAGCTGGTGAAGCTATTCCTCTATTAATATCTCCAACCCATATGTTTAAATATTCAGAAGTATTCCATGCATCAGAACCTCCATTTGCAGTACGTTGAATATTTGTAATTAAAGAAAAATTTTGAAAAGTTAAATCTCCGAATAATTCTGTTGTTTGAACTCTTACAATTCCATCTGTAGGATTTCCATGTGGATCGAAACACGCTAATTTAAATTGAATATCTGCATTGGAAACAATAGGTAAAAATTCTGACCTTGTATTTGCAGCATCAGTATTGGACCTACTAAAGTCTTCATTTAAAACAGCAATTTGTTCAATTAATACGCTGTCATCTAAATTTTGGGTTGGAGTTGAGGTGTTCCATACAACATGAAATACTACAGGAATAACCAGTGTAGTTTTTGAGGATATATTTTGACGATTATTGGCTCTATCTAAAAATGAGCGATAGGTTGCACTTACATTTTCTTTATATCCAGTAAATAATAAATCTTGATAGTCTATCATTCTGTCGAAACCACATTTTTGACTTGGATTGGTTTGAGCGCTAATGTCTTTATTTGCAAGGGTTGTAGCACAAAATATTGAAAATAGTAGTATGAATTTATTCATAAGTTGATTTTGTTGAATTTATATTTTTAATTAAATTACAAAATCAATTGCAGAACAAACAAGAATGTTAAATATTAGCGAAAATGTTATATTTTTTTTACAATTAAATGTGACCTGCAATTTTATAAACAAGAAATCCTATCCACTCTTTGGTTAAAGAGTTCCACGTGGTTAAACACCCTGCATTAGGGAGTAGGATATGGTCTACAACAAATTTTCTTGGGCCTGCTTGATGATCTACACTATAAGGAGTGGTTGTCATGTTTACTTTATCAAAACACCTTTTGGCTCGGGGCATGTGAGTGGCTGAAGTAATGAGAATAAACTTCCCGCTTGGATATTCTTTGTTTAATATTTTAGCCGATTCTAAAGCATTTTCTCTTGTATTTCTTGAGTTAGATTCGATAATAAGATCAGTTTCAGGAATCCCAATACTGAGCAGGTAATCTTTAATAAACAAGGCCTCCTTTAGATTGGGGCTTGAGATGCTGCCAGAACCACTAGAGATCATTATTTTTTTTGTTTTTCCAGTTTTGTAAAGTTGAATGCCAGCCATAAGCCGATCAGTTGCCCTATGGAACTGAACCATTTCTTGCTTTTCATCATACGAAGAAAAGCCACCTAAAATAATGGCAACATCAAAATCACTTGGTAATTCAGAAAAAGTTTGATCTCGTTCTTCATAAGCCCTTACAAACTCATCAACAATAAAAGAATTCGAAAAAAAATAAAATACAACTAAAGTCGTAATGAATAGTTTTTTCTTTCTCAGAGGGTTTTTAGTTAGAAAAGTCCAAAGTAGCAATGTGAAAATCCAAATGATTGGACTCAAAAAAAACAATAATATTTTAGAAAGGATAAAAAACATTAGTTTTCTTTAGTGGATAATTCTTCTAAAGCTTCAATCCATAAAGGAGAATCATTTAAACTTTCAACCAGTTGCCAATTTTCACCTCCATTTTCCATGAAAATTTCTTTAAACTCATCCCCAACCTCAATAGTAGTTTCTAAACAGTCGGCAACAAAAGAGGGAGAAAATGCTAAAATATTTTTAATTCCTTTTTTCGGAAATTCAGCAGCAAGAACATCAGCGTAAGGTTTTAACCATGGATCTCTTGCTCTAGTTTCCAATCTCGATTGAAAAGCAACCGTATAATCAGTTTCTTTTAAATTCATTGCTTTTGCAACTCGTCTAGAGGTTTCGTAACATTGAGCCCTATAACAAAGTCTATTGTTATCCGCATAAACAGTACAGCAGTTCTCATCTAGTTGACAATGGTTGTTGTCACAATCTTTTAAAATGTGTCTTTCAGGTATTCCGTGGTAACTGAATAGTACCCTGTCGAATTTTCCAGTTTTCCAATGTTTGTTTCCATTTTCGGCAATGGCAGCAATAAACTTTTCGTTTTTTACAAAATTTTCTACAAACCTAACTTTGGGAGAATAGTTGTGCGCTTTAAGTTCTTCTTTTACTTTTTCTATACTCGATTTTGTAGAGGAAGAAGCCCATTGTGGATAAAGAGGAATAACAACTAAATCATCAATACCTTTGTTCTTAAGTTCCTTAATGGCCACTTCAACTGCTGGGTTTTGGTAGCGCATTGCAAAGCTAACGTGAATGTTAGCACCTAATTTTTGTTGTAATAATTCTTGTACTTTTAGACCGTAAACTTTGAGTGGAGACCCTTCTTTGGTCCAAACTTGCTGATAGATGATTGCTGATTTTGGAGCTCTAAAAACGGCAATGATAACATGAACTAGAAACCATCTTGTGATGTAGGGTAAATCAATAACATATTTGTCCATTAAAAATTCACGTAAATATTTACGCACGTCCTTTACTGAAGGGCTGTCTGGTGTTCCTAGATTAACTAATAATACTCCTTTTTTACTCATAGGTACAAAAGTAATAATAATCTTATTGCATATTATTTAATAATTTAGCATTATGGAATTTGGATACTTAAAAGCACTGCATATTATTTTTATAGTGACTTGGTTTGCTGGGCTATTTTATATTGTAAGGTTGTTTATTTACTTTGTTGAAGCAGATAAAGCAGAGGTAAACGCAAAGGCTATTTTACAGCAGCAATATAAAATAATGAGTAAGCGATTGTGGTATGGAATTACTTGGCCATCAGCAATTTTAACCGCTTTTTTTGCTGCGTGGTTGTTTTCAACCAACTTCTCTTATTATATGAGTCAACCGTGGATGCAGGTTAAACTAACCTTTGTGGTCGCTTTATATGTTTACCATTTTATGTGTCATAAAATGTTTGTCCAATTAATGAAGGATGAATTGACTTTCTCCTCCTTTAAATTGAGAATATTTAATGAAATAGCAACAGTAATCCTTTTTGCAATTGTCTTTTTAGTGGTGTTGAAAAATGAAATCAGTTGGATTTGGGGGGTTGTTGGAATTGTTTTGTTTGGAGTTCTACTCATGTTAGCAATCAAGACCTATAAAAAGCTTAGAGAGAAAAAAAATACTCCGAAATAAGCACACATCCATAGTTGACTATAATTAACCCTTCTACAGCGCCAGTAAAAAAAAGCTCTGAGCGTTCTTTTTTACTAAATGCGATCACGAGCATTGTGAGCAGATGACCTACGAATAAGGCATGAAAATGAGGAGAAGTGATGTTCGAATTGTACAGTAAGAGGATGGAACTCATTAAGAGCAATTCGGAAAGAAGGATTGTCTTAGTTACACCTAATAATAGAGGGATAGTTTTAAGGTTACTTTTTTTATCATAATCAAGGTCTCTAATGTCAAAAGGGAGTGTTATTGCAATGATGAATAAGAGGTTTTGAAAAATCTTTAATTTTGAATTTAAGAGGATGGAATTCCCGATTGTAGGTTGTGAATCCAACAAGGGAAGTGCAACAACAATGATGCTCCAAACCAACCCAATTATAAAAATTTTTAAATAAGGGATTTCTCGAAGTGTTGGACTTTTTTTATAGAAAGGAAGAAGTGGTACCACATAAAAGGTAGATAAACCTCCCATAGGAATTAAGATGAAAAAGCAGATAGGGTTAATAAAATAAGTGCAAACTAAACCAACAATACCTGCGATAATAGATGAAATGGTTAGAATCATTCTCTCTTTAATCATCCATTTTAGTTGATTGCCAGGCTTTGTGTGATTTTGATGTGAAGACCTGAGTTTTATAAAACGTTGAAAGTTATAAGTGAAAAAAGAAAAACAAAAAACCATGATAAGAATTATAGGAAGGTTGTCTTTAGGTAGTTTGTAAATAAGGTAGGTGAGGTGTGTAAATGCAGCAACACATAAGGAAACAAAAAGATTAGAAAAGGTAATCATTTGAGTGATTGAGAAGAAGCTTTTCAAGGCTATTAGTTTTTAATGTTACTAACAATAACACTAATTAAATAACCAGTGACTACACCAAAAATACTACTTTTTAAAGCGCCTTGTGTTCTTTTGGAACGCGCTACTCTTTCATAACCTCTTAAGTACTCATCTTCTTTTAAATACTTGATTTCGGTGATTTTCTTTTGGTTTACTTTAGTTGGAAAAGCGAGTGTTATTGGTGTGTAAATCAACGGAGTGGCAATGTAAATAAATGCATTTTCTTTATGCATGAAGTATCCTGCAGTAGCACCTAAAATTAAACCTAACGCATTCGTTAGGTTTGGTTTGTAGGTTTGATAGGCCTCTTTTTCTCCATAAACGAACATTTTCATGTCCTTAGCTTTTAAGAAATTTCCAGAGAGCGTATCAAATTCATACACTACATGTTCTTTATTGTTTTGAGTATAAGAGAAAACGCGATATTTATCAATAAGAAATTGTTTATCTTTTTTATTTTTAAACGTAAACTCGTAATTGGTTTTTTCTAAAAGAGAACCTTCCATGGTTTTTCCATTTAAAAATAGAATCTTGTCTTGGGCTTTTAAATTGGCCGAAAACAAGCAAATGGTAATTATAATAATGCTATTAAAATGGTTACTCATACTTAATGGTAAAACGAACAAGGAGCTTTAAAGGTTCGCTTTTATAAAAGTAATCTATCTAGAACAAAGTTAGCTTGTGTTTTATGAAAAAAACAGAATAATATATCGACTTTGTTAATTGGGACTACTTAATGGCTTGGAGAGGGCGTGATATTTTTTAGAGAACCTTATTAAGGTCAGTAATAATGGAGGTAAGCTCTTTAGTAGAATGTATTTTTTTTATAGAAGTAAAAGGGCATTGGATGGTTCGATCTTATTTTTTAAAAGAGCAAACAAGATCTGATGATTAAGAAGACAATGGTTGGAATTGTATCCTGTTAAAATGCACAATTGCAGGATTTAGAAAAGCGGATCTTGGTGTTGGGTAGTAGTGCTTTAATCTTTTTACTTTCATCTTTACTCATTAAAATGACACGCATGTCAATCTCTATCAAGTTGTCTTTTAATTCTTGAATTTCGAAGGGTAGTGCACCTATATCATTTCCCCAAATGTCAATGTATTTTAATTTTTTTAAGTGTTTTATTTCTTTTGGTAGTGAAACGATTTGATTGTTATTTGCCGTAAACTTTATTAAGTGAAGCAATTGACCAAGCTCTTTAGGAATAATTTCTATATTGTTGTAAGAAATGTTGAGCTCTTGTAAATGGGTGAAATTTTTAATGTTGGTAGGAAAAGTCTTTAATCTATTCTTTTGGAGGTTTAAATACTGAAGATTCTTAAAGTTTAAAACTTCTGTAGGAAGTTCAGTTAACTTCATTTTTTTTAAAGAAAGTTTATAAACCTTTAAGGGGTCTTGTTCTAATGCTTGTTGTAAATTGTAGGTAGGAAGGCTGTCCAAAGCAATAGGATCCAACATCTGTGCTTTTAGATTGAATGTAAATAGGAGGAGTAAACTAGTTGCTAAAAATTTGTATGACATTTTTTTTATCAATTGTTAACTGTTGTTGAAGTGCAGAGATGTTTTCAAATTTTTGTTCATCCCTTACCCGTTCATAAAACTCAATCTCTATCTCTTTATTGTAAAGATCTTCCTCAAAGTTAAAGATATTTACTTCAATGGTTTCGATATTGGTATCGGAAAGTGTTGGCCGAGAACCAATATTTAACATGCCATTAAAAATAGTGTTTTGTAATTTAATTTTTACTGCATAAACACCTTTTGCAGGTATTAATTTGTACCATTCATTCACCTGAATATTTGCAGTAGGAAAACCAATGGTTCTTCCCATTTTATTTCCATCAACAACAGTACCTTTAATAAAGTAATGGTATCCTAAAAATTGGTTAGCAGCGTGTATTTCTCCTGTTAATAGTGAATTTCTAACTTTAGTTGAGCTAATGTTAACTTGGTGGATTTCTTGAGCGGCAATTTCCTCTAAAGTAAAACCATAAAGGGGGGCTAATTCTTGCAAGTGTTTAAAAGAACCTTCTCTATTTCTACCAAATTGATGATCGTAACCAATAACTAATTTAGAAAGGTTCAGTTTGTTCACTAAGATGTCTCTAACATAGTCGGTAGAACTTAAGCGAGAAAACTCTTTTGAAAAAGGATGTACAATGAGATGATCTATCCCCGATTTTTCTAATAATTCAATTCGTTCCTCAATGGTATTTAACAATCTCAACTCATTATCATCAGGTTGTAAAACCATTCTAGGGTGAGGAAAGAAAGTGAGGATTACACTTTCTCCATTAATTTTTTTAGCAGCATTAATGAGTTGTTTTATGACCACTTTGTGGCCCGTATGAACACCATCAAAAGTACCCGTAGTCACAACAGTTTTGCTGGCAGTTTTAAACTCATCAATATTTAGGTAAACCTTCACTAAATTTTTGTTAATTTTTTTTAGAGATGTACTCGTTTCTATTTTGCAAATATCTGTAATAAAAATTAAAAAAAGTAATCTTAAATTATGTTATCATAAGAAGATAATTAATATTATTTTTGCAGACTTAAATACGACAGATAAGTTTAACTTAAAAATAAATAGAATGTCAGTTAATACTGGAAAAATAACACAAGTAATTGGGCCTGTAATCGATGTAAGTTTCGATACAGCAAAAGGACCACTTCCAAATATTTTGGATTCATTAGTGATTACAAGAGCTAATGGAGAAAAAGTAGTATTAGAATGTCAACAACATATTGGTGAAGACACTGTTAGAGCAATCGCAATGGATGCTTCTGATGGGTTAAGTAGAGGGATGGAAGTTGTTTCAACAGGATCTCCTATTATGATGCCAATTGGAGAACACATTAGAGGTCGATTGTTTAACGTAGTTGGTGATCCAATTGATGGCTTACCTGCCTTGTCAAAAGAAAATGGTTCTCCAATTCATAGAGATCCTCCAAAATTTGAAGAGTTAACGACTTCTGCTGAAGTACTTTTTACAGGTATTAAAGTAATTGATTTAATTGAACCTTATTCTAAAGGTGGTAAAATTGGATTGTTTGGTGGTGCTGGTGTTGGTAAAACGGTATTGATTATGGAATTAATCAACAACATTGCAAAAGGACATGCAGGGTTATCTGTATTTGCTGGTGTTGGTGAAAGAACAAGAGAAGGAAATGATTTGTTGAGAGAGATGATCGAATCTGGCGTAATTAAATACGGTGAAGAATTCGAGAAGTCTATGGAAGCTGGTGGCTGGGATTTATCGAAAGTAGATAAAGAAGGTTTAACGGGATCTATGGCCACATTAGTTTTCGGACAAATGAATGAGCCTCCAGGGTCTAGAGCGAGAGTTGCTTTATCTGGATTAACATTAGCAGAATATTTTAGAGATGGTGATGGTACCAGTGAAGGTGGAGGTAGAGATATCTTATTCTTTATTGATAACATTTTTAGATTTACACAAGCAGGTTCTGAGGTATCGGCATTGTTAGGGCGTATGCCTTCAGCAGTAGGTTACCAGCCAACTTTAGCTTCTGAAATGGGAGCCATGCAAGAAAGAATTACGTCAACTAAGTCTGGCTCTATTACATCTGTTCAAGCAGTATATGTTCCTGCAGATGATTTAACGGATCCTGCACCGGCAACAACGTTTGCTCACTTAGATGCAACAACAGTACTTTCGCGTAAGATTGCTGAATTAGGAATTTATCCTGCAGTAGATCCGTTGGATTCTACTTCAAGAATCTTAACTCCTGCAATCGTTGGTGATGAGCATTACGATACTGCACAAAGAGTAAAAGAAACTTTACAACGTTATAAAGAGTTGCAAGATATTATTGCAATTTTAGGTATGGATGAATTATCTGAAGAAGATAAGCAAACAGTACACAGAGCAAGAAGAGTTCAACGTTTCTTATCTCAACCTTTTCACGTTGCTGAGCAATTTACCGGATTAAAAGGTTGTTTAGTATCTATTGAAGATACGATTAAAGGTTTCAACATGATTATGGATGGTGAAGTTGATCAATATCCTGAAGCGGCTTTCAACTTAGTTGGAAACATGGATGAAGCGATAGA
>JAWUVT010000143.1:0-7188 GCA_034112225.1 Flavobacteriales bacterium | reverse complement strand
TTTTCGTTTTTTAGTACACTTTTTCGTTTTTTAGTATACTTTTTCGTTTTTTAGTACACTTTTTCGTTTTTTAGTATACTTTTTCGTTTTTTAGTACACTTTTTCGTTTGATATGGAGGAATACAGACTTGCCCCCTTAGTGGAAAGTCCTCAATTGTTATTTCGGGGGGAGTGCGTTGGAATGCGAGAGTACCTCTTCTTACTCTTTAGGGAGTAGGTTCTTCTCTACTCAATAGAAATGAATCTTATCTTTTATGGTGTGGTGCTTTGAAATGCCAAAATATGCGAAGCTCCTTTAAGACAATAAATAACGCGTTAATTCTTTGTCAAAATTCTATTTTTTTAAGCCCAAAGGTAAGCGAATCCCACAATTTATTGTTTGATCCGTAATCTCAATGATTTTAGAGCGTAATTTTTGTCACTTGAAAATAGTTCAACTAAAACAGCCTAAATTTTGTCTATTAAGTCGCTTTTCACAACTAAATAGCCAAGTCAAATTCATTATAAACTACTCTATATGAGCCTTGTAAATCACTCTCCTGTTCTAGAGTCTAGGTTACAGTATCCAAAGAAACTTCACCCTATCTGCATTTTAAAAGCGAACTTAATCTTCTATAAAATAGCACTACTTTGATGCTACTAAAAAATGAATAAAGTAGAAACAAAAGAGTCGTTAAACATAAAAATCAATTCCCCCAAAAGCCTGTTTCTCTTTTAAAAGAATATTGTTTTGTTTTTTCGTTTTCGAGTTTAATGTCTAATTCTGATTTATGGTTGTTAACATGTTGTTTTTCTCCTCCTTCTTTTTGGATGATGTAACTATCGAATAAGCGTTTTATAAAAACATCATCAAAAGATACGCGATCTTCGTCTGTATTTCTTTTTTTTAAAACTTCTATATTTGCCAATACATTTCTAATGTTCCTAAAATACAACCAAAACAACTGTTTATACCCCAATACATTTCCATTCTTATCTAGCGTAATTTTAACTGGGCAAACACCAATTATTCGAACCTCAACTTTCGAATACTTTGAATCAAAAAACCAATCTTCTTTTAACCAATATTTAACTACACTCCTACTCTCTAAGTTTTGATAAACTAAGGTCCCATTTTCATCAACTATAGAATCTCCAACAGAATTTATTATTTGCGCGACAGTTAATTCTTTTGAAAATTGAGCATCAATAGCATCATAAGCTTTTAAAGCTCCATTCATTAGATTAGCATACAAAACATCATATAAAGAGCAATCCGATTTATCCTTGCCTTTAGAAAAATATAGCTTTTGATTTGCCGCTTCTTTTAAGTCAATCTCTCTCCACAATCTTCTTTGCCACATAACATCCCTTTCTTCAATTATAGGCAAAGGTTTGGCTGCATATAGGGTTGAGACTCCTAATATTTTTATATTATCGCAGTTTTGGGAATAGCATATTGAATGAACACAAGTAGTAGTTAAAAAAAACACAAAATAGCTCAGTAGTTTCATCAAAAAAAATCTAAGGGTGTAGATTTAACGGGTAAAGTTTTGATTTGTTGCTTTTGGAAATTTCTGATAGGCTTTTAATGCTTTTTCAAATTCAAGGAGATTCCACGCTTCATGTTGTAGGTTCACAGCCACCGACTAAGAACATCGGGTGACAATAGTGAGCAAGACAAAAAGAAGCCTCTATTTAATGATCGATTTATAAAAATTAAATAGAGGCTACATTTTCTTTTCTATAAAAAGAATGAGAAAAAAAAATATTCTGATGAATGACTTAAAATAATTACCGTTTATACTTCATCAAAAGATTTGGATAATCAGAAATGATACCATCCACCCCTCGTTCAACTAGTTTTCCGATAGTTTCTTCATCATTAACGGTCCACACATGTAGTTCTTTACCCATATCATGAACTCTATCAATAATATTTTTGGTAGCGTAAACGTGCTTTACAATAATTTCATCAACAAAATGGTAACGTCTTAATGGTTTTATGTTCATTCCCTTATCCCATGACAAAGGTAAATTGGCGTGTTTACCAACAAAGAGTTTTCCAATTCTTATTTCTGGATCTAATTTATGAACTCTAAAGATGGCTCTATCATTAAATGAAATTACCTTACACCAAGCCTTAGCAGCATTGCTCTTTATTACATTAATAATGTGTCGCTCAATATTGGGGTAGTACATAAAGCTATACTTGGTTTCAATTAAAAGTTCTGCTCTACCATCAATCAACTTGATCACCTCATCAAGTGTGGGAACTTTCTCTTTAATGTAATACTTGTTGAATTTATAACCAGCACTATGTTTTAGGATTTCTTTGTAGCTTTTGGCTTTCACATATCCAATACCAGTAGTGGTTCTACGTAAGGTACGATCGTGTAAAACGATGATAACATTGTCTTTAGTTTGCTGTACATCAATTTCTATTCTATCCACGCCTAAATCGAGTGCTAATTGAATAGAAGCCAAGGTGTTTTCAGGGGCTAAACCTCCTGCACCTCGATGTCCTGTAACGGTAATTTTGTTTTGTGTAGTCAATTTTTATTTTACTGGAAAGTAAATATTAGTTCGTAATTCGTCTATAGAAACGACAGTTGGATCATCAATATATTCCTCCCAACTGTCCCCATTTATT
Organism: Flavobacteriales bacterium; assembly: GCA_034112225.1. Classification (GTDB taxonomy): domain Bacteria; phylum Bacteroidota; class Bacteroidia; order Flavobacteriales_E; family Vicingaceae. The sequence goes on along the minus strand of JAWUVT010000143.1, from coordinate 4,556 downwards.
TGGTAACCGTTCGCTTTAATATAAGCGAACATTCTATCGTAAGTAGCTTTTAATTTCGTGGATGGTCCAAGGTGCATCGTTTTCAAGGCTTTACCTGCGTAAGTTTCTCCTTGTTTTATTCTTCCATACAATTCCATTCCTTTGGGTAATTCGGCAAGGATAGCGGCATTAAAATCACATTTCATCTCTTGGATAGAAAACCGTGTGGTAATAGACCTTGGAGCTGAAGTCATTTCAATTTTAGCGACCCCCATTAAGGCCATAATTTCTCCAAAAGCACCGCTTAATTTCATTCTAATTTCTGAAGGCATTAAACTGGAACTTTCAGAAATATATAACATAGTTTTAGACGCTACCAATTCTTCAGTTACATCAATTGCTGGTTGTCTATTCTCACATATTTTTTTAATATTTACAAGCCCATTTTCAAACATGGGCCCCATCATTTCTTCAAAATCCATAAAGAGCATCATTGGTCTTTGTGTAAAAGGTATTTCCCCTTTATCATACCATTCTAATTGAATACCCCCTTCTTTTTGAGTGTAATTAAACCCTCCTATAGAAGAGACTCCCCATGGTTCAATAAAAGTAAGTTCATAAACCATTTTTTGGTTAGGGATGATCTCCGTGATTTTCATTGCTCCTTTTCCAGCGACTTCTCCGTTCCAGCTGATTTTAGCTCCAACTTCTTGTGTATCATTTTCAATCGTATACTTCGCTTTAGGGTCTGCTGCTGCCCATGGAGACCATGCACTCCAATTCTGAAATTTTGAAGTTTGTTCTACAACAACCTCAATTGGTGCTTTAATCTGAATAGTTCTAGTCACTGAATAATCAGCAGGTCCTATCCATCCTAAAACAACAAATAGTGCTAAGAAAGCAACTACAATAAGTCCTATTACTTTTACTATTTTCATGAGTGGTAATTTTAGTTCACAACTTGAAATCTATAAGATTTAAACGAACTCACTTTTAGAATAATCTTTCAATTCATTATAAACACTATCTCTTTCAATTGGGTGTCTGTTTACATCTTTTATTAGAGCAATCATTTGATCACTTGTCATTACCGGTTTTTGTTCTTCAACTCCCGCCATACTATAAATCTTTGTAGAATCATCTACAGTACCATCAATATCATTTACTCCAAAAGACAATAATAACTGTGTAGTTTTTCGACCAATCATTGGCCAGTATGCCTTAATATGATTAAAGTTATCTAAATAGATTCTTGCAATCGCATACATTTTTAAATCCTCAAGAATACTTACTTCTTCAATGTTTGACATTTGGTTATTTCCATTTCTAAATTTCAATGGAATAAAGGCGTTAAATCCTCCTGTTTTATCTTGCAATTCTCTTAACCGATTCATGTGATCTACCAAGTGTTTTGGTTTTTCAATATGACCATAAAGAATGGTTGCATTAGAAGGCATTCCGACATTATGAGCAGCTTCATGCATTTCTAACCATTCTTCTCCGTTGCATTTATCTTTACAAATTTGATCTCTTATTGTTTGATCAAAGATTTCTGCTCCTCCTCCAGGTAAAGAACCTTGTCCTGCATCCTTTAAAATGGTAAGGCATTCTTCATAGCTTACTTTTGCTTTCCGAGCCATATAATCTAACTCAACAGCAGTAAATGCTTTGACATGTAAATCCGGTCTAATTTTTTTTATCTTACTAATCAGATTTTTAAAGTATTCTAATCCCATTTTAGGATGAACCCCTCCAACAATATGAACTTCTGTGATGTCTTTTCCTTCGTATGCTTTTATGGTTTCAATAATTTCTTCTTCGCTCAATTCCCAAGCATCAAAATCATCTTTATTTCTCAAAAATTTTGAGTAGGCACAAAATTTACAATCAAACACACAAATATTTGTTGGCTCAATATGAAAGTTTTTGTTAAAATACGTTTTATGACCATGCCTTCTTTCTCTGATGTAATTGGCCAATACTCCCAAATAACTTACCTCGGCATTTTCGAACAAATAAATCCCGTCATCAAAAGTAATTCGTTCTTCTCTCTGAACCTTATCTGCAATACCTAATAAAGTATGATCTGTAATTGATTCTTTTAATAATTCTATCGACATCTCTCTTATTTTATAAAACAAAAGTACTTATTCTGTATAAAAAAAGAGCCCTGATTTCTCAGGACTCTTTAAACTAATTATTCAATAAAATAATTTATTGAGATGTACGAGCTACGAAGTCGTATTTCGGCACCTCTTCTGCATCAATTCTACTTAGAAAGCACTACTTTTTTAGTCGTGATATGATTGCTATTTTTAACTTTAACAAAGTAAACTCCATTTGGTTGATTATTCATATCAACGGTAAAGAGCTGTGTATTTTTAGTGAATGAGAATACAACCTCTCCTAACATGTTATAAACTGAAACAGTTGACAATTCTTTTGTTGTAAGCGCTACATTTAAAGTTCCAACAGAAGGATTTGGATAAATAGACGTTTGAGAAAGTGTTCCTAAGATTTCTTTTTCTCCTGTTGAAATATCACAAACAACTGCAACAACAGTTCCTTTTAAGTTTAAAGCCGTACCACTAGTACCTGCACCTGAACCCCAATATTCAACATCTCTCCATCCAATTGCAGCACCTTCGTTTGCCCAAATTCTATTCCCAGAAGTACCTGTTACAGTTCCCATTGCAAGTGTATCTCCTGCAGCAGGATTAGCAGGGTGATCATATCCAATATAAAAATCTCCAGTTAAAGCAACTGCCGGAGATACGGGCACGCTAACTAATTGATCTAAATTAGCGGAAAATGCTCCTGAAGTTGTTGTTGTTGAAGACAGTATTGTTCCTGGAGCAGAAGTGACAGCAGTACCTGCATCATTTTGACCAGCTCCATCGGCATTCCAAACTTTTAAGTTGGTTACCCCTGTTCCTGTAGATTGAACAAAAGTATAAAGCACATCCGTTAATTCTTTATCTAATAATGAAAAAGAAACTTTTGAAGCCCACTGGTAATCATCATAACAGTTGGCTCCCATCATATAACCAGAAGAACTAGTTCCATTACAATCTACGCCCCATGTAGCAGCACTATATTGCTCTGTATTCCAGTCCCAATCTGCAGCTGTAGAATCACAACCAACTGTTCCCGTTGGATTCACAATAATGTAACTCGTTTTAGTTTCAGTATCATTAGAACTTCCATCTCCAACTTGTAAAGAAACAGTATAAGTTCCCGCATTATTATAAGTTACAACATGTGGTCCTTGAATATTTGGCGTAGAAAAAGTAACACCGCCTAAGTTCGTTACATCAAAATTCCAAACCCAGCTATTAACAGAAGCTACTGGAACAGAAGCATCAGTAAAAGTAATTGTTTGTCCTACGTTAATAGTAGTAGCATTCGTGGTAAAATCTGCATTCAAAGCAGCAGCACTACAATTCGTTAAAGCAGAATTTAACAATCCAGGTCTATAAGTATTAATAGCTCCTATCATTCTTGTTTTTTGTCCTGCAGTAAACGCATTCATACAGTTATCGTTTACATAATCCATATAATTCATAAACATATCTCCACTGTTATTACAGGTAGCACTTGGATGATTAGGACAACCTCCATTATTACTCTGTTGAGTTGGTGTGTCTGAAACTAAATCATCTCCACAATTGGCATCTCCCCAGATATGTTCTAAATTTAACCAATGCCCTACTTCATGAGAAGCAGTTCTCCCTAGTCCATATATACCTCCTGTATTTCCAAAATAATCCGTCCCTATATGAACAGCCTGACCAATAGTAGAGGAAGGGGTATAGGTAAATCCTAAAGTACCACCACCAATATCATACACAAAAAGGTTTAAGTACATCGAAGGATCCCACAAATCAGTTCCTCCTGATTGTGCTGGACTTCCATTCACTGTCTTTCTAACAATACCTGTAGTCACACTTCCTTGTGGATCTTTATTGGCTAAACAAAATTGAATTTCGCAATCTACTGCAGAAAATGTACTTGGCGTATTTCCTGCATCAGAATTTGTTCTTCCAAAATCTTGATTTAATCGATCTATTTGTTCGGTAATTCTTGAGTCAGGGACAGTAGAAGTGTTTTCCCAAACTTGAACAACTATAGGAATAATGATCACCGCTTTTTTTGCGGAGACATCATAATGATTAGTAATCCAATTTTGAAGTTTTTGTTCATTTTGAATTTTTAGTGCATCAAAAGCAACAGGGTCTTTAGCTCTAATGATGTTCATTGCTTCAGTAGTACTACATCTTTTTCCTTCAGGATTAGTAATACTAACATTTGATTTAACAGCAGCATGTTTTTGTGCGTATATTCCAGGAATCAAGAGTGTTAGACCTAAAACTAGTAGCGTAATTTTTCTCATCAATTTAGTTAGTTTAGTTAGTTTAGTTTAATAGAATGCAAATTAGCACTTTTTGAACAATATCCTAACTAAAAAAAGTTAATGTCCATTTTAAGGACACCTTTATTCTCTAAAAAAATAGATCGATTAAAAACCAAAAACGATTTTCTGTAGTTGAACTTGGAATAAAATTCTAAAAAAACAC
>JAWUVT010000142.1:0-34078 GCA_034112225.1 Flavobacteriales bacterium | reverse complement strand
AATATCTGTGGCCTACACGGTAGAAGTGGATGTTAAGCGCTATGTAGTTTTACCTATTGTTTTCCTCAAAACCATTTTTTTTTTTACGATATTTTACGCATAAAAAAAACAGTATTTCATGCGATTGTTTTAACCGGTTCTAAGTTTGATATTTGTCATTCAATTGAATAGCACTTTATTCATGTTGAATAAAGACTCCTTTCTTAAAGATGTGATTAAGAGCCATCTTTAAGGAAGGTTCTTTATTCGAAAATCTTCCTTTGGTTGCTACAGACTATGAAACCTACCTTTAAAAGCACATTTATTCTCTGGAATTGATTCTGTAAGCAGAGCTGACAAAACCCAACAAGTCTACTCTTCTTAAAAAACAAAAACGAATCATTATCAATACTAAAGCTAGAAAAAATAGCATTAGCACAAGGGTTATTTGCAATACAAAAGCTTTTAGATAAGATTGAAGCTCATTTGGCTTACGATTCAACTTCAGAAAAATTTAGAAGATAAGAGCAATCGTTCTCTAACAACAACGGCATCTATAACTTATAATTTAACGATGCTCTATTGCTTTAGTCTACGAAACTACAAAGCCCCTAAATTCTGTAAGATTGATAACATGTTGAGCTGCGCATTACTTTGTGCGACTAGAAACATACAATATTGCTTTAACCACTTACCGATGTATTGTAGGCGATGGGTATTAATTGGTCTAGAAAATAAATTGTATAGAAATCTGTATTCAGAATGGCATTCCGTTTACTTTTGTAAGGCATTACAAGCTAAAGATAACCAATTGAATTTCGATTACAACAAAATAGATTTGCCCGTTAAAGACGTCATTCCTAAAATTAAGGAAGCGCTCAATAATACTTCGACTTTGATTTTAAAAGCACCACCAGGAGCCGGAAAGAGTACGTTGGTGCCATTGGCTTTAATGGAGGAAGTTTGGTTAGCTGGCAAGAAGATTATCATGTTAGAACCACGAAGATTGGCTGCTAAGACAATAGCCAATCGGATGGCAGATTTGTTGGGCGAAAAAGTTGGAGAAGCGGTTGGTTATCGGATACGTTTTGAAAGCAAAATCTCTAATCAAACAAAAATTGAAGTTTTAACCGAAGGCATTTTAACCCGAATGATTCAGGAAGACAACGGCTTAGAAGGAGTAGGGATGGTCATTTTTGATGAATTTCATGAACGAAGCATTCATGCCGATGTTGCCATGGCATTGTGTAGAGAATCGCAAGAAGTATTGCGACCAGATTTAAGGATTTTGGTCATGTCGGCAACATTAGACATGCCCGAATTGTCTAAAATGTTAAAAGCTCCAATTGTAGAAAGCTTAGGAAGACAATACCCTGTTGACCATAACTATGCCGGAGATAGCGAGATGAAGCTTTTGCCAGAATTAGCAAGTAGAGTTGTTAAAGCTGCAATGGATAAACACGATGGAGATGTCTTGGTGTTTTTACCCGGACAAGGAGAAATAAAAAAGTGTGAAGAAATTTTAAAGCGTTCTTTATCAGGCGTAATGATTCATCCCCTATATGGTCAGCTCCCTCCAAAGGAGCAGTTTGCCGCAATAATGCCCAATAAAGAAGGCAAACGTAAAGTTGTTTTGGCAACCAATATTGCAGAAACAAGTTTAACAATAGAAGGCGTTAGAATCGTTGTTGATTCAGGTTTTGAACGGACTTCTCGTTTTAACGCGAATACGGGATTATCTCGGTTAGAAACCATACAAATTTCTAAAGATTCTGCCGACCAAAGAGCAGGACGAGCAGGACGTTTAAGTGCCGGGGTTTGTTACCGAATGTGGTCGATTGCTACACAATCGCGACTAGAAGAACACGGTAAACCCGAAATAGAACAAGCAGATTTAAGTTCTTTAGTCCTGGACATGGCGCAATGGGGAATTGTAGATGCTGAAGATTTATCTTGGGTAACTCCTCCTCCAAAAGGAAACGTAGCCAAAGCAGCTCAATTGTTGCATGAGTTAGATGCGTTGTTGGACAATAAGATCACCACTCACGGGAAGGCGATCCATCGTTTGCCTACTCATCCTAGAATAGGACACATGCTAATTAAAGCTAAGGAGTCGAATCAATTGAGCTTAGCTACAGATATTGCTCCCTTATTAGAAGAACGAGATCCTTTACCACCAGAAACAGGTATTGATATCAATTTAAGAATTGAGGCCCTTAGAAGGTTCCGTAATCAGAGCGTAGGAAATAATCGTTTAGCGCGAATAGAAAAGGTTGCTGCTCAGTATCGGAGCCTATTTAAATTAAAAGTAGACAATTCTATTTTTGATGATGATGAGACGGGGATTTTATTGGCCTATTGTTATCCCGAGCGTATTGCTTGTGCAAGACCAGGGAAAAATGCTCAATTTCAAATGGCTAATGGTCAAAACGCTGCGATAGGACAAAGAGATGATTTGGAAAGTGAGCCTTGGTTAGCCATTGCTCACGTCAATGATCGGCAAGGAATGGGAAAGATCTTTATGGCTTCCCCTCTAAATCCTAAAGATTTAAAACCTTTACTAAAAACCAAAGAGGTAATTACTTGGAATACCAAAAAAGGGGGGTTGATTACTTCCGAAAATAGGGGGATAGGAAATATCATTTTAGAACGTAAACCTTTAAAAAATCCTGACGAAAGTTTAATTTTTAAAGCTGTAATTGAAGACGTTAAAAAGGAGGGAAGTGCTTTGTTGAATTGGGATGAAGAGGTTGAACAATGGCAAAACAGAGTGCTCTCTATGCGCGTTTGGTATCCAGCAGATGGTTTTCCAGATGTGCGTACAAAAGCGTTGTTAATTGCCGCAGAAGAGTGGTTAGGTCCTTATTTAAATAAGGTGGAAAGCCCTAGTGATTTTAAGAAAATTAATTTAAAAGAGGTGTTGCAATATAGTTTAACGCCTACACTTCAAGAGAAATTAAATGCTCATGCGCCAAAAACAATTGAGGTAAAAAGTGGTTCTAAGATTAAATTACAATATCTATCTAGTGGATCTGAACCCATTTTAGCGGTTCGTTTACAAGAGTGTTTTGGAATGGCAGAAACACCAAAAGTAAACCAAGGACAAATAAGCGTACTCATGCATTTATTATCACCAGGCTTTAAAATTGTTCAAATAACATCAGACTTAAAAAGCTTTTGGGATACTGCTTATTTTGATGTACGTAAAGATTTACGGATGCAATATAAACGCCATTTATGGCCAGAAAAACCTTGGGAAGAAGAAGCCATAAAAGGTTCTCGTAAAAAGAGGAAGTAGTTTTTGGTTGTTAGTAAATAGTTTTTAGTGGATGGTTGTTGGTAAATAGTTTTTAGTAGATGGTGTATGTCTTTTGAAATTTTTTTTTAAACATTAAACACTACTTATCCCCACTCGATTTAGATTTCCCTGGTTTAACCCCTAAACGCTTTTTCTTAACAAATTTGGCCGTTTGTTTTGCCATCGCTTTTTTCTTTTTGGCTAAGATTTTAGCCGCCTTTTTTGCTGCTTTTTTAGGCTTCGTATCATGCTTGCTTAGTTTGTCGTATTCCTTTGAGATTTCCATGCTAACCGATCTTTTACTGTTTAAACCCGTGTTAAAAACGCCCTTTTTATTCTTATGGGTTCTTCCCGTAAACATGGTGCTTTGATCGAGTTTGCTTTTACAAGAAAAAAGAAAGAACAGAAGGGTACTAATTGATATTATTTTAAGGAGAATGTTCATAGTTTTTTTTAAATTAAATGAGTTTAATTTTTTAGAGGAAGAGCATGCAGCTGAAATAAACCCTTAAACATTTACGAATGCACTCATTGTTTTGCATTAGATTCTTCTAACAACGCATAAATATCAACAATTAGTCTGTCAACATCTTCTTTTGAGGTTCCATCATAGAATCCACGTAGCCTTTTTTTTGTATCCACCAGTACAAAGTTTTCAGTATGTACAAAGTCATTAGGACCACCATCACCTTTAGTAATGGCTGCAAAATAAGTTTTTCTTGCCAGGTTGTAAATTTGTTTTTTATCTCCAGTAACAAAGTTCCATCGCGAAGAAGAAACCCCTAAATCTTGAGCATACTTATTTAAAACAGAAACAGAATCTGCTTCAGGCATTACGGTATGTGAAAGAAAAGAAACCTCAGAAACCGCTTTAAATTCATCATAAACGCGGTGCATTTGTTGGGTCATTTTAGGACAAATAGTAGGGCAGGTAACAAAGAAGAAATCGGTTACATAAATTTTATTCTTGTAATTTTTTTCGGTGATGACATGGCCATCTTGGTTCGTTAAATTAAAAGAACCTACTCTGTGGAATTTATCAACTTGTCTTAAGGATTCATCAACCAATTCGGGATTAAGGTCAATAGGATTGTAAACCTTTGGTTTAGGTTTATTATTATCAATCATAAAATAACCAATAGTAATACCAATAGCGATAACTATTAATGCTGGAATAAGTTTTTTCATAGCTTATTTCTTACGAGCTTCCTCTTTATTAATTACTAATTTTAATAATTCAGTATCTAATTTTTTAGCAATTATCTTTTTTGTTTTATCCAATAAATAAATTTGTGGAGTAGTGTAAATGTCGTAAGTGGTGTTGTAGTTTAAACTTTTTAAATCCGTTTTTCCAGAAATAATAAGGTCAGTAGCCTTTTGTTGGTCTTTGTAAACTTCTCTAGGAACGGCAACGTTGATGAAATCTAATTGATGATCAACAATAAACTTTTTCCAATCCTCAGTATGACTTGAGCTTACAGAGTACACTTTTATAGCTACTGTTGCTTTTACAGAATCAATATAATGTGCCAATTTGGGCAATTCCTTCTTGCAGTGCCCACAATCAGGATCCCAAAAAACCAATACCGTATAATCAGCTTGTACATCTTTAGTTAAGTTCACCCAATTGGTTGCACTGGTATCTAACAAAGTTAAATTAATCGCTTGTTTACCAATCATTAAAGGAAATATTTTCCGGGCTCTATCCTGCACTTTTTCAACTTGAGTAGAATCTGCCCAAATCGCCAAGTCATGTGTATAGTAGTTTAATCCAATATGGGAGAATACACCATCCATCCCCATAATTTTAGACTTTTCATAATGACTCAAAAGATAGTGAACAGTATATTTAAAAATATCGGCATTCGCTTTGGCTTTAGTAATGACCATATCCACCTCTTTAATAATAGAATCGGGCATCGGATAAACAATGTTTTTAAAATATTTTTCAATTTTATTATGATACAGAGGAGAGTAGTTAATACGAGCATCAGAAAAATCAACATCATCAAAATAATGTTTTTTAACATATTCGTATTTCATTAATCGTTTTAAAGAATCGTTTTTAACTTCTTCGAAATCAGGAGCTTCCGTTTCTTTCATTGTTTTGAAAATTACCGAAACAAATAAATCGGGATTTTCTTTAATAACAGTTAAGCGGTAAGTATTTATTTCCTTTCCAATAAGAGTTAACGCTGCATTTATTTTTTTCTTTTCCTTATCAGAAGTACTTTCTAAACTCAGTTTATTTCTTGAAGGTTGAGCAGCTTTTTGTTTTTCATTAATTAATTGTAAATGTTCAAAAAATACTTGATTTTCTTTGGAAGCTTTAACCTTCATGTGTTCTATATAGTTTAACGTATCGGTTTCTAAATCAATAAGCGACTCCCCATTAATCACGAGTTCAAACAATAACTTGCCAGCAGTAAAAACTCCGTAAATACCTCCTTGATGATGTTCTTCTCCTTCAAAAATTACCAATCCATCATTATTAAATTGGGCAGTATCTTTATAGTAACGTTGCTGACCGAAATAATTAATTAAGTAGCATGGAGATTCCTTTATGCCATCAATCTTCATTTTTATTTTATAACCATTTTTTTGAGAGAATCCTGTTAAAGAAATAGTCAGGATTAAAAGGATAGGAAATATATTCTTCATATTTTTGATTGATTTAGATTTCAAATTTAGTATTAAATAACAAAGACTAAACCAAATTAACATTCTTTTAACTTGCCAAATTTTTTACTCTATATTCTCATTTCAATTCCCGCAATTTTGCTAGGGGTATGCTTAGGGTTTTATCTTTTTCAAGAACACTTAATCTTTCACCCAGAAAGATTGTCAGAAAAGTATAAGTTTAATTTTGATGGAGATTTTAAAGAACAGTTTTTTAAAACAGAAGATGGGAACACCTTAAGCGCCTTATTTTTTAAAGCTGAAAACTCTAAAGGAGTCATATTTTATCACCATGGAAATACTGGCAATTTGGAGACTTGGGGATTAAAAGCCATAGATTTTACCACCAAAGGTTACGATATTTTAATTTACGATTATAGAGGATACGGGAAGAGTACGGGAAAAATAAAAAGTGAGAAAATGCTTTTTAGTGATGCCTCCTTAATTTATAAAGAACTGCTCTATAACTACAAAGAAAGAGACATTATTCTATATGGAACTTCTTTAGGTACAGGAATTGCCTCTTATATCGCGCATAAAAATCATCCAGGAATATTAATTTTAGAAACACCTTACTGTAATTTCTATGATGTAGCTAAATTTCATTACCCTTATTTACCCAATTCTATCTTATTGAATTACCATCTTAAAACAGATAAATACTTGCCCAAAGTAAAAGCTAAAGTGTTTTTGTTTCATGGCACAGAAGATGAAACAGTTCCTTATGTTTCGAGTCAACGTTTAGTGGAATTGTCTGAAAATATAACCTTGTTTACGATTAATGAAGGTTCGCATAATAATTTAAACTCTTACCACGATTACCATAATTGGTTAGGAAGAATATTAGCTTAGTTTTTGATGACCATCAAAAGGAAACCCTATTTTTTTGCTCAAGTGGTCTCTCCATTCATGAAGTATTCGGCTTGGATCCTAAGGAATAAGTGGAAGAAAAAAGTCGTTTCTAAAGTTTAACAAAATAGAGGAACAGATAGGTGATGTACTTGCAAGGCAATTCGCAACTTTTTTTTAGGAAGAGCATTTCTAATTCCTTCCTGCAGCATTAAGGCCTTTTGTGTTTCCATCGTTTGTGCGACCACAACCAAATTTCAGGTTGTCGTTCAATGTCTTGCTCTAAGCGTTGGGTATGAACTTTAGAAATTTCACCTTTTACCGTGTCTTTAGGATTTTCAAAAAGTAAATCTAAAGTCATTTCATAAAAACCACGTTTCACTCGATTTAAACTCACGTATATTACTGGGTAGTTTAGCTTGGTGGCTAAAATTTCCGTTCCTAAGAAGATAGGAGTGTCTTGATGGAGAAATGTTGTCCAATACGCATTTTCTGGAGCTGGTGTTTGATCGGCAATAAATGCAGTAGCACTTAATTCCGAACTGTTTTTATGGCCGAGCATGGTTTTAAATGTAGCAGACATCGGCATGATTTGAGTTCCAAATCGTTCTCTTTTTGTATTAATTAATTGATTAAAGTACTTGTTGGAGAGGGGTTTGTAAATGACATGTAAATTGTAGTTGGTATTAAAAGCCATTTCTGCAGCAGCCATTTCATAATTCCCAAAATGGCCCATCACAAATATTACTTTACGATTTTCGGCTTCAAATTTATCGAGTAAAGAAGTGTCTATAAAATGACAACGTTTTATCATCTCATCTTTACTGATGGTAATCGATTTAATCATTTCAACAATCCAATCACAAAAAAAAGAATAGAATTTTTTACAAATCGCATTAATTTCTTCATCTGATTTTTCAGGAAAAGAGTTGTTTAAATTTTCTAGCACTACCTTTTTACGATAGCCCAAAACAACAAATGTAAAAAAGTAAAGAAAATCAGAAATGCGATACAAAACCCAAAAGGGAAGTATGGAGATCAAGTAAATAAAAGGAAGTAGTATGTAATAAATGAGGACTTGCACACCACAAAAGTAGCTAAAATTTTAAGAGCTATAACTGTCGGAAAGCCGATGAATTTAAATAGACATTCATTTTGGCACAGCATTTGAAAGAGGGTGGACATGTTGAACTAAATTAAAGGAGGACTAATTATGAGAAAGTTAATTTTTGGAATCGTTTTATCACTTGGATGTGGTAGTTTATTTGCTCACAATGGATTGAATACAAACCGTTATTCAGATCTTAACATTAAAATGTGGGACAACTCGAGTTTTAAGATCACTTTAGATCGGGAGATCTCTCAGAAAACAAGAAGTTTTAATTTAAAGAATGTATCTCCTGGATCTCATTATGTGAAAATTGTTAAAAGAGTACAAAACCATTCAGGCCATGGTGGGTTTGTTAAAACAATTTATGAGGGAAGAATAAACATTCCTTCTCAACGAAAAGTGTTGGTAAAAGTGGAGGGAAGAAATCGATTGAGCTTTAAATTTTTAAAGAAAACGAATCCACACCATCACAATGCTGGTCATGGAAATGGACATCAGGGGGCTCACTCAAATAATGGCAATCATAACCAGAACTCTAATGGCGGAATCTATGGTTCTCAAAACCATGGAAACAACTGGGGTGCAGGTTGTGAATCAAACTCTACTTATGGTGGATATTATGGACAAGGCAATTTTGGAAATAATGGGTCAGCACAAAACTATGGGCCTTCAGCCATTAATGACAATAGCTTTAACCGTTTACTAGAGGTATTAAAAAAAGAACATTTTGATAGTGACAGGTTGGGAATTGCGAAACAAGCAATAGCTTCAAATCATATGAATGTAAACCAAGTGTCAGCAATAATGGACGAGTTTTCTTTTGATCGATCAAAGTTGAATTTTGCAAAAGCAGCTTACAATAAAACCGTAGACAAAGAAAACTATTTTGTAATTAATAGAAAATTTAGTTTTTCAAGTAGCATTTCAGAACTGAACAATTACATCAGACATAATGCTTAAACCATTCGAGTGGACTCCTCTTAAATTTATTTCAGGAGCTATTAAAACTAAAAAGACTTTTAGAATATTCTAGAAGTCTTTTTTTTTGCTATCATTTCAGATTTATTTGCTGAAGTAGAGTGGGATGTAATTCCAGGAGAATCACTTTTGAGGAGGAAAGCAAGAGGAAAGAGGGAAGGTGGAAGAGGGAAGGTGGAAGTTGGAGGTTGGAAGTTGGAAGTTGGAAGTTGGAAGAGGGAAGTGGGAAGGTGGAAGGTGGAAGAGAAAAGCTAGAGGTAATCAACCCTTGTCGATGAACCGCAAAGGGGGGCATAGGTTTTGGCAAAGGGGAAAAAATGTCGTCATCTTGAAATTGATTCAGGAGCTGCTGTTTTTGTAGGGATAAATGAACCGTGTCACCCTGAGCTTTTCCAGTGTTGTAGGGCTTGAAGTCTGTCAAGAGTAACGAACTTGGAGAATGGAGAAGCCGATTCAAGTTGAGGATGTAGTGTCTTTAAGTTTATTGAATACGAATTTCCAGCTTAATTTTATTCGGAATGGTGTTGGTTAAAAATTCTACCGTACATGTTTTTTTAGCATTTTCCTTAGGATTGTAGGTTAAGTAAAGCGTAGTCGGTTCAAAGGTTTGAATCTCTAAAGCAGGTAAATCAATTGTAAAACCATCGCAACTAAAAGTAGCAGAGAAAATCTTTAAAGGCGCTTCACCATTGTTAATAATTTGGAGTTGTTTTTTGTGCGCTCCAATTGTTAACTCAATGATTGAATCTTTAAAAGTGAGTAGGGGTAACTTTTTTAGTACTGAGCCATCCATTGCCTTTTGATTGGTGTCGTTGGCTTGGATGGCAATGATTTCAATTTTACGTTCTAAGGCTGCTCCGGGGCTGTATACAGAGTTTCTTTTGTCCTTTAAATCATCACTAATGGTTGCCGATTGATATTCTCCAAATGGAACTTTAATAAACGCCAATTTAGCCCCATTTTCTGCAGTTCCATTCATGTAAGGCAACAGTAATCCTTTTTCATAAGCTTTTAAATAATTAATCAAACTTGAAACTCTACGCAGTGTTAAGTTCACGTTGTAGTCTGATTTAGAAAGTGGGCTAGCAAACCCCTTAATGGTTAGCGTAACTGTTTTTCCTTCTTCTAGTTCTTTCACTAACAAGGGGGTAAATAAGGCTAAATGATCAGCTCCTTTTTCAATTTTTTCACTAAAAAGATCTTCAATGTCTGCTAACGCATCTTGTTGGTCTTCGCCTTTTAAACCCTTCGTATATTTTTTTCGGTATTCACCATACAATCTCGTATAGCTTTTATAGGTGTCCATATAATTTAAGGTAGTATTGGTATCTTTTGTTCTAGGGTTAGGACTATCGTTATGAAAATAAAGCTGAACAGGTAAATACTTGTTGAGCGCTTCTAAAGTGGTGAGAATTGGTTGGGGTAGAACAGTGTCTGGGATGGTGTAAATCCAGAGGTCATTGCAACACGTTTCGCCTTTTTTGGTGTAAGCCCCTTTCCGATTAGAGGTAAGCAGTGCTGTCTGGTTGCTAATGTTGTAATAGAAATCGTTGGTACTTGTATTGATGGGGAAGCCCATGTTTTTTGGCTGCGCAAAGCTTAGGGAATTTGATTTGGATTTAAAAATATCAAAACCGCCCAATCCATAATGCCAGTTCGAACTAAAGTAAAGTGAAGTATCTTTCGCGTGGTAGAAAGGAGTGATTTCATCTTCTATCGTGTTAATCATCGCTCCAGCATTAACCGGAGGCATAAAACTTCCATTTTCATTTTTTAGCGCATACCAAATGTCCATTTGTCCTTCGCCACCAGGCCTATTGGAAGCAAAGAATAACATTTCTTTATCGTTAACTTCAGCAATGGAAGGTTGGGTAGTAGTAAAATCTTCCGTATTTACTCCTTTTACCTCATAGGGAGTCTCCCACATTCCATTTTCATAATGGATGGCATAAATCATACAATGGTAAGCTTGGTTACATTTGGTGTAGTAGAATGTTGTTCCATTAGGACTTAATGAACCATTTGCAATGTGATAATTAGGGGTGTTAATTTTTTTATTGAGGAGTGTATCCATACTCCAAACATCACCTTGTTTACTTCCTTTAAAAAGTTGAATCAAATAGCTAGAAGTATCGGTAATCATGTTGTCGTCCTTCATGTTGTCATCTCTTAATGAGGCGTATACAATGGTGGAGTCGTCTAACAGTGTAGCTCCTAATTCACTACTATACGTATTAATACTGTTGCCCATATTTTTAATGTCAACAGGAATAGAATCGTTCAGGAGCTTAATGGCCTCTTCGCACGATTTAATTTCATTCATCACTTTTAAATAAGGATAGCTTTTATGATCAGTAAAGTATCGTTTACTCCGTTTAAAAGCTTTTTTAGCTGCGGCATATTTTCCATTGTATTTGAGCATGGTTGCATACCAAAGAGGAGCGAAAGGATAAATACGACCTCGGTCTCTTTTGTAAATGTAATAATAGTTGGATTCAGCCTTCTCGTAATCGTTATATCCCCTAAGTGCTTCGGCATATTTAAAAACAGTTTCAATAACCGAAGAATCAATCTCCAACGCTTGTTGGTACCAAAGAGAAGCTCCGTAGTAATCGTTGTATTTCGCGATTAGGTGGTCTCCATTTTTTACCCAATCTTTGGGGGTTTGGGCGTTCAGTTGATGGTGGAACGTAAAAAGGACAAAGAACGTCATTGCGAGGGATGAAGCAAGCTGGTTGAGGTTGAGATTGCTTCGGAACTCGCAATAACGGAACGACTTTATACTTTTAACTTTTAAACTCATATTTATATATAATCCGGACAGTATTTATACCGCCTCATATCTGGTTGATAACGTTGAATGATATAAATTAAAGAAAATTCGAACCCTCCCTTACGATTACTTGCCACTTTTAACGAAGAGAGGTTGAGGTCGTAACTAACTCCTACATGAAAATCATGGTAATCGATTCCCGCATTAAAATACATCGCATCAGCATTTCGGTACCAAACTCCGGCATACAAAGCTTGATAATTTCCATGGTTCAAATGGTATTTTCCTTGCCCCCCTATAATTAACTCTTGAAATTGGTGCTGTTTCTGCCAGTTAATGTTCGGTAAAACATCTACTTTTTCACTCACTCTAACTAATCCATTGATGTTTACGGTATACCGTTGATGTAAAGGAATGTCTTCATTAAAAAAAGATTGTTGTGGTTTAATGATGTTGTGAACTGCAATTCCAGCCCCTATGCGTCTACGCTGAGCAATTTCATAATTCCAAGAAACACCCCCATGAAGGTTGAGGTAAGTTTGACCGTCGTTAGAGAAGTTTTCACCATTTCCTAAATTTGGATCGTATTGTATGCCATTGTATTGTTGATCAAATTGAAAGTTAGCGTAATTGATACTCCGTTGCGTAAAGGCAGGCTGAACTCCAACACTTAAGCTTTGTGCGGTATCTTTTAACTGAATCGTGTACGTTCCTCCTAAAGCAATTTGTAAGGTACGGTATTCTCCATCTCCAGCTTTATCTTGATAGACTGCTAAGCCCGTACTAAATGGGGTATTGAGAATTTGTTTGGCATCAACGCTTACTCCGTATGTGGAATAGGGCGTTGTAACGGAACTCCATTGTTTTCGTTGATTGGCTACCAATCGGAATTCGCCATTAAAATCACCAATTAATGCAGGATTAAGGTTTAACGGAGAATTGTAAAACTGGGAGAAATGGATGTCTTGCCCGAATGAGAGAGAAGGGATAAGAAACACGAGCCAAGAGACAAGAGTCAAGAAGCAAGAGACTACTATTTTAAATTCTTTTTTCATTTAAAAATTCAACATTAATCATTCATCATTCAAAATTCATTACCTAATAACAGTAACATTACCTTTCTTGAAATATTCTTGGCCATCAATGCAAGTGACCTCAAGGTGATAAACAAAAACTCCAGGATCAACTAAATCCTCTTTATAGGTACCATCCCATCCAATAGCTTGTTGATTGGTTTCAAAGACAAGTTCACCCCAACGGTCATAAATTTTTAAGTACATTTTTTCTATGGTTCTTCCTCTTACCCTTAAAATATCATTTTCAGCGTCTCCATTTGGAGTAAAAGCATTGGGAAGAAAAACATGAGGTTCATCACAAAGCAATTCAAAAGCATAGATGGTTATCGTTTTGTAATAGGGGCAACCCGTACTTATTTCTGAAAGAAGAACGGTATAAGAGATGGACGTAGTAAAAATGGGCGAAGTAATGGGATCAGAAATGTTCGCGTTATTTAAAAAAGAGCTAGGATTCCATTGGTAAGTAAATCCAGAATCGGGTAAGATGTGAAGTTGTGTTGATTCTCCATTGATTAAGGTGTCTTTGTCTGCAAAAATACTTAACAAGTTGGGGTCGAAGCCAGAAACAAAAACAGAGGATGTTGTAGAATCGATACAACCTAAATTGTTTTGAGCAATAACAGTATATGCTGTAGTTGTAGATGGGTTTACTAAAACGATAGCCGTATTTGCGCCACTAATTATTTCTGAAGTTGGCGACCAGCTATAAGAGAGTGTTTGTGCTGGAGTAGGAATTGTTTCAATACTAATACGCTCACCATTACAGATGTTGGTGTCTATTGTGTTTAAGTCAAAACCAATGTAATTGACTAGAAAACTGTCTGCAGCAGAACAAAATCCGTTGGTAACCATAACATAAAACCAAGTCGCCTCTTTTACCTCCACCAATAAGCTAGTCGCTAAAGGGTTTGTGTTGAGGAGATCGGTAAACCCATTGTTCGTAGACCAAGTGATGCTGTCGTACTGACCTGTGGTTCCTATTTCTAGTGTAGTGGTATCACAAGCGCTTCGAATATTTCCGCCTGTTATGGTGATTTGCGAGAAAACTTCAACCGTTAAGGAATCAATCACAATACAACCAACAGTGTTGGCTGTAGTATCAAAGAAAGTTGTAGTAATTGTAGGATTAACGATTGGATTGGCTGTGTTTTCCCCACTGACAATTGAACCTAAAGGAGCCCAATTGTGATTGATGGATTGGAGCGGTTGCACGGCAATGTTTAACGTGGTTGAATTTCCTTCACAAATGGTATCGTTAAGCAACGTAGTTGTATACCCTGTATAATTGACTAAAAAACTATCTACAGCTAAACAAGATCCATTGGATACGATTACATAATACCAGTTGGTATCTAATAAATTTAGATAGAGGTTCGTATCCAATTGGGTGGTGTTGAGTGTGTCTGTAAATTGGCTTGTACTGGACCAAACAATTTCGGTGATTGGTCCAGTGGTAGAAATGGAGAGCGTTATGGTGTCCTCACAAGTTGTAAAAGTATTGCCTCCAGTTACAGAAACAGGAGGGTTTACAATGATGGTTTGAAAAGCAGTATCAATCGTATTACAAATGGAATCTTGAATTAATAAACTGACCGTAAAGGTGCCCGGAGTCGTGTAATTTCTTGTTGGACTAAAAACTTGAGAGGTGGTATCGCCACCACCAAAATCCCATAAGTAGGTGTCAGACCCATTGCTTGTGTTGGTAAATGTTACATCCAAAGGTGCACAACCTTGAAACTGGTTAACCGAAAATTGGGCTTTTGGAATGATTTCAAAATCAAATTTAAAAACACCATTATTGCAATTCGAACTTTCATTAGTCGTTGACCATGCACCAGGATCTGGTTCAATCGGGAAATCATTATAACCACCGCACCCCGCACAAACAGATTGATACACCACTCCATTTTTATCAAAACGACTCGTTCCCCCATCCACATGTTCTTGACTTGTTGCGCCACCAAAATAAGTTCCATAGAGTAAAGATTGTAAATCACGTTCTAGCACAATGAGGTAAAAGTCAAAACCATTAGGAGAGTTGGGTAAAAAAGCATTTGCCGTTGTAGGCATTCCAGATAAATTAGACCCTGTAAGTATGTTTCCTCCCCAACCAGAAACATAAACATTTTGACATCTATCGACAAGAAATGCAGAAGGGGAAAAAGAAGCTGTAAGGTTTCCATTTCCAAAAACAGTAGAATAAGCTAAAGTGGTTAAGCTACTGTCTACTTTAATAATAAAGGAGCTACTATTTGGATTGGAATAAGTTGCATTAACTATAGGAATAGATCCACGTGTTTGACCAAGGGTATATACGCTGCCAAAACGATCAATGTCAATAAAATAGCATTGGTCATATTCAGAAGTTCCGAGGTAGGTTGCTGCCAGTATTGAACTTCCGTCATTCGCTATTTTTGCCAAATAGCCATCAGCATCACCCCCTTGGTAGGTTTGGTTTAAAGTTCCCGGGGTGATCGGAAAATCAGAAGAAGAGGAAGTTCCCCCTGAAATATAAACAACCTCGTTGGTATCCACTCTAATCCCGAAACCAGCATCCATATTATCTCCACCGATATATGAACTCCAAATTAAACTAGATAAATCAGCGTTTAATTTAAGAACAACACCGTCTTGTATCCCGCCTAAGCTAGCATCAAACCCATTGGGTGTAGGAAAGTCTATTGACCTTGATGATGAAGTGATATAGCAGTTACTATTTTCATCTAAAAATATTTCTCCACGGTATTGATCCCCATAATTGTTTTGTAGAGAATCATAAGCAGGACTAGAAACGATTACACCACCTCCAAGATTAAAGGAATTAAGAACATTTGAATAGTTGACACCATCATTTCCGGAGCCTCCAATATAAGTAGATCCTGATAAAACTGTTCCAGAAGCATTTAATTTTGCTACATAAATATCTGTACCGTTATTAAAGTAAGTACCATTCTGTATAAATCTTAATAAACTTCCTCCATTAAATGAAGTATCATATCCATTGGATTGAACTGGAAAATTAGAAGAACCTGTAACACCATATAGGTAGAGTTCATTGTTCTCGTTTACAACTAAACTATGCACAGTTTCTGCTTCAGTTCCCCCAATATAGGTAGAGTAAATTAAGCTAGTTCCTAAAGGTTCGTAGCGGGAGATAACAATGTCTGTAATTCCTGAGGAGGGCGTTCCTGCAAAAGTTGAATCATAAGCGCCTGATGAATTAGGGTATCCAGTATTAAAGGCCGTACCTCCAGCAAATAAACTACCGTCAGTACCATAAGTTGCCGTCATGCCAAAATTATCCGCAGTAGATCCCGAATAACTGGCAAAAACCAACACAGGATCAATCACTAATGGAGTTGAGGAATCATATTTCCCGATAGAAAAAGAAACAACATTTTTTTTGAGAATGAATTGACAAGGAATTTCTTTTTGTTCTCCATCAATCAATTGGTACGCATAAGGCTTTTCTTCAATTACTTGTCCGAGTGTTGTTTCAATAATTAATTCTCCTTTTCTATTCAGTTTTATTTTGTCCTGCCCCGAGTACTTTATTTGGATGTTATTTTTACCGTTGGGCTTTATAATAAAGTCATATTTTAACTGCCCTTCATTTTGATAAACCCTTAAATCGGTGTTCTTGTAATAGTCCACATATTTAATGTCAGCATAAGAGTGAGCGTTTGATACCCATTTTGATTTATCGTTGCCTAAAAAATAATTGGTGTACTCTTTTGAGGGCGCTTTCTTTTCAATTGTAAAGTTTTCATTTACATCAACAAACTCTGCCCAAACCACGTGTTGTTGAACTTTAGGGTTTCCTGTAAACTTAAAATTAGCGTGTAGGTTAGGATATTGAGTAAACTGATAGGAAATTTTATGGTCCTCTAACCAAATTTTCCCTCCAGGCACATCACTTTTAAAATGAACTTGACTCGGCCATTGGCCTTTATTTTCCACAAACTTCACCCCATTCGCTGTTTCTTGTCCATAAGAATGGCTGCAGGTGAAAATGAGTAACAGCAGAAGGGATTTTAATAGTAACTTCATAAGTAGTGTAAACATAAACATAATACGTTGTTTCACAAAATTGAACATATTGATATTTTACTGTTGAATATTCTTGTGTGAATGGTTGATTCTGCTTAATTTTGCGCTTTATTTAGATTGGTTCTAAATAGTATGGTAGATATTTTAATCGCAAATAACAATCAAATAGCTGGAGAAGGCTTAAAAACGATTATCCAATCGAAGATGGGTAATCGAGTGTTGGGTATCGCGAACTCTATCGATCACTTAACGCAGCAATCCTCTAAGTACTTTCCTGACATTGTTGTCATTGATTATTCTTCTGCTGTTTTTGGGGTGAAATCGATTAAAGCAATCAAAAAGATTTACAAAGATTGCAAGATTTTAGCCATCACCGATAAGCTACCTAAATCAACAGTTTACAGTGCTTTAAAGAGTGGGGTAGACAGTTATTTACTTTCCGATTGTGAAAAACCTGAAATTATGGAAGCCTTGGCCGACACTTACCAAGGGAAACAGTTTTACTGTGGAGAAGTCATCGATATTTTGGCTGAAGGCAATGAAGCTGAAAAACAAGGCTGTTCAGGAATCTCTTTATCGGAAAGAGAAATAGAAGTGATCAAACTCATCTCGGACGGTTTTTCAAACAAAGAAATTGCAGATCAACTATTTTTAAGCACACATACCGTAAATACACATCGTAAAAACATCATGAACAAACTCGGCATTAAAAATACTGCAGGGATTGTTATTTATGCATTTCGCGAGAATATTATTCAATAGGATACGCATCCATCAATTTCTTATTTTTTTAAAGAATACCACATTTGTGGTATTGTAGAAGCTGTAGTCTGCACTTATTTTTGCGGTGTTATTTAGAATGAATCTAAATAGAGTTGAAAAACAAAAGAAGTGGGAATAAAGATTTTAAATTTAGGAATAGGGATGTTGTTGGCAGGAGTTCTTTCAGCGCAAACGAATAATATTGATACCACGAATCAACCCTTAAATTCTGCTCAAAATGTATTGAACAATTCCAGTGGTAAAAAGTTTACAATTGGGGGGTATGGTGAAATTCATTACAACCAAGGATTTAATGATACATCAAGTACCAACGGGAAGTTAGATGTACATCGAATGGTTTTGTTTTTGGGCTACAAATTTAACAATAGAGTTGATTTTGTAACTGAAGTAGAATTTGAACACGTGAAAGAAGTATATGTAGAGCAAGCTTTTATGAATTACAGAATTAATCAAGCTTTTAACTTAAAGGCTGGTTTAATGTTAATCCCTATGGGAATTCAGAATGAGTACCATGAGCCAACAACTTTTAATGGGGTAGAACGAACGAGTATTGATGGGAATATCGTTCCCTCAACTTGGAGAGAAATAGGCATTGGGTTTTCTGGAAACTTAGATAACCTTTCCCTAAAATATCAAGCCTACCTTGTTAATGGATTTTTAGGGTATGATGGCGGAGGTAAATTTAAAGGAAGTAATGCCTTTAGAAGTGGCCGACAAAAAGGCGCTGAATCAACAATCAGCTCACCCAACTTATCCGCTAAGGTAGATTTTTATGGAATTAATGGTTTGAAAATTGGTTTGGCAGGATATGTTGGCAACTCACAATCTACACTATATGATGGGTTAATGAATAATGATACCACAGGTTTAGCAGAACAGGCAGACTCTTCCGTAGTAGGTATGGCAATGGTTGGTATAGACCTTAGGTATACTTATAGAGCTTTTGAAGCAAGAGCGCAAGTCATTTCTACAGCGGTAACCAATACCAAAGAATACAACACCTTTACCGGAAAAGATTTAGGCGCTTCTATGCTAGGGTATTATGGTGAAGTTGGATATGACATCATCAGCCTCTTTAAGAAAGAGGCAACCGAAAGGTTGGTTTGTTTTGGACGCTATGAGTTTTGGGATACACACGCTTCGGTTACTTCAGAAACTTTAAAGAACGCTTCTTATAATCGGTCTGCAATAACAACAGGGTTTTCGTATCATGTAGCAAAAGGAGCTGTGTTTAAAGCGGATTATCAACTGTTTAAGAATGATGCCGAAGAAAATGCATCTTCTAGCCAGTTTAATATGGGTGTAGGCGTTTGGTTTTAAAAGGAGTTCAGTAGTTTTACGGTTTACTAAGCAATTAGCAGACCATTTTAAATGGATAGAAAATGAAAAATGTTTGGGTAATAGTTATTTTAAGTAGTACGTTGTTTTCGTTTGATTTACCAAAATCGGGCATTAAAAAAATGGATAAAACCTTGGCTAAATTGTGGCCAGAGCAAATTATCTCAAAACATCTTGTCAACATTTCAAATTTGGAAAAAGCAAAGCTCTCCTTTAAATTGGATGACAAGACCATTTACAAAGTGTCTAATTCTTCCACATCAGATTCTTACATCTATTTATCTAAGGGCTTTGGCAAGATGAATGAATTCGATTATATGGTTGTTTTTAATAAAGACTTGTCAATATTAAAGGTTAAAGTATTGGTTTACCGAGAGGATCAAGGCGGAGAAATAGGAAGCAACAGGTGGTTAAAACAATTTTCAGGAAAAAAAGACCCTAAAGAAATGAAATTTGGACATGATATTCAGAACATTTCTGGAGCAACAATGTCTGCCAGATCATTAACTGAAGATGTGAAAAAGGTGATCAAACGAATGCGTGAATTAAGACAAAAAGGAATTGTTTAAGTTGGAAATCCACGGAATCATACATCAACTCCCAAAACCTGCTAAACTGTTAGTGGGCTTTTTTATTGTAACACTAAGTTTTGGATATTTTACGGGCTTACGTTTTGTCAATGAAAATACAGGAAATACAACTCGTGGAATTGAGGAACATTACTTAGGCAATGAAGCGGATGATGATGCCGATATTATGCGCTTTAAAAAATCTGAAAAAGAAATTATTACAACGGTTCACAACCATGTAACCAGCATGTCTTTAATCTTTTTGGCGCTAGGGTCAATTCTTTTAATTACCTCAGTAAACCCGATCTTAAAGCGGTTTTTAATTGTAGAACCCTTTATCTCTATCGTTTTAACCTTTGGAGGAATCTGGCTGATGTGGAGTGGGGTGTTGTGGTTCAAGTACATTATCATTTGTTCCGGAATATTCTTAACCATAACTTTTACCACTTCTGTTGTGTTGATATTAGTACAACTTTTCAAAAAAACGAAATAGATTGAATTCAACTGTCTGGATCCTCCTTTTACTAATAGATGTTTCGGCAGCCTACCTCATTGCGAACTACCAAAAAGCCAATGGATTTACATTCTCAAAAAGTTTTATTGGCGCATTAATCGGAATGATAGGATTATCTTTGCTTGGAGTAAAAGGGTGGTTGTCTATTTAATGGATTCTCAAAAACCCTTGGTATATTTGTTTTTAATTTAAACTGATTTTATGTACGTATTAAGAAGATTTTCGTTTGCTAAGGTGTTGGTTTGGACAAGAAAAGAACTCCTTTTTTTCTTTCTCCTCGCCACTCTTGTTACGGTCCTTTATGAGGCCCTTAATATACAATGGTTACAAGTGCCTTTAGCACCTGTTGGACTTATTGGTACTGCTGTTGCTTTTTTAATAGGTTTCCAAAACAATGCTGCCTATGATAGAATCTGGGAAGCAAGAAAAATTTGGGGAGGTATTGTGAACAACTCCAGAAGTTTTGTAATTACGGTAAAGAACAGTTTTTACATCCACAATGCAGCAGATAAAAAGGACGAGAAAGAGACCATTAGAACCATTACCAATAGACACATTGCTTGGTTAACAGCCTTACGTTATGCCATGCGTACGAAAAAGATTTGGGAAGCTTCTTATGAAAAAGAGAGTAAGAAAAAAACGTTGCAATATGATGTTCCTGAATATGATACCTCACTAGAAGATGAAATTAGACCCTATTTATCCAAGGAAGAGTTTGAATTGGTCATGCGTAATGATAATAAACCGAATGCGTTAATTGCCTTACAATCGAAACACTTGAGAAAGTTAACCGATGAAAAGAAGTTGTGGGATTTTACCCTCTTAAACTTACAACAACTTTTACAAGAATTAACAGCCCTTCAGGGGAAATCTGAACGAATTAAAAACTTTCCTTACCCCAAACAATATGGGAGTATTGGGTATCATTTTGTACATATATTTATGTACTTGTTGCCCATGGCAATTATTCCCACATTTGCGAATATGGGAATTACTATCGCTGAAACCAATCCTCTTGTTGGCAATTATTTTGTGTGGTTAAACATTCCTTTTACCGTTATTGTTATTTGGGTTTTTAATACCATGCTCCGAATAGGTTTGGCAGGAGAAAATCCGTTTGAAGGCTCTCCTAATGATGTCCCTATTTCTAATATCGCAAGAGGCATTACAAGAGATGTTTTACAGCTTATTGATGAAGATCCAGTTAACATTCCGGAACCCTTTGAGAATATTAATAATGTACAGATGTAGACTTGTTCCTATTCGAGTGTCTAAAAAAACCTCTTAACGATTCCGTTAAGAGGTTTTTTTATGCCGATATCTAATGCACGTAAGCTTTTATTAGGGATTCCATGCCAAAAAGTGAATCAAAATAAAACCAACCAATTCTGCTATTTTATTTATAAAAATATTGGTTTTAAACTAAAATGGATTATTCATAAAATAAGACAGATAAACTTAACTTTTAAAAGTTTAATCGCCAATTCTTAAAATAGGCAGTTCCTTTTTTTTAGTGTAATAAATTTATGCTACCTATGTAAAAACACTTACTTGTGTGGGTTGATTTTGACGCAGGTAAATTGATCAATGAAGAGGTAATTAATACGAATAATAATGTTTAAAATTAATGGCAGCGAATACAATGTTTTGATCACTAAGGATGCGAAAAACTGCAATGTGTTTTATTTTCATCAATATAGTTCATTAACGGACGATCCGCCCAAACTAAAGAGAATAGACTTTTCTAAAGAAGGTGTTTTTAAGATCGCAGAAACTACTCCGGAGTTATTTGAAGTTGCAGGGGAGTGGGTTATTAGTGATCATAGTCTTAATGTTAAGAATGAAAAGGTCTTGCAAAAAATTAATGGAATAACTAATATAGTTGAGATTGGCAATGAAGTAAACCTTGATTTAAAAAAGGAATTTAACTCCGGTTATACCACTCTTTTTTCTGCTTATGGAATGTATCAAGGGGAAATAAAGGATGCTAAACTGGATGGAGAAGGAAAATGCTTTTATGTGAGTGGTGATATTTATGATGGTCTTTGGAAGGAGGATAAAAAGGAAGGAAGAGGCGTGTTCACTTATAAGAATGGTAATCTATATAATGGCACTTGGAACGCGGATGAAAAGGAAGGCAAAGGCTTGATGATTTATGAGAATGGTGATCAATATTATGGTTTATGGAAGAAGAATAAGGAGGATGGCGCAGGGGTATTAACTTGTCCTAATGGTATCGTCTATGATGGCTTTTGGAAGGAGGGGGAAAAGAACGGAGAGGGGGACTATTTTTTTGGGAATAGTGATAAATTTAGTAGTAAATGGGGAGGTAATATGAATGTACATAAGCCATCGGATACTAAAAAAGGAGTGGTATTAATTATTTTACCAGAAGAAAAACGCTACGAGGGCGATCTACCAGATGGTAATATTTTTGAAAAATATAAGTCGGTGGTGAATTGGATGATTCCTAAGAATAATAATACACCAATTTTTAAACTTAAGATTGAAAATCTTATTTCAGAAAGGAATAAAAATCAAGGATATCAAGTTCGCGTTGTGATTAATACGCATGGATCTTCTAATGGAGGCCTTCTTGGAGGACAAGATATTGTTTCTGCATTAAAGACTCTAGTGCTTGAAATTAAACAGCACAATAGTAATGATTCAAGTTTAATTAAAAAGATAACAAGGATTAAACTGAATTCTCTGGCCTGTTTTGCAGATAAAGCTGTTCAACAAAATGGTGAATTGTATGAATTTATTAAGACGGCAGTTCAAAGTGATGTTGAAGTGAGATTCTCAGGGGTAGATGAATATCATCTAGGAGCTACTTATTTGATGAATTCGAAGAATAATTTACCATCGCCAAATAAAAAAGAGGTATTCTATTCTATTGTAGAAAAGTTATTCCTCTCATCGAATTCAACTAATTTACAAGAAGTAAGAACTGATTGGATGGGCAATAAGAAATATGAGGATAAAGGTCACACCACAGAAGAAGAGGTAACTACTCTTAAAGGAATAAAAAAATATGTTAGCGTAGAAGCTTTTATAGAGGACGCTTATGGCGGTAAAGATAAAAGCAAATAGAGTATAAAATATTTTTTTAGAAGTAAACAGAGCGCCATTAAGCAAACCAATTCCTCGAAGTGCTGTTTTGGTATCAAGGGATCCTTTAACTTTAAATGAAAGTTGGACTCCTTTTAACCTTTGGAGTCAACTTTTTTCATGCGAATGGTAATAAAAAATAGGAAGAATATTTTATGTCTGATAAGAGGTATGAAGACGGAATAATGGAGAGGATTGATTCGTATTTTACTCACACTTTTTTGAACACGAACCTTACCATTTGAACTCAAAAAACAAACAGGAACCGATTCTTTTTGTTGAGTACTCTATCAGGAATCAATACAACTCAAAAAAAGCTGAACAAAATTCCTTTTGTTCAGCTTTAACTGCTATTACTATTCAAAATGCTACTTATCAATTCGCAGTAGAAATCGTATTAAAAGATAAATCCATTAACTGAAGTACAAAATACCCAAGTAATAATTTTATTTATTATCCTTATCCTTATCTTTAGTGGGTGTTTTTATTTTCAAACTCTGATCTGCTGACTTATTAAATTGCTTTAAGTTATTAAAATGCTTGCTTGTTTGAGAAAACGTTCTACCATCTTTCTCCGCAATAATTATTCTCTCAGATGACACGCCTTTACCACTTCTAATTTCTGTAGTTTTTATGTCTTTTCCAGTTTTTATAGTTGAACTATCGTTATAATATCTGTTAGTCCCGACACTTTTATTGCCTTCACTTGAATTTTTTTTCAAATTTTCATCGACAGACAATCTTCTAGTGTGCTTTTTATCTAAGTCTTTCATTACTTTAAGCGTGTTTATTGAATTGTTCTGCTTTTGTAGCTCTTTATTTTGGCTAAGGATTTGTAGCTCTATAGGCTCATCTTCATCATGTTTTTCTGACAATTGACTCCCATTTTTTTTATTGAAATATTTTATACAATGATTTGCACACGCTGTAGCATCCTCAAAATATTGTTTTCCATAGTATGCTTTAATAAAGAATCCATCATTGTTTAATCTTTTTTTTATCATTTGTGTCGGTTCATACAAAGTCTCAGCAGCATGCTCTTCAGTTAATGGATCCCAAATGGCGATTACCGTACGTTCTATTTTAGTTATACAAAAAAAGTGTGAGCTCGTAATACTCGTTGTTGATTCTGTAGGAACCTGACACACCAACATTTTTCCAATATCACAGTTTATTATTTCATTTTTTATCGCTTGATAAATGTAAGCTGCATCCGTATGACTATAGCTCTTAGTATGATCAACAATGTTGAAAAAATTGGATTCTCCTATCGCATCAGAGATCGTCTCTGTAAAATTTGCTACAACATCTTTTTTGTCGATATAGTTAATTAGGTTCTCCATATTAGACGTCGAGTTATTGTCGTCAGTATCGTTTTTACTTCGATCATTTTCGATTAAGCTTTTATGTCCAATGAAGTCTGAGTGCCTTAAACCAACATCTTTTATTTTTTCAGGTTCAATTATAAACTCATTAAGTTCGTAAACAGTATCATTCAATTCACTTTCACATACCGTCTGATTATCGAGTTTCTCTTTTCTTGAAAAAGTGGGTATAGCAAGTGTATTTATTATTTTATTGTTGAATTTCTCGGTTAACGTTTTTTCTTCGTCTAGTGAATATTTATTCTTATTATTCTTAAAGAGGTTAGGACATTTAGAATCTGTGCCAAATATACCTTTCAAAGAAACAATAGGCTTTTTAGACTCGTTCATTTCTACTATTTTATTGGCAATAATTGTCGCTCCCAATTTTAAAGCTTTTGGGATGGTAATACTTTTGGTGCTTTCTCTATTCTCCCCTTGAATAATGCTATTCAAATACATAATTAGTCTAACCAAAGTCAATGCTGTATTTATTTTGTTTGGACACGGGATCCCTTTTTCTGGCAACAAATTCAGTATTGGTTGTGGTGTTGGGGTCATACTTATTGCGATCAATTTAAAGTACGCATCACGCCACTCTAGGTATTCCTGAGGATTGTTAACACACGATTTAGCAACGTTATAACATTCTACCAAATTTTGTACTTTAACATTATTTGTTTCATTGTTTGGATGCCCTAGACTTTTCATTATATTGTTCCGCAGTTCAATACACATTTTATTTTTAGGTTCTAATTTTACAGCATTATTAAAGCATTTTAAAGATTCCTTAAGTGCTACTAAATTTTCATTTGGATCATTAAGATATTTAGTGAGATTCAAGTATGCTGAACCGAAACCAGACCAATACCTCGCCACCTCAGGATCTAGATCTGTAGCTTTTTTATAGGCGTACACTTGCTCCAAATAATATTCTTTTTGTACATTCTTATTACTAGTCAAGTTTATTATCTCATTATAAAAATTACAAAGAGTATTCCAATGATTAGCATCCTTATTCTTAGTACCGTCCAACCATTCTCTGACACTTGAGGCTTTTAGTATTAAATCTTTGAGTTGCTTATTCGCCTCTCTTTTTAGGTTATCATTCTCCATCTATTTTGTTTTAAGTTATTATTTTTCACACTTAATGAATCACTAGATCAAATAATTAATTTAATCCACTAAGGTTCAATAGTTTACGGAAGTCATCAAATTACCAGTTCTAACGGTTACGGGCCTAACGGAGAGAAGTATTGATGTACCTCTTTTTCAAATGTATGGCAAAAAAAAAAAAAAAAATCGTATTTTAATAATTGGCTATTAAACCTTATAAAGTTAAATTTTTGATGCATATTTTATAGATATCTCATTTTAGCTGAAAACATATCATTTTCTAAATAAAATAGCAGAATTTGTTGGTTTTGTTCAGAAAAATAACACCTGCCTAAATCAGCTTTAGCCTGAAATTGTTAATAAATAGCAACCATTTTTTCATCAAGTCAAACACTGTTTGATGCTTAGCTTAAACAAATAAATAGATATCAACAGTACAATAAATCCATCAAAGTTTTGTTATTTTTATTTTCTAAAAAAAAGAACAAATATCACACATTAATATCAACTTTTATGCTCAAGAAAATTCTTAAATATTTCGGATTTACCCTAATTCTCTTCATCGCTTTAATCCTCATCCTTCCTATTGTTTTTAAGAGCAGTATTGTAGAAAAGGTAAAAGAAGAAGCCAACAACAATTTAAATGCTAAGGTAGATTTTGGCGATTTCGGATTAAGCTTAATTACGACATTCCCTAACTTTGAATTTTCTATTGATGAGGTGAAAGTGGATGGAGTTGGACCATTTGAAGGCACTCAATTGGCAAGTATCGGAAACCTAACACTTAAAGTCGATTTAATGAGTGTTATTAATGGAGATGAAATAAAAGTAAAAACCATAAGTATTTCTGACCTTACCGCCAACGCAATTGTTTTGGCAGATACTTCTGCAAACTGGGACATTGCAAAAGCCACTGGAGCAGTTGAAGAAGAAGTGATCGAAGAAACCGATGTAGAACCTTCTTCTTTTAAATTGGGTTTAGAAGATCTTTCGATTACCAATGCTAACATTACTTACCTGGATGAAACCATGGGCTTATCCACCACTATTCAGAATTTAAACTTTCACTTATCGGGTGATATGACTGAGGATGTAACGGATTTAGTAACCACCACCACCATTGAAGCAATGGATCTGAAGATGGAAAACATCAACTACTTGAAACAAACAAAAATTGAAGTAGATGCTACAATTAATGCAGATTTAGCCCATAGCAAATACACCTTTACCGAAAACGAATTTAGAATTAATGAGCTCGTTTTAAATTTAGATGGATGGTTAGCTCTTTTTGAAGACAATGATGACATGGATATGGACATTCAATTTGGCGCTCAAAAAACGGAATTCAAAAGCATTCTATCTCTTGTTCCTGCTGTTTATATGACTGATTTTGCTGCGGTAAAAACTGCAGGAAAAGTACAATTAAATGGCTTTGCTAAAGGGAGATACACCGCAGCTGCACTTCCTGCTTTTGGATTAGATTTATTGGTTTCTGAAGCCATGTTTAAATATCCAGATTTACCAAAATCGGTAACTAATATTAACATTGATTTGCATGTTGACAACCCTGGAGGAAGTGAAGACAATACTTTCGTTAACCTTAAGAAATTTCATATGGAAATGGCTGGAAATCCTATTGATATGTACCTACAGGTTAAAACACCCGTTTCTGATGCAAACATTGATGGTGGTATTAAAGCTCAATTTAGTTTAGCGTCCTTAAAAGACATAATTCCATTAGAAAATGGGGATGAAATGAATGGAGATATTATGGCTGACATTACTTTAAAAGGAAAAGTTTCTGCATTAGAAGAAGAGCGTTACGAAGATTTTGATGCTCAAGGTCAATTCTCTATTCTGAATATGGATTACAAAAGTGATTCCCTTCCCTACGATATCTTGTTAAAACAAATGACCTTAAACTTCTCTCCTCAATCTGTTGAACTCGTCGCTTTCGAATCTAAAATCGGAAAATCTGACCTCAATGCAACTGGTAAAATGGAAAACTTTATTGCCTATGCTTTCGCAGATGATGAAGCTTTAAAAGGACGCTTTAATTTAACGGCTAACCTTTTAGATTTAAATGAATTTATGGAAGAGGAAGAAGAGGTGGCAACTACTGAAAGTGCTGACGCTCTAGAAGAAGAACCGTTGAGCATTATTGAAGTTCCTAAAAACATCGATTTTGTTTTAGCCTCTTCCCTTAAAAAAGTGGTTTATGACAATATGGACATTGACAACTTTAAAGGAGAATTAGTAGTTAAAGATCAGAAAGTGAAAATGAATGATGTATTTATGAATTTGTTGGAAGGCAGTATGGTGATGAATGGTTATTATGAAACTACGAACCCTAAAGCTCCAGGATTTAATTACCTGATGAAGATTAAAGATTTTGATATACAAACTGTAGTGACCACTTTCAATACCATTGAGGTAATGGCTCCTTATGCGAAGAATATGAAAGGAAGATTCAATACGTCTTTAAATGTTGATGGCGTTTTAGATCATGAAATGATGCCTGATTTAAACACCTTAACTGGAGGTGGTGACATGGTCACTAAAACGATTAAAGTAGAAGGGGTTAAAGCCTTAGATAAATTAGCGAAAGCGTTAAAGAATGATAAACTGAATAAATTAGAATTGAATGATGCCCACATTAAATTTACCTTTAAGGACGGTAGAGTGCATACCGAACCTTTCGATATTAAAATTGGACCTGCTACTGGAACAATGTCTGGATCTAATGGTTTTGATCAAACATTAGATAATGTAATGACATTAAAAGTACCAAGTGCTGAACTCGGTGCAGGAGATGCCATGAACACGTTAAATGGTCAAGCTGGTAAATTAGGAATGGATATAAAATCTGCTGAATACGTTATGGTTGATGTAACCATAAAAGGATCTGTGGATGATCCTAAGATTGGAATTAGCTTAAAAGATGCAGTTGGCAACATTGTTGAGGATGTAAAAGAGCAAGTGATCGAACAAGTAAAAGAAAAAGTAGAAGAAGTGAAAGAAGATTTAAAAGGAAAAGCGAGAGAACAAGCAAATAAAATCTTAGCTGAAGCTCAAAAACAAGCCGATAGAGTTAAAGCTGAAGCCAAAAAAGCAGCCAATAAAGTTAGAGAGGGAGGAAAGGAAACTGAAACCAGATTACTAAAAGAAGCTGGAGGAAATCCTTTAAAAAAGGGAGCCGCTAAAATAGCAGGTAAACAAGCAATTAAACAAGCTGATAAACAAGCCCTTAAAGTGGAAGCTGAAGGGAATAAACAAGCCGATAACATCATGGCTAAAGCTCAAGATAAAGCAGATAAATTGATGGCAGAAGTTGACAAAAAGTAACGCAATGAACGCTTCTAGTATCAGGAGTCAACAGTAATTAAAAAAATAACTTGAAAAAATATAGTCTACTATTATTCATAGGTCTTTTCTCTTTCAGCTGTATTGCTCAAGAAGAAAATTGTCCAACGCCCAACAAAAAGGCCGTAAAAATATTTAATGCAGCCAAAGGCGGGACTTATAAAGAAAAGAAAATTCTCATCTTACAAGCCTTAAAGAAAGATCCTAACTACCTAGAAGCCTATGATGAATTAGCGATTATGAGCGCAAAAAAAGCAGACAACGCTTACAACAATGCAGACATTAGAGGGTATCAGCAACACGACAACCAAAAGATCAGGTATTGGAAATCTATTCATAAAATATGCCCAGCATACAGAAACTTTTACCACACCATGGAATTGGGGAAATTTTACTTTGGACAACGAAAGTTTGTCGCTTCAAAAAAGTACTTCCTCACAATAATGGCAGCTCCAAATGCTTATAAAAAAGAGGAACGCTATGCTTATGAACGTGTTCAGGACATTGAAACCTATGTCAATTTAGTGAACGATTCTGTACCCTTTGTGCCTTTAAAAGTAAAAGGACCTTCTACGGGAAATGATGAATATCTACCCATGCTTTCTCCTGACAATAGGTATCTCTACTTTACCCGTAAAATGCCTAGTGAAGAGAAGCAAGCTTTTGATGGTGGTTTTAAAGAACAATTTGTAAAAAGCAGAAGAGTTGGCAGTCAATTTAGCGGAGGTATACCTATGCCCACCCCTTTTAACCTCGGTCAATTTCAAGGAGGAGTTTCGATCTCGGTCAACAACAAACTGCTATTCATTACTATTGTTGATGTAATTCCTTACCGAGGAAAAGAAAGAGCTGGTTTCGGTCAAATGTTTGACAATGCGGACATCTTCTTTTCAGAGCTTAAAGATGGCAGATGGGATAAATTACAATCTATAGGAAGTAACATTAACACCCCTACAACTTGGGAAGCTCAACCTTCTATTTCTTCGGATAATAAAACGTTATACTTTACAAGGGTAACCAATGTTTTTGGTGGAGACATGGATATTTTCAAATCTGAAAGACAGCCTGACGGCAGTTGGGGAGATCCAATTAACTTAGGGGATCCAATTAACACACCTGGGGATGAAAAATCTCCTTTTATGCACTCTGATAGTCACACCCTTTACTTCTCTTCGAATTATCACATAGGAATGGGGGGGTATGATATCTTTTACACAAAAATGAATGAGAAATCAAAAGAATTTAATAAACCTATTAACCTTGGGAACCCTATCAACACCCCTAAAGATGAACACGGATTTATTGTGAGTAGAGATGGGGATAAGGCTTATTATGGTTCTAATGATAAAGGAAAGGATTTAAACATTTTCTCTTTTGAATTGTATAAGGAAGCGAGACCAAAATCCGTTACTTTCGTTAATGGAGGTATTAAAAACAATTTAGGTAAGGTTCCTGAAGGAGCTCAAGTGCTTTTAAAGAATACCTCAACAGACCAAGAAGTTGAAGCCGTCATTGATCAAGAGACGGGTAATTATGTCGCTGTAATTACGGCAGAAAAAGGTCAAGATGTTTTATTAACCGCCAAAAAGAAAGGTTTTGCTTTTAGTTCTCAGTTAATTTCTTCGGATAAAATTGTTGTTGGTAAATCTGTGCAAACAGAAAAAGTTGAAATTAAACCCATTGAGGTTGGTCAAGCTTACCGTATTAACGACATTAATTTTGCCTCTAATTCTTATGAAATTACGCCTAGAACTATATTGGTGCTAACTGAGTTTATCGATTTCTTGAAAATAAACGATAACCTTAAAATTTCCATTAATGGTTATACCGATAATGTTGGTGACCCTAAAAATAACTTAGCACTTTCTGAAAACAGAGCCAAAGCGGTTTATGATTATTTACTTATTGAAGATATTGACGCTTCAAGACTATTGTTTAAAGGTTATGGAGAAAAGAATCCTGCAACCACAAACAAAACCGAAACGGGGAGAAAGAATAACAGACGTACTGAGTTTGTTATTTTGAGTAAATAAGCAGGATTTGCTTCTAAAAGAGACAGTTGGAAGTGAATAGACTCGGGAAGAGGGAAGAAGGAAGAAGGAAGAAAGCGTTGGATTGTTAACCCTGTTTAGAAGTAACAAAAGCAGCTGTATGACAATGAAAGCAGGAGTTCTAAGGATCGTAAGTATCTTTCAACCTGATGTTCGTCCCGTTCCGATAGGGAAAATAAAATCTAAATTGAATTTGGCTTAAAACTACGAGTACGTTTAGGCCATGGATTTACTCAGATAGACACCTTGAGCTGCGAGGTTTACAATGAAACAAAGGATTTAATCCATCAAGTTGAAAAATACAAAGATTTGCATGGCTAATCTCCTGAATTGATTCAAGTAGATCAGATTTATGCCAATAGAGAAAATAGAGCTTGACTCAAAGAAAGAGAGCGAAGGATAACTTCACCACCATTAGGCAGAAAGAGTAAGTGCTAAAAAAAGAATCCCATTACAAAAAATGAAAGCGTAAAATAATAAGCAGTCCAAAGGAACCATCTAGAAGGAAAATTTGGTCAAGGTAAAAATGGATACCACCTCAATAAAATAAGAACAAAACTTACAGCAACATTAGCAATTTGGAGGGCTGCAATCTTCTTGGTAATGAATTTGATAAACGACCAGAAAATCAAAATTTTCTGGTCTTACTTTTTCATCCTCTGGGTGATTTAATACCTATTCACTTGAATTTAGAAGTCCGCTTAAGCTATTTAAACACAGAATGAACTTCTTCTTAAAAATTAAACCAACCTATTAACTCCGAAAGTTCTCTTTGATAAGCAAACCCTATATAGAAATGAATCTTATCTGTTATTGAGTGGTGCTTTGAAATCTCAAAATATTCTAAGCTGCCATCGGATCATAAAGAACGCACTAATTATTTGACCAAATTCTATTCTTTTAATTTCAAAGAGAAGCTAATCACCTTATGTTATTCTTTGATCCAATAACGCCTCATTTCTCTACAACACTTCATAATGGTCTGCCTATGAAAAGGGAAATGAAGTTTATTGACACTTTTCTGAAGATTTAATAAATCATTTTTTTTTTTTACTTGGAAATAGTTAATCAAAAACAGGCTCCTTTTTGGCTATTATGTCTAAAATTAAAACTCCACTTACCCATCCTTTTAGCTATTTAATTCAAAAAATAATTTTCAACGAAGTGTCAATAATCCCTTTGATAGGTTGATTGGTGTAAGGTAGTTGTCGTTAGAATTATGGTCTAGAATTCGAAATTAAAAAGGTTTGAAATTGGCAGTTGAAAATCTATATTTCTTTGGCAATTGATGAAAAGTATATTTCGTTCCTATCCCCCCGAGGGGGGGGGTGAGACGGGATGTGTGGGATACTAAATTTGGTGAAACGATTGGAAATAGCGTAAAAAATAACTGAAATAGTAATTAATAATGATTTAATATGGTGTCAAGAAAAGAATCCATTTAGCTAATAATAGTGTTATAGCTAATAACTGAGTGCAGGAGGTTTATTCGGTTTCATCAGATGAAGAGGATTGAAGAGAAGAGGTTTAGGAGAATACTTTCATAGGATGTAGAATTACTTGAAGAGAAGGAGTTTCTATTTTTAGGGGAGAGCTATTCAAGTGCGAATGATTAAGATAAATTACACTTGGAATGGATCTTAAATATCTAAGGAAATAAAGGTTTAAGGAGAGATCTGGTCATTGTTGTGTCGGATTAACTATTTAATAAAAAGAAAAGACTATGAAAAAATCAATGTTATTAGTTATCATATTCGCATTTAATACCAATGATTATTATTCGCAGTTAATTAACTTTTTAGATCCTTCACGTGGAGCAACAGTAGCAGGTT
The DNA here is from genome assembly GCA_034112225.1 of Flavobacteriales bacterium. Taxonomy (GTDB): domain Bacteria; phylum Bacteroidota; class Bacteroidia; order Flavobacteriales_E; family Vicingaceae. The sequence goes on along the minus strand of JAWUVT010000142.1, from coordinate 1,244 downwards.
TATCAATAGATTATTTTGGGCCAGATCTTTCTATGGGGATGCAGAATCAGAATTGTTTTCAAGGATTGCTCCCTAATATTGGTGCAGCACTCTGTTCTTTAAGTGATCTAGATTCTCCAATTAACTCTGTAAAACCATTAGGAACTGATCTGTTTTCAGCTGATCCATGTTGCAGTTCTTTTCCTATACGAAGTTCATGGTGGTCCAGTTCTATTGCTAATTATTGGGGTTATATGGTTGTTGATTTGGGAGGGGACAGAACCTTCAATGAATTAAAAGTATTCCAATCCATGTACTATTCATATAATAATACTTTTGAAAGACGTGGTAAAGTAACTCATGCACAAATGTTTACATTCACTCTTCCTACTGCTTCTGCACCCTCTTCATCATCTATTGGATGGGCAGCTGTAAGCCCAGCGTTCATTGTAAGTGAAGGATCTCTTGATGTTGGTAATAATAGAACGACGGTTATTTATCCAACAAGCTCTACTTTTCCAAGAATAACAGCAAGATATGTAATGTTTAAATTCAAGAATGATGGCCGTTATCATATCACACCTCCACCTGGTAAAGACAGTAATCCCTACGATTTAATGGTTCGGGGAATTAAACTATTTAATTTAGATGAGATACCACCAACTGCAAGATGTAAAAACGCTATTGTCTATTTAGATGCTAACGGTAATGGGATTTTGAATGCCATTAACATTGACGATGATAGTTACGATGCTTCTGGTATTGCTTTCTGGGAGCTTTCACAAACCACATTTACCGGTGCTAATATTGGAAACAACAACGTAACCCTTACCGTTACCGATAACTTTGGCAATACAGCCTCTTGTTCAGCTGTGGTAAAAGTAGTGGATAATGTCCCACCAATAGCAATCTGTAAACCCATTACAGTCTATTTAGACGCTAACGGTACTTTTAATATCAATGCCTCAGCACTAAACAATGGAAGTACCGATGCTTGTGGTATCGCTTCATTTTCCGCTTCACAGAATGCATTTACTTGCGCCAATATTGGAACCAACAGCGTTACCCTTACCGTTACCGATAACTTTGGCAACACAGCCTCTTGTTCAAGTGTGGTAACAGTAGTGGATAATATCCCACCAATAGCAATCTGTAAACCCATTACGGTGTAATTAGACGATAATGGTACTGTTAGTATGAATGCATCAGCACTAAACAATGGAAGTACCGATGTTTGCCCACTTTCATTTTCCGCTTCACAAACC
>JAWUVT010000141.1:0-19391 GCA_034112225.1 Flavobacteriales bacterium | reverse complement strand
ACTGTTGTTAAGTCTTCAAAGCCCACAGAAGTCAATTCTTCTTTCATTGGAGCTACTAATTCTGGTGGATACATATTTTTTATTTTTAAAAAGTTTAAATTATACTCCAAAGTTACCAATTATAGCATTAGAGCTTTCTATGATTACCTCATTAATTTATAAACTCTCCGTTTACCGATAATTTGATACAGTTCACCTAAATATGTTGCCGATTATTTAAGGAACTGTATACATTTGATTCAGATTTAAAAGGAAAACTATGGAAACCGACGAAAAAGAGCAGCAAGATTTATCAGGCAAACAAAAAATAAAGAAAGGAAAACAGCTCAACAATAGAAATGACAAGAGAACCTTTTTAGGGCTTGGATTAATTTTTATAGGGCTTTTAATTATCGCTAAAAAATCGGGAATCATTCCTCCGGAAGTTACCTATTATGTTTTTTCTTGGCCTTCATTGTTCATTGGTATTGGGTTACTCAATGTTTTTGTGAAACAAAAAGTACAAATAGGACTCATCTTTTTAGCAATTGGACTCATCTGGTTGTCCTGGAGAGTTTTTGATATCCCATTGGATTTAGAAGGAATGATGTGGCCAATTATTGCAGTCATTGTTGGCCTTTTAATGGTGACCGTAAAAAATAGACATAGAAGTGGGGGTGGAGTAAGGGATCAATCATCAGAACACGAGATAGATATGTTAACCTTATTTGGTGGCGGCAGTAGAAAAATTACTTCTGATCAATTTATAGGCGGAAAAGTAACCAGTATTTTTGGAGGAAGTGAAATCGACTTAACCAGAGCAAAACTTAAAGATGGAGAATGTGTGGTAGACTTTTTTACCATGTTTGGAGGGTCTGAAGTGCAGGTGCCAAGAGCGTGGGAAGTTCATGTGGATGTAGTTTCAATTTTTGGAGGTTTTGAAGATAAAACAGGTCCTGTTGACTCCGATTTAAAAGAAGAAAAACAAGTGCTAATTGTAAAAGGGTTCTCTGTTTTTGGAGGTGGAGCAATAAAAAGTTATTAAAACAACTCCAAACGATTCCATGCCAAAAGTTCTGATCACTTTAAAATTTTCTATTGACCAATTAACTCAACATGTTAAACCCAATTACAAGTAATAAACAGTACTTAATCAATTACGCAGTAGTGTGGTCCATCATAACTGGAGCTCACTTTTGTGTATTGCATTGGTATTATAACTTTGCTATAGGAATAGCTGCTGCAGACAGTTTGTTGTTTAATGTCTTTTTTGCTTTCCTAGGAATAAGTTTATGGTACTTGGTAAGGTATACGAGCTCTAACCAAAGCTTTATTTCCCTTTTTACAAGTCATATCGTTACCTCATTAATTATCATAGGATTTTGGCTAATATCAGGTTATTTAATCTTAAAATATGCCATTGGAGATGTTGAATACCTTTCTTTTTTAGAGAGCTCATTTCCCTGGAGAATTGTGAGTGGAATGTTTTATTATTCGCTCTTTATTCTGGTTTATTATGTGGTGGTTTATTATCAAGATATTCAAACTAAAATTAAGGAAGAAGCCAATCTTAAATTCCTAATAAGAGAAGTTGAATTGAATGCCTTAAAAAACCAGATTAACCCTCATTTTTTGTTCAATAGTTTAAACTCTGTCAGTTCTTTAACGATTACTAATCCAGAAAAAGCCCAAGAAATGATTATTAAGTTGGCCGAATATTTAAGGTATTCGTTAAGCAATGAAGAAGAGCAAATAACCACGCTAAAAACGGAGTTAGAAAACATTCAATTGTATTTAGAAATTGAAAAAATTCGTTTTGGAGATCGGTTGAACTTTAAGTTTGAGTGTGCTGAAGAACTGCTTCAAGCTCAAATTCCTGCAATGATTTTACAGCCACTTTTTGAAAATGCAATTAAACATGGGGTTTATGAAAGTGTAGATACAATTGATGTTTATTTTATAGGCGAGCAAGTAGAGAATCACCTTCAAATAATGTTGATTAATAATTTAGATCCAGCAGCAAAAAACACCAAAGGAGAAGGCATCGGTTTAAGAAATACCAGAGAACGTTTATTCTTAATTTATAAAGAGAAGAATTTGTTAAGGCTTAATAAATCAGCAGATAAGTTTACCATCAATTTAAAAATCCCACAAAATGATAGTTGTTAGTTTTTAGAAAAAATGCTTTGCGTTCTTTGCGAACACTTTGCACGCTTAGCTTTTAAAATAAGGTATAGAGAAGCCTTTGATTTCTTAGCAGTTAAACAAAAGAGTAGAATATGATAAAACACAAAGCAATAATAGTAGAGGACGAAAAGCTGGCTAGAGATTTAGTAAAGAGTTACCTGTCCACTCTAGAATCCATTGAATTGATTGGAGAATTTGCAGATGGATATAGTGGGTTGAAAGCGATCAATAAATTAAAGCCAGCTATTGTTTTTTTAGATGTTCAGATGCCCAAATTGACCGGTTTAGAATTGTTGGAGTTGCTTGATGATGTTCCTCAAATCATTTTTACAACTGCCTATGATGAGTATGCAGTAACTGCTTTTGATTTAAGTGCGGTCGATTACTTATTAAAACCCTTCTCAAAGGATCGGTTTGATAAAGCAGTAACGAAAGCAATAGTGAACATTGAAAATAGTAGTGGATTAAACAGTATAAAACTGCTTAAAGCACACGTTGAGGAAAGTTCAGTTTTAGATAAAATTGTAGTTAAATCCAATAGTAATATTCATGTAATTCCTTTAACGGAGGTCGTTTATATCGAGTCGGAAGATGATTATGTAATGATTCATACAAAAAGTGGAAAACACTTAAAGCACCAAACCATGAAGTTTTATGAGCAGCAATTGGATCCCAAAAAATTTGCTAGAATCCATCGCTCTTATATTGTTAATATTGCGGAAATTAATAAGATTGAAAAATTTGGAAAAGACACCTATCAAGTTGTACTGAAAAATCAAACAGCTTTAAAAATTAGTCGATCGCGTTATCAAGAATTAAAAACAATATTGGGAATTTAATTTCTTTTAGATTTAAAAAAAGAAGTGATTAGCGAACTGCATTCGTCTTCCATTATTCCAATTGCTACTTCTGTTTTAGGATGCAGTAAATTTTCTTGGTGTTTAGCAAAGCCTCTTTTTGAATCAGAAGCCCCGTAAACTACTTTTTTGAGTTGCGTCCAATAACTTGCGCCAGCACACATCACACAAGGTTCTAGTGTGACATAAAGGGTGCATTCATTGAGGTATTTCCCTCCTAAATAAGCTGTTGCAGAAGTAAAAGCAAGCATTTCTGCATGCGCAGTAACATCAGTCAATCTTTCAGTCATGTTATGCGCTCTAGCAATAATTTTATTATCGCATACGATAACAGCACCAACAGGAACTTCGTCTTCTTCAAAAGCTTTTTGAGCTTCCTTAAAAGCTTCTTTCATGAAATGAGCATCAGAAAAAACGGTTAGCATTTTAAACAGAAATTGAGTTTGTGTTATTCTTTACGTTAAGAAATATGGACCAAATAATATAAAAGAGCACAATCATTGGCATGGCAACAATGTTCATTAAAAGGAGCATCCCTAACCAAAGCAGAACAAAAGTAAATGGCAGCTTATTGTCTTTCCATTTCAAGTTCTTAAACTTTAAAGAAAACATAGGGACCTCTACCACTAACATAATAGAAAGTAAAATAGTAGAAGCTAACATTATTAGGGGGTTAGAAACAATAGAGGTAACAAGGCTACTTACGTTAATAATTTTAGGCAAATCAGGATAAACAAAAAGTAAACTACAAAAAATATAAAATGACGCATGTGCAGGTACAGCCAGTCCAATAAAAGAAGTTGTTTGTCTGGTGTCTATATTAAATATAGCCAATCGAATAGCAGATAAAGCAGGGATTACAAAAACAATATAATGGATCCAAGGGAAGTCTATCAACAATTGAATCTGTTGTGTTTCTTGAGCCATTTTAGTAATTTGATACATTAACATCGCAGGAGCAACACCGAAGGCAATCATATCCACCAAAGAGTCTATCTCTTTACCAATCGGATTGTTTACTTTAAGTGCACGAGCAGCAAAACCGTCTAAAAAATCGCAAATACAAGAACCTATTAAAAGATAAGCCGCAATAGCAATTTCACCTTCAAAAGTTAAAATTATGGCTAAACAACTTAGCAGTAAGCTTAAAATAGTAATGGCGTTGGGTATTTGATTTCTCATATCGATAATTCAGTAAGCGAAATTAATCATTTATAAAAGAGCTTCCTAAAACTGTTTTAATTTTGAAGAGGATACAATAAAATAGTAAAGAATTAGTTCTCACAAAGTTAAATAATTGCTTTTAAAGCAATCAAAATATAATAGTAGCTGATTATTTATTATCTTTCCTAATTGTTATCTTCACATGAAACGCATATTTTCCATCATACTAATTCTCTGTTTTGCAGCATCCTATGCTCAGGAAACTCGAAAATACAGCAATGAATTTTTAGCTATTGGTGTTGGAGCACGAGCTTTAGGGATGTCTAACGCCTATGTAACCACCGTTAACGATGTTACTTCTGGATATTGGAACCCCGCAGGATTAACACAAATGAAAAAAGATTTTCAAGTAGGATTGATGCATGCAGAGTATTTTGCAGGAATAGCCAAATATGATTATGGAGCTTTTGCCGCTAATATTGATAGCGCAAGTGCTTTTGGATTTTCTATCGTTCGGTTTGGCGTAGACGATATCCCAAATACTACTCAGCTGATTGATGCGGATGGAAATGTAGATTACGATAGAATCTCTTCTTTTTCTGTGGCAGATTACGCATTTATGTTTTCCTATGCCAGAAAATCTAAAATTGAAGGATTAAGATATGGTGCTAATGTTAAAATTATTTACCGTAATGTAGGCGACTTTGCTCAGGCATGGGGGTTTGGTTTTGATGCAGGAGTTCAGTATGATTATAAAAAATGGAAGTTTGGATTAATGGCACGAGATGTAACTTCTACCTTTAATGCTTGGACTTCTTCGTTGGACGAAGAAACCATAGATGTATTTATTAATACGGGAAACGAACTTCCAGAGAATGGAATAGAAGTAACTCTCCCGAAAGTGATTTTCGGTATTGGACGAGCGCTTAAGATTAGTGAGAAATTTAGTGCCTTAGGAGAAATCGATTTTGATTTTTCTACCGATGGCAGAAGAAATGTGCTAATTACTGGAGATCCAGTGAGTATAGATCCTCATATGGGAGTTGAAGTCGGTTACTCTAAAACAATATTTTTAAGATTAGGTGTTGGGAACTTCCAGAAAGTGACAGATATTTTAAAAGATGATAAGATTACCTATCAGCCGAATTTTGGAATTGGAATTCAATTTCGAGGGATAACTATTGACTATGCTTTTTCTGATATCGGAGATAAATCAGATGCTTTGTATTCAAATATTTTCTCTTTGAAGTTTGATATCAATAAGCAAAATTATAATCAAGGCCGTTTTGAATAAAAACCGTAACTTTATTTTACTTTGCTAAAGCTCAAAAAAACACATAATAGAATAATAAAATTGGTATTCTTATCAATTTTTACAGCGTTAATTTCTTTAACGTTTGCACAGCCATACAACAACAGTTGGATTAACTATTCTCAAAAATATTACAAGTTTAAAGTAGCAGAAACAGGCGTTTACAGGATTGATTCTGATGCTTTACTAAATGCAGGAATCCCATTGGCAACAATTAATCCAGCCAACTTTCAATTGTTTGCAAGAGGAGTTGAAATTCCTGTTTTTATAGCAGGAAGTGCTGATGGAACTTTTGATGCAACAGATTTTATTGAGTTTTATGGAGAACACAATGACGGGTGGCTTGATGAGCCCCTTTATGGTAGTGCAGAAAAACACCCTAATCCTTATTACAGTTTGTTTACAGATACCATCAGTTATTACCTCACATGGAATAATTTAGTAACGAATAATCGGTATGTAATTGAAACAGCTACTAACTTTCAGGACTATACACCAGATGATTTTGTGGTCAAAGAAGAAGTTGAATTTTTTACCACAGGGCATCTGATTTCTCAGATAGGTAACTTATATATAGATGGAGAACCGAATAATTTTGGAGGAACATCGTTAAATTATGTAGAGTCAGAAGGGTGGTTTGAAGATTGGTATTATCTTGGAGGAGCTAAGATCAAGGCGGTTTCTTCTACAAATGTTTATGCCTTAGGAACAAATGCAAACTTAGAAGCGGTTGTTATTGGGGAATCTAATTTTACTGGCGTTAATCTAGATCAACATTTACGTATAAGTTCAGGCACCACTACTTTTGATACCATTTTTGAAGGCTATCAAAAAATTACAACAATGCTAACTATTCCCTTGAGTGATTTAGGAAACTCAACCACTTCGTTCAATTTTCAGAGCATCAATGATTTGGGTTCTTCAGTTGGGAAGCAATCGATTTCTTATCTAAAGTTAACCTATCCTCATACATTAGATTTTAATGGGGAATCAACTTTTAATAAGTTTTTTGTGCCTAAAAGTTTAATTGGGGGGAAAGCCTATTTAAATTTCAACAATTTTGCTTCCAGTGGGGAGATCATCTTCTATGCGTTGACAACGGGAAAAAGAATAACTGTGGTAACTTCCGGAGGGAACTATCAATGTTTAATTCCGAACTCAGGAGCGAGTCAAGTAGAATGTTTCGTAACCTCTGAAGGAGAAGTTAAAAATGTTGCCTCACTGGTTGCCGTAGAAGGTACTGGATCATTTACCAATTTTGCAACTTCAGCTATTGATTCGGCATTTGTTATTATTACGCACCCTAGTTTAATGACCGGAGCAAACAATTATGCTGCCTACAGATCAAATGGTCCGGGTAATAATATTCAAAATGCTATCGTTTTTAATGTGGAAGATTTATATGATCAATTTTCTTATGGAATTGAAAAACACCCTTATAGCATTAGAGGGTTTATGGATTATATTGTGGATGTATGGCCATCTAAACCACATTACCTTTTTTTATTAGGGAAGTCGATTAAACCAGGGCAGTCAAGGAAAAGTACAGTAGATTTTGCCAATAATTTAGTGCCTTCATTTGGAAATCCTTCATCAGATATTCTCTTAACAGCTGGCTTAAACGGTACGGTAAACGATCCTTTAGTTCCTACAGGCAGAGTTTCTGCAAAAAATGAAACTGAAGTAGAATGGTATTTAGAGAAAATAAAAGCACATGAAAATCCTGTAATACCAACTTCTTTAATGACAGATGAAAATCAATGGATGAAAAAAATATTACATTTTGGAGGGGGTACTGATGCCTCTGAACAGGCGTCATTTATTAATTATTTAGAAAATTACAAAGCAACGATAGAAGATACCTTGTTTGGCGGAACTGTAACTTCCATTTTTAAAAATTCAACAGTACCAGTTCAAACCTCTTTGGCAGATACCATTAAAGGATATATTAGAGAAGGAGTTAGTTTGATGACCTTTCTTGGTCACTCTTCAGCTACTGGAGGATTTGATCAAAGCATTGATGATGTGGCGCTTTGGCCAGAACAAGAAGGGAGATATCCTTTTTTATTAGGCCTAGGTTGTCATGCCGGAGATATTCATTTGCGGTCGGGCAATACGACAAGTGAAGAATATGTACTTCATGAAAATAAAGGCGTAATTGGGTTTTTGTCTTCTGTTAGTTTAGAAACGGCCTATAATTTGAATAATTACGCGAGCGACTTTTATAGACGTTTATCCTATGAAAACTATGGAGAAAGTGTTGGCGTAAACATGAAAAATATTAACGCTAGTTCTAATGCAAGTGCTGCAACTCTGCAATCTATTAATTTACATGGAGACCCATCTTTAGTAATCAATTCTTTTTCTGAACCAGATTATATGATTAAAGCCAGCTCAATTTCAATCCATCCAACAGTGGTTTCCTCAGATATAGATTCTTTTGATGTAAACATTCTTATTACGAACTTGGGAAGAGCAATTAATGATTCAATAGTAATAGAATTAATAAGAGAATTTTCTGAAGCTACATTCAGTCCTGAAACGTATAGAAAAGTAATTGCTGGACCCAATTATCAAGAAACAGTTTCTTTTCGTCTTCCTGTAGATGTGATTAGAGGCCTAGGTGAAAACACGTTGACGGTGAATGTAGACCTTCCAAGTTTCGTAACGGAAACCTTTGAAGTCTCGAACAACTCCCTGATAAAAGAACTAAATATTCTTTCAGGAGAAATTATACCCGTTTATCCTTATGAGTTTATGATTGTTCCGGACACATTCCCAAAAGCAACAATTTTAAAAGCCTCCACAGCTTTTCCTTTCGAACCCGTTAAAAACTATGTTTTTGAAATAGATACTACGGATTACTTTAATAGTCCGATAAAAGAAACTACACTTATTAATAGTCCGGGAGGTATTGTTGAATGGACACCGTCTATTTATTCTCACTTTTCTGCCACTACCGATAGTGTCGTTTATTTCTGGAGAATAAGTAAAGATTCTGTGGATGTAATCACGGGGTACAATTGGAGACAGCGCTCGTTCCAACGAATAAAAGGGAAAGAAGGTTGGCAACAAGCTCATTTTTTTCAATTCGAAAATGATGATTACCAGTTTGTTAAGCACAACAGATCGAGTAGACAATTCGAATTTGTAAACGATTTAAGAGAGTTAAGAATAACGAATCAAGGAAAAGCAGATTGGAGTGAGTTAAATCATGTAGGGTTTTCGATAAATAATGAAACCCTGGGTGCCAATGCTTTTGATATGCCAACAGCTATTCATGTAGCCGTTCTCGATTCGGTTACTTTAGAACCTTGGTCTTCTGAGGAGAGAAACTCAGGACAAGCAAATGCTCCTGGAACAATGAGTGCGAATAGTCCTTATGGAAATTACTTTGTTTTTAGGCATAATGCTACAAATATGGCCGCATTGGAGAGCTTTATTAAAGATACAGTCCCTAGCGGAAATCACATCTTAATGTGGAGTTGTTATATCGTGAACTTAAACAACTTTTCAACGCCAATGACAGCTTCTTTAAGAAATGAAATAGGGAATATGGGAGGAGTTGACCTTGTAACACTTCCAGATTTATTCCCTTTTATTTTTTATCACCAAAAAGGGAATGCCTCCTCTACGGCTGAAGTTGTAGGAACTTCAATTATTGAGAAAGGATTGATTTTTGAAACCAGTTTCACAACAAGTGCTAATTATGGAAATGTATTTTCTGAAATTTTGGGACCTGCAACCAGTTGGGATTCATTATCGTGGAGAATGTCTTCCCTTGAAATATCAGCATCAGAAGATAGCACCGTCTTAAATGTTTTTGGAGTTGATGCAAGCGGTGATGATACCTTATTGATCAACGATTTGCCAACCGATTCTGGTGATATTAGTATACGGGGAAGAGTAGATGCTGAACGCTATCCCTATTTAAAATTAAATACACGCATGTCTGATGATTCTTTATTATCAGCACCACAATTAGATCGTTGGCAAGTCACTTTCCAAGGAGTTCCTGAGGCAGCTCTCGACCCATCCATCTATTTTTCTTTTCAGAATGACACCGTAGAGGAGGGCGTAGAAATTAATGTAGCCATTGCAGTAAAAAATATTAGTCCTTTTGATATGGACAGTTTGCTCATTTCATTTACGATACTGGATCAAAACAATAACCTTCATTTTTTACCTTATCCTAGACAAGCAAAATTGATTTCAGATAGTGTACTGATTACTTCTTTAACTTTTCCAACACTTGGTTTTTCGGGATTAAATAACCTGCTTATTGATGTGAATCCAAACAATGATCAACTAGAACAGTATCATTTTAACAATACAGCTCAAATTTCATTCTATGTAAATCAGGATGAAATTAACCCTATACTTGACGTTACTTTTGATGGGATTCATATTTTAGACGGAGATATTATTTCTCCAGAAGCAAATATTGTAATGGAGTTGACGGATGAAAACCAATACCTATTACTGAATGATACTTCAGATTACTCAATTTATTTAACAAGGCCAAATGGCGTAGAAAAGAGGCTTTATTTTAATGACGGAAGTGTTCAAAAAATGCAATTTTTTCCTGCGTCTCTCCCAAAAAATAATGCTAAAATTGTTTTTCAAGGGGATTTTCCTGACGATGGAGAATATAAGTTACGAGTGCAAGCCAAAGATCGATCTCAAAATAGGTCAGGAAGCTTAGATTATTTAATTGGTTTTGAAGTGATTAATAAATCTACGATCACTAATGTTATGAATTATCCTAACCCCTTTACAACCTCTACAAGGTTTGTGTTTACTCTTACAGGGAGTGAAGTCCCAGCCATTTTTAAAATTCAAATAATGACCATTACAGGTAAAGTGGTTCGAGAAGTTCATAAAGATGAATTAGGGCCTTTAAACATTGGAAGAAATATATCTGAATTTGCATGGGATGGAACCGATACTTATGGCGATCGATTAGCCAACGGACTCTACCTGTACCATGTTATAACTCAGATTAATTCTAAAGAAATAGAGCATAGAGAATCTGCAGCAGATGGATACTTTAAAAAAGGATTTGGAAAAATGTACCTGCTGAAATAGTTATTTTTATTGGAAGGCCGATCTCCTTACTCTTCAACATCCTTTTTTTTAAAGCATTGAAGGCTATTATTCACTCTGCACAATAAAAGCTAACATATTACTGTTTACAATTCGAATATTACTTTTAGAAGAAAGAAAGCTATAGTCGTATTTTAGCTTCGTATTGACATAAAATTAGAGATATGTTTAAGAATTTTTTATTACAAATGACTGTTGCAGGAGATACCCCTTTAGTTGAGGTGGTAGAGGCAATTGTTCCAGAAGAAAAAACACTTACAGTGTGGCAATTGGTTAGCTCAGGAGGAACAGGTGGCGCTATCATTATGTTTACCTTATTGATTCTTTCCATCTTAGCAGTTTATATCATTATAGAGCGATTTTTAGTGATTAAAAAGGCAAGTAAAGAAGATTCAAACTTTATGAATCAAATCAAAGACCATATTTTGGAGGGTAAAATTGATGCTGCGAAAGCCCTTTGTAATTCTAATGCTTCACCCATCGCTAAAATGATAGAGAAAGGGGTAAGTAGAATAGGAAAACCTTTAAGTGATATTGGAACAGCTGTAGAAAATACAGGAAAGATTGAATTAAATAAATTAGAGAATAACCTTTCTACATTAGCGACCATATCTGGTGCAGCACCAATGATTGGGTTTTTAGGAACTGTAATTGGAATGATTTTAGTTTTTCATAAAATGGCTGCGGGTGGTGGTGGTGTAGATTTACAAACCTTATCGGATGGTATTTTTACAGCGATGGTAACTACCGTTGCAGGTCTAATTGTTGGAATTATTGCTTATGTAGGTTACAATACATTAGTAGCAAGAGTAGAAAAAATTGTATTTGTTATGGAAGCAAGAACAGTTGAGTTTTTAGACATTTTACATGAACCTGCAGTGTAATGGCAATACGATCTAAAAATAAAGTAACTACCAATTTTAACATGTCGAGCATGACCGACATTGTGTTTTTATTGTTGATTTTTTTCATCATTGCTTCCACTTTAATTAGTCCAAACTCTTTAGATGTAATGTTGCCCCAAGCTAGTTCTAACCCCAAGCCAAGGCCGCAGACGGTAAGTGTAAGTATCCGTGCAGATTTAACCTATCATGTGAATGAAAATCAAGTTGAAGTACAAAATATTGAACAACAGTTGATCGCTTTGGTTGAAGGGAAAGAGGATGCAGGAATTATTTTAAAAGCGGATAAATCAGTTCCTATAGAAAATGTAGTAGTAATTATGGACATTGCGAACAGGCATCAATTAAAGCTAGTTTTAGCAACATCTCCCAACTAATTTATGCAAATGCTTTTTTTAAGCATCTATTGATAAATGGAAATCATAAAAGAAATAAATAGTAGAAAAGCATTAATAGGAACTGTTACGGTTCATTTGTTGTTGCTGCTGTTATTTATGTCTTTCGGAATGCCCTATCAAGTTCCTCCGCCAGAAAATGAAGGCGCTATGCTGATTAATTTTGGGACCAGCGATAATGGAGAGGGAGAGGAGCAACCTACCGAACCAGTTAGTGCAGCATCAGAAAGTGTTACTTCTACAGAAATTACTGCTGCAGAAGAAAATGTACTTACTCAAGAAAGTGTAGAAGCTATTGAGGTAATCTCTTCTCCAGTTCCTGAAGAGGTTGAACCAATACCTGAACCCATAGAAGAACAGGTGGTGGATCAAAAGTTACTAGATGCTTTTGATAGTGCAAATAATCCTGCTATTAATTCTGAAAGCTCTACGAATCAAGGAGAAAATGAAGGTGATGGAGATGACGGAGATCCTAGTGGAGATGTGATTAGTAATGGAACGAGTACTTCTGTAGGTAACGGGATTGGTTTTGATTTAGGAAGTAGAGGTGAAGTGAGTTTTAAAAAGCCAGAAAATCCAACTCAAGAAGATGGAAAAGTCGTGGTAGATATTTGGGTAAATAGAGCAGGAACAGTAGTAAGGGCTAAAACTGGAGCGAGAGGTTCTACAACCACGAATTCAATCCTCCAAAAGAAAGCTGAAGAAGCCGCTTATAAGGCAAAATTTAAGAAAGATGATAGCGCACCATTCGAGCAAAAAGGAACAATGACCTTTGTTTTTATCCTTAACTAAATAAATTAAAAACTCATCAGAGGACTTCTTTCATTTGATGAGTTTTTAATTTATGAATCATTTACTATGAACTACCAAGAAGTTTTATCGTATTTATTTAGTCAATTGCCAATGTATCAGCGAATTGGTAAGGCTGCTTATAAAATAGATTTATCCAATACTCATTTGTTAATGGGTTTGTTAGCGAATCCTGAATGCAAATTTAAAGCTGTTCATGTTGCAGGAACGAATGGGAAAGGATCTACTTCACATATGTTAGCTTCTGTTCTGCAAGAAGCCGGATATAAAGTTGGCCTATATACTTCTCCACATTTAAAAGATTTTAGGGAAAGAGTAAAGATCAATGGGGAAATGATTTCTGAAGCAGAGGTAATTAAATTTGTCACCCTTCATCAAGCAAAATTTGAGGCCATTAATTTGTCTTTTTTTGAATGGACTGTTGGTTTAGCATTTGATTATTTTGCGAACCAACAAGTTGATATTGCGATTATTGAAACAGGCTTAGGAGGAAGATTAGACTCTACCAATGTGATAACTCCTGAAGTGAGTGTAATTACCAACATAGGCATAGATCATACTCAGTTTTTAGGCGAAACATTAGAAAAGATTGCTGCAGAAAAAGCAGGCATCATAAAAAAAAATATTCCTGTTGTAATTGGTGAAACTCAAGAACAAACAACAGCTGTTTTTATTGCTAAAGCCGATGCGGTTAATGCTAGAATAATTTTTGCAGATCTCTTAAAGGATTCAAATTTTATGACTGATTTAAAAGGAATTTATCAGCAGAAGAATTTAAAAACATGTTTAGCTACAATTCAGATTCTGAACCAAGGAAATTGGGCGATTTCGGATCGACACATTGCGAAAGGGATGTCTGCTGTGGTTGCAAATACCGGTTTATTGGGGAGGTGGCAAATCTTAGGAGAATCTCCTTTAATTATAGCGGATACAGGACATAATGAACAAGGTATTACTGAAGTAGTCAAACAATTAGCGCAAATTGAGTGCAAAGAGTTGCACATTGTTTTTGGAGCCGTTAATGACAAATCGATAACTTCTGTGCTGGCACTATTGCCTAAACACGCTCATTACTATTATTGTCAAGCCAATATTCCTAGAGCATTAGCTGTTGCTGAATTAGGCGATTTAGCCCAAGATAAAGGACTAAAAGGAGTGTTGTGTAACTCAGTAGAAGATGCTTTGAATAGGGCGAAGCAAAAGGCAACAAATGAGGATGTTGTATTTGTTGGGGGAAGCACTTTTGTAGTAGCAGAAGTGTTGTAAAAAAAATAAGGCATAAAAAAAGGTTCAACATCGTTGAACCTTTTTTTAATTTTAAAGAATGACTAGTGAGCAACCTCTTCAGTAGCAACTTCTTCAGTAGCAACTTCTTCAGTAGCAACTTCTTCAGTAGCAACTTCCATTACTTCTTCCATTGCTTCTTCCATTTCTATTGCTATTTCATTAGCTTCAGCTTGATCTGCTGCGTGATCTCCTTCTGATGAACCACAAGCAACTAAACTAAAGATACTAGCAACCATCAACATTGTTGAAATTTTTTTCATTTTATAATTGTTATTGATTATTTACGTGTTTTTATTCTTAATGTGAGTGTTCTTCTCCTTCTGTATGAACATGCTCTTCTGTAGCTTCTTCAGTTGCGTGACAAGCATCAGAACATTCGTGTCCTTTTTCTCCACAAGCATAGTGACAAGCTTCTTCAGTACATTTGTCAGCACAAACGTGCTCAGCTAATTCAGTAACAACTTCCTCTGTAGCAACTTCTTCTGTAGCAACTTCTTCAGTAACAACTTCTTCAGTAACAACTTCCGCTTTTTCTGCTGGTCCACAAGCAACTAAACTAAATACAGCTGCAACCATTAACATTGATAAGATTTTCTTCATTTTTTTAAATTTATTATTATATAATCCACAAATATATTATATAAATATTAAATACCACAATCTTGTGGCTAACATATTTAAAATATTTATTGTTCTTGGTAAATCGTGTGTAATAAAACCTCACCAACGAGCGAAAGACTTTTTTTATCAATTACACTCATATTATCATTGTGTGTGTGCCATGAGGAATGAAAATTTCCTGAAGTCCTTTCATAATGAATAATGTCAATACTTGGAATTCCTGCAATTGAGTTTACAAATTGATGATCATCTGTTCCTACGAATGTAGTCCGTTGATTGACAAAGTTTGCATTATAGCCTAATTGACTTGCATTATTCCATACTTTTTGAACAACTGTTGGTGCATAACGCATAGAAATACTTTCTTGAGTAAAGTAAGGGGATGAATTTCCAACCATATCGAGTAATATGCCGAATTCTGCAGTATAATTTTCTTGGTGTAGGTTTTTAGCCCAATATTGAGATCCTAAACAATACGTTTCCGCAATATTCGTATGCATACCTGGTGGTTGTCCATAATCTTCTGCATCAAAAAAGATAATATCAACACCAATTTTCGGTTGGGTAATTGATAATTGTCTTGCCACTTCAATTAAAATGCCTACACCACTTGCGCCATCATTAGCCCCTAATATCGGTTGGGTCATATTCTTAGAGTCTTGATCTGCAAAAGGTCGAGAATCCCAATGAGCAAATAAAAGTATTCTCTTTTTTACTTCAGGATTGTAAGCTCCAATGATATTTTTTATAGTAATCGTTTTATTGTTAAAGGTTGTTGCGGTACCTTTTTGTGTTATGGTTTGAAGACCAAAAGATTTTAATTTTTTTTCTAGGAAGAGGGCACACTTTCCATGTGCTTTATTATTTGGAAATCTTGGACCAAAATCTACTTGTTGTTGTACGTAAAGATAAGCAGAGTCTCCATCAAAATTAGGTTTTTCCACTTTTGGTTGAGGATTTACTAGGGTTGTTGTTGTTTTACTTAATTTCTTTGACTCGTTATCAGTTCCACAGCTAATGACTAGCATGAGCATAACGATTAGGATGGATTGATCTTTAAGGTGTTGAATTGTTGTCATTTTGTAAAATAAGTTCCGTTTATCTCGATTGAGAGACTTAATCGTTAGCTCAAGAGTTTCCTGTTTCAAAATTCCAACTAGATGAATCTTTGCTGTCTTTGATTGAGATGTTTAATTTTTTCAATTCATCACGAATTAAATCTGCTGTAGTCCAATCTTTATTTTCTTTAGACTGGTTTCTTAGCTGAATGATGATTTCCATCAAATCTTTAGGTAATTCATCATTGGCAGACTCAATTTTTTCAGAGCTTAAACCTAAAATGTCGAATACAAATGAATGGTAATGTTTTTGCAGTTCTTTTAAATCGGAAGCAACAATACTTTCTTTTCCATCATTAAGCGAGTTAATGATTTTAACACCGTCAAATAAATGAGCGATTGTAGTTGGCGTATTAAAGTCGTCATTTAAACTTTGGGTACATTTAGCAATAAGTCCCTGAACATCAATGCTTGAAACGCTAGAGGCGCTTAGTTGTTCTAGCGTTTCTATTCCTTTTATTAATCTGTTTAAACCTTTTTCTGCACCCTGTAAGGCTTCATTGGAGAAGTCTACGGTGCTTTTGTAGTTGGCTTGTAAAAAGAAGAAGCGAACAGTCATAGGAGTGTAGCCTTTTTCTAGCAGTGGATGATCTCCAGAAATTAATTCATGGGGTAAAAAGGAGTTGCCTAAAGACTTACTCATTTTAGTTCCGTTAACGGTCAACATGTTTCCATGCATCCAGTATTTTACCGGATTTTCGCCATCAGCACCAACGGATTGAGCGATTTCACATTCGTGATGAGGGAATTTTAAATCCATTCCACCCCCATGAATATCAAATTTTTGACCTAAATATTTTGTACTCATTACAGAACATTCTAAATGCCAACCAGGCACTCCAATTCCCCAAGGAGAATCCCATTTCATGATGGTTTCTGGGGCTGCATTTTTCCAAATTGCAAAATCAGCAAAATATTTTTTTTCTTTACCGCCAGCTAAATTCTCACGACTTTGTTCCAGCTGGTCCTCTAACTTTCTTCCAGATAGTTCTCCATAATTATGATTTACAGCATATTTTTGAACATCAAAATAAACAGAGCCATTTACTGCATAGGCAAATCCATTATTGATGATTCTTTGAATCATTTCTATTTGTTCAACGATATGCCCAGTAGCAGTAGGTTCAATGCTTGGAGGGATCAAATTAAATTGGTTGGCGGTATGATGAAATCCGTTGGTATATTTTTGAACAATTTCCATGGGCTCAATTTTTTCTAAACGAGCACGTTTCTCAATTTTATCATCTCCTTCATCGCTGTCGTTAATTAAGTGACCAACATCTGTAATGTTTCTCACATATCTAACATTGTACCCTAAATAAGTAAGGTATCTATAAACCACATCAAAAGTTAAAAATGACCTAACATTACCTAAATGTACATCACTATAAACTGTTGGCCCGCATACATAAAGACC
The DNA here is from genome assembly GCA_034112225.1 of Flavobacteriales bacterium. Taxonomy (GTDB): domain Bacteria; phylum Bacteroidota; class Bacteroidia; order Flavobacteriales_E; family Vicingaceae. The sequence goes on along the minus strand of JAWUVT010000141.1, from coordinate 2,236 downwards.
AACAAAAGGAGGGTTTAGAGGTTCGAAAACTTCCTTTTTTCTAGAAATACTATTGTAAATATGTAAACTGGATTTTTTTGACATTTTTCTGAAAAGTTAGAATGTAAAAATAGTAGTTTATTTACTGAAAAACCCAGTTTTGATAGTTCAAAACTGGGTTTAATTTAAGGGTTAATGGCGGTTAGTTTTTTGGAAGTGGAGCATTGCCTATGTATCTTCCTTCTTTGTATCTTTTTACTTTGATTAAAATTCCGTTTGCATCATATTGGTAGTGAAGTCCGTCCATCAAACGATAATCTTTAAAGAATCCATCTTTCGAAATTTCTCGATTACCATTGTACATTTTGTGTTGACCTTCCCCATTAAATGCACCAGTATTTGATTTTTCTGATTCTTCAATTCTCACAATTTCAATGGGTGCCTTTTCTAATTCTTTAGCATCTCGGTCTTCTACCGGAGATTTAGATTCATAAACCTTAGTGTTGGCTACATCTAATTTTCCATCCACAAAACTTTTTTCTGATTTAACAGATCCATCTTCATAATATTCTTTCACAAATTCTTCTTTTCCAGCAGCAATATCTGCTTCAATCATTACTTGACCATTCTCATAGAAGTAAGTTTGTTTTCCATCTCTTTTTCCGGAAGAACTGAATGCAAAATCTTGTGAAACTTGACCGTTTTCATAATAACGTTTAAACGCTGAAGTATTCCGATTGTTTTTCCAGCTGCCTTCTTCTTCTATTTGACCGTTTTCGAAATAAGTTCGGTAAGCACCATTAGGCCGACTATTTTGATATTCAATTTCACTTTTTGTTTTTCCTGAGGCGAAAAATTTTGTCCAAATCCCCTGCTTTCTACTGTTTCCATATTCCCCTTGCTCAATGATTTGATCAGGTTCATATCCAGGAACTCTTCTCATTTTTCCAAAAATTTTCCAGAATCCTTGTTTTAAATTGTTATCATCTACTACATTAACGGTGTCCTCATCTATAATTTCATAATTAGTAACACTCTGTGCATGACTAATACTGCAAATAAGAATTGGAATAAATATGTAAAGTATCTTTTTCATTCTGCTTAATCCTGATGAGTTAATCGTTCGTTTAAACAATAAATATAAGTAAAGATTATATATTGTTTCATAAGAATTAGCCTAAAAGTAGTTTTAACTCGATTAAAGTTTATTTTTTCTGCACGAGTTGTAATTCTGAAAATGCTGATTTTACCCTATTTTATATGGTCTAGTGAGTGGTTTTAAATTTTTAATCATGATATTTGTCAGCTTACTCAAGCTGACATCTGGTTTCCACCCCCAATCTTTAGTTGCATTTTGGTCATTAATTGATTGTGGCCAGGAATTGGCAATCTCCTGTCGGTCGTCAGGTGAATAGGAGATTTTAAAATTGGGTATAGATTTTTTAATTTCTTGAGTTATTTCTTTGGGTGAAAAACTCATTCCTGAGATGTTATAACTAGATCTTATTTTAACGGTACTTTTTTCAGCATCCATAATTCCTATGGTTGCTTTTATTGCATCTCCCATATACATCATGGGCAAGGTGGTTTCTTCAGAAAGAAAGCATTCGTATTTTTCTGTTGATAACGCTTGGTAGAAAATATCTACAGCATAATCAGTTGTACCTCCTCCTGGTTTAGATTTATAACCAATTAATCCAGGGTAACGAATGCTTCTAACATCAACGCCATATCTTTTATGATAATATTCGCACCAACGTTCACCTGCTTGTTTACTGATGCCATATACAGTAGTTGGTTCCATTAGAGTGTATTGTGGTGTGTTTTGTTTAGGAGTTGTTGGTCCAAAAACAGCAATAGTGCTGGGCCAAAATATTTTATCAATTAGCCCTTCTTTGGCAATTTCTAAGACATTAAAAAGGCTATTCATATTTAATTCCCATCCAAAAGCTGGGTTTTTTTCTGCTGTAGCAGAAAGAAGCGCTGCTAATAAATAGATTTGTTTAATGTTGTATTTTTCAACGATCTTAACCAATTGAACCTTGTTTAGAATATCTAATGTTTCGAAAGGCCCTGTATGGTCAATCTGTGACGCTCTAATGTCTGACGCAATAACGTTCTCGTTGCCATTTTTCTTTCTTAATTCCTCCACTAACTCTGTTCCAATCTGACCAGACGATCCAATAACTAAAATTCTCCCTTCCATATTAAATGTTTGTATTGGCCGTAAAAGTACAAAATTGAGTGACTGTTCACG